>CAYPRN010000081.1:0-1554 GCA_964413295.1 uncultured Gammaproteobacteria bacterium | reverse complement strand
GCCCGCATCTTCATTTTGAAACCAGATTAAATGGTATACCGGTTAATCCGCTTAATTACTTACCATAATCTTATGAATTTAGACTCTAATCAAAATCCTATAAATCCCGAGAATAGCGAGCCTCCTAAAAATAAGTGGGATATTTTTTACACCCTTGTGTTTGTAATATCAATACTAGTTCCTTTAATATTTATTATGATGTTTAATTTTAGTATGCTGATTATGTCTGGCTTTGACCCAGGAGATGCACTTGAACAGTTAATCACAGCATTTACTTTTCTCTTTGTAACTTTTTCTTCCATACTGTTTTTCATTTTTTCTATTTATCTATTAACAAAAAAGCGCGAATGGTTAAGAAAATTAATGATATTTATATTCTTATTATTAATTTTCTTAATATTAAGATATGCCTATCCTTTTTATAATGATCTAGGTATAGAGGGAGTAATAATATATATTGGCATACCAGTTTGTTTTCTCGCAATGCTTTTTACTAAAGGCATGAAAGCACACGCTCAGCAACACACTGTCCAGTACGATTCTAAACGCAACATTAAATTACTTACAATTTTTGGTAGTGTAGCAGTAATATTAGTTTTATTTTATTTAGGAACATACATAGTAATAGACAAAACCTGTGGTTTTAGTAATCCTAATGAATGCATAGCAAGATATGCATCTAAATTAGGGGACAAAGCGATAAAACATAATGACCCGAGTTATTGTCAACAGGGGAAGACTAAAGAAATTGTATTTAATTGTTATCAAAAAGTTTTACTTGAATATAGGGATATTTCTATTTGTGATGATGTGCGTTTAATAGCTGAGAGCAACTATGAAGATTGCCTATGGAGAATTAATTTTAACAATGGAGTAGATACTAGAAGAAAAACAATAGAAACATCGGAAATGTTATTTCTTTTTTGTGATGATTCAATATTTTTAGATAGGCCAAAAGAATATGATTTTTGGGAATCAAGATTTTCAGAATTATATCCAGATCTTAATGTTTATGATGCTGGGGCTTACTGCAGATTAAATACTGGTGGCCGACTAATATCATTCAGCCATTTTTCAAAAGATAGTAAGGGTTTAAGTGGTAAAGAATTAATGGATAAAGCAGGACAAACAATTATTTTATTTGATGCAAGTAACACCCTTCTTAGGGCTACGGAAGGATTTTATTGCAAGACATCAGGAGATCTCGGTTATCCTACTTTTAAAAGCTTAATTGATGGCAAAGTGATTATGAACTGTGAGAGCGGGGATGCCGGATGGCATTTTAAGTCAACTTATGAATTAGATTTTGATACTTTTGATTTTCGTTTAATAAATGAGGAAGTGACTGAGCCTCAAGATTATAATAATTACTAAATTATCGTAAAATAATAATTTAAAAATTAATTAGCCTTGAATTTTTTCTCCCACAGGGAGAAGGGGTTGCCCGCTTCGCCCGCGAAGCGAGGCGAGGGGTTGAAGGAGGAAATATATATGATGGAAAAAAAATCACCAGTAGAAAAGTTTTTAAAAAAGCTGACACCAGTAGACATTGCT
>CAYPRN010000080.1:0-1783 GCA_964413295.1 uncultured Gammaproteobacteria bacterium | reverse complement strand
AAAAGGGTTTTTGTTTTGCTATACTGCTAGTGAAGCTGCCGGTTTCGCGACGGCTATGGCTATTGCGCGACGGTTTTAAGATATTTTTAGCGAGAGTTGCGCTGTTTCGTTATGGTGGAATTGCGCAAGCGTGCGAAAAATAATCTTTGAGAAAAAATGCAAGAATTGGTGCAGTAAGCTGGCGGACTTTCATGTCCCAAAATACTATACAGCCCTGAGAGTATTCCAAGGGCAGTGGCGCAGACGGCTTGTTGCACAAAGAGGACGGCGTGTTGCGCACTGTGAACATCAACTGGAACAGTGACGGCTGGAACTTGAACGCTAATCCGGTTGATGATCCGAATGAGTGGAATGACGGCAATCAGGTCTTCTCCCGCAACTATTGCATTTCTTCCGCTATTTAGCGGAAGTTTTATTTTGCAAACCTTTTTTCCAGCCACCCAGCATACGTCCCACTTCTTCTAATTTATTTGATATCTCAATATATTTTTCATTAGGTATTAATTTATTTTCCCAAGCAAGTTGAATAAAAAATTTCAAAATATCAAGTCGTGATATAGCTTTTCCTAAAATAATTATTTTTTGTTCTGGCGGTAGGTAAACAGCAGTAAAAGTTATTTCAAGAACTTCAATAAATAATTGATCAATTTTTTGTCCAATGCCAAAGCGCTCAGTTTTGGGTAAATTTTTATGTAATGCCAACCAAAATTGATATACTTCTTTTTCCTTCAATATTACGGGGGGGGGGGTAATATTATAAGCTTTATTATGAAAATTCAATTGAGTCATACATTTGAAGATATTATTAGTATTGATAATTTACTAGAAGCATGGAAAGAGTTTTTACAAGGAAAAAGAAACAGAAAAGACGTGCAAGAATTTGAGTTACATTTAATGGATAATATTTTTCAGTTACACTATGATTTAAAAAGTTTAACATATAAACACGGCAGTTATCAAGCGTTTAAAATAAACGATCCCAAGCCCAGAGACATTCATAAAGCTAGCGTTCGTGATCGCCTTTTACACCATGCAATTTATAGAATTCTTTATCCATTTTTTAATAAAACATTTATTGCCGATTCCTACTCCTGCCGAGAAAATAAGGGAACACATAGGGCTATTAATAAATTTCATAGTTATTTTTATAAAGCAAGTAAAAATAACACGCGTACCTGCTGGGTATTAAAAGGTGATATTAAAAAGTTCTTTGCCAATATTGACCATGCGGTTTTAATAAAAATATTGCAAGAATATATTCCAGATAAAAATATTATAAAATTAATTTTAAAAATAATAGATAGTTTTTCATCTAGTAGAATCGGCATCGGCCTGCCTCTTGGGAATTTAACCTCGCAGTTATTAGTTAATATTTACATGAATAAATTTGATCAATTTGTTAAACACAAACTAAAAGCAAAATACTATATCCGTTATGCTGATGACTTTGTTATTTTATCAGCAGATAAACAATGGCTAAAAAGACAAATTATACCCATTCAAATATTTTTACAGAATAAATTAAAATTAGAAATGCATCCTGATAAGGTTTTTATTAAGACATTTGCTTCGGGCGTTGATTTTTTAGGCATGATTAATTTTTCAAATCATAAAATATTACGAACAAAGACCAAAAAGAGAATGTTTAAAAAAATGAAAGATAATAAAACAAAATTAGATCAAAAGTTAATATCAAAAGATTATTTTAATCAATCATTTCAATCATATTTAGGTATTTTAAAGCATTGCAATGGGCATAAAGCAAAACAACAGCTATTAATAA
>CAYPRN010000079.1:0-1803 GCA_964413295.1 uncultured Gammaproteobacteria bacterium | reverse complement strand
AGTGGAAACCGTGGACGACCGGCTTCGCCGGTGGATTACTTGATTAATTTAAAATTAGATAAATTTACGGGATTCCTACTTTCGTGGGAATGACACACTTAATATTATGCCAAAAGACTATTATAATATAATCGGCGTTGATAAAAACGCTAGCCAAGAAGAAATAAAAAAAGCTTTTAGAAAAAAAGCGCATCAATTTCATCCTGATAAAAAAGACGGAGATGAAGCAAAATTTAAGGAAATTAATGAAGCTTATCAAATTCTTGGTGATGAAAAAAAGAGAGAACAGTATGACCAATTTGGTGATTCTGCTTTTTCTGGTCAAGGATTTGGTGGAACAGGAATGAACTGGGAAGACTTTGCTCGGGCAGCTTCCTCCCAAGGCGGACAAGGGTCAGGTGGTTTCAACATAAACATTGATGACTTAGGCGATATTTTTGGCGGACTAGGGGATATTTTTGGCTTCGGTGGTGGTGGACGTTCACAAAGAAAACGTGGCGCTGATATTCAAACTGAATTGCAGATTGATTTTAAAGAAGCAGTTTTTGGCGTGGAAAAAGATATAAATTTACATAAAACTGTAACTTGTTCCGAGTGTAAAGGTAATAAAGCTGAACCAGGCACGCCGATAGAAATCTGTGAAACCTGTAAGGGACAAGGCGCGGTAATGCAAGTCCAGCGGACTATTTTAGGTAATTTTCAATCTCGTTCAACCTGTCCAGACTGCCAAGGCGAAGGCAAAACTGCCAAAACTAAATGTAAACAATGTTATGGGACTGGTTTACAAAAAGACACAGCTAATATTAACGTAAAAATTCCAGCTGGAATTGACAATGGCCAGACTATTAGGTTACAAGGACAGGGCGAGGCGTCTAGTAATGGACATGCTGGGGATTTATATATTAGAATCAGAGTGCATCCTGACAACAACTTTGAACGCGCTGGCGATGATATTCTGTCGCGAGCAGAAATTAATTTTTCTCAAGCCGCTTTAGGCAATAAAATTCCAGTTTTAACAGTAGATGGAGAGATAAAATTAAAAATACCAGCCGGTACTCAATCTGGAACAGTATTTAAATTACGCAATCATGGCGCTACTAAATTACAAGGGCGTGGCAGAGGAGATCAGTTAGTGCGTGTTATCGTGAAAACGCCAAGTAAATTAAGTAGGGCAGAAAAGAAATTGTTTGAGGAATTGGGGCGTAGTTAAATAGTTATACAGTTAATTAGTTGTTTAGTTAAACTAATTTAACTAGTTTAACTAATAACAAAATCTTGTTAATATCAATAACTTTAAGTTTGAATAATTTATTTAAGTAGGCTAACATTTGGTCTACTTTTATTTTTTATGGTATAATCTAATTAACTTTATAAAATTATCTCCATGCCTATGCTTAAAAAATTTCTAAAATCATTTTCACTAATTTTAGCATTAACTATTGTAAGCATCAGCGGTTCTATTTTAATAAATTCAGCTTTGGCTGCTTGGACAGAACCCTCCGCATCTCCGCCTGATGGCAATGATATTGATTTAGTGGTATCAGGATTAACAGTAGGCACTACTGCCAGTGTTGATGGCATTGCTAAAATAGCGCCGGCAACTGCTCAAGAAGGAGTAAGAATAATAAGTAGTAATTATAGCCCTTTTGTTATTAGAAACACAACCAATACTGCCGATCTTTTGCGTATTAACGAAAGCGGAGAGCTTATTTTAAATAATACTGCCACTAAAGGAATTTGCGCTACTGGAAATAAAGGAGCGATGGTTTTTGACATAGTTGAAGATAAACCTTATGTTTGCGC
>CAYPRN010000078.1:0-2245 GCA_964413295.1 uncultured Gammaproteobacteria bacterium | reverse complement strand
TGCTGTGACCGTTAATCTCAAAGATCGTTGGGCTACATCCGATAACACCATATATGCGGTTACGATTAAAGAAATATTTATACTTTTTCTTCTTCTACTAGCTCCAAATGTGCTTCAAAAAATATTCTGGCAACTTTTATTGCCACTTTATTTCGGTGTTGCTCTAATAATTTTAGAGCTTCTTTGGTATTATCTGGATTATCTCGAACAACTTCCCAATAGATGGTTTCGATTTGTTCGTCATTAACACCAGATCCTGCCACAACCATTCTTTTGAAGTTTTTAAACATAGACATCATTTTTCTCCCTTATTTCGTATTAAACTTGATAATATTATATTAGCACATTTCGTTAAAAAAGTCAAGTATAGCAGAAAAAATATAAATATTTCTTTAATCTCCACCCAAATTTCGCTCCGCCTACGTCCCTTCGGGACTGGGGCTACGCGAAACTTCTCATATACGGATACGTTAAACAAAATATCGTTCTTTAAAATAAATACTTTCAGAAAACACTAGCCAAGAAAGGGGGTTGCTAACATGAAAAAAATTGTAAGAACGTTATTCTTTTTGATTTTTTTGGTTGCTGGATTTTATTTTGGCTCTGCTGGTGAAAATAATTTGATGCGTTGGCACAATAATGCGTTTGATAGCGCGCCCATACAACACGTAACAATTGGATTATCTTATTTTTTATTGTCATTTGTGTTCTTTTTTCTTTGTGTGTGGCTGATAAGCAAAACAATAAAAGAGTTTGACGAAGAAGAAGAAGAAAGAAAAAATCATGTCCGTAAAAAACGTTTAGCTTGGTTGGATGACGCCATGAAAGAACAACACAAATTAAATCGCCAAGCCGCACGTAACAAAGCTCGTTGTCTTACATAGTTAACCTAGTATTAATGGCCAGCCTATTTACTAGGTATTTTGGCTAAAGTATTTATTAATTTAAAAAGACCTTCGGATTTTCTAAAGGTCTTTTTTATATTTATTGTGTTCGTTCCGAGAATTCGGGATTCGTAATTCGTAGGAATTATTGCTTTATCGGCATTATTATATACAAATAATCGTCTTGGCCTTGCGCTTTTATTAAACAAGGGGTGTTGGCGTCTATAATTTCAATAATTATTTCTTCGGTGTCAATATTTTGCAAGCCGTCTAAGAGATATTTATGATTTAGGGCAACACCATTGTCTTTTCCTTTGGTGTTGGCGGAGACATCTATAATACTTTCCCCGCTCTGGCCACTCACAGCGCTCACAACAACTTTATTTTTGTTTTCTGGTATGTCTAGGTGTATGTCGTTAATGTTAGTCTTAGAGAAGAGCGAGGAGGCTTTAATGGCTCGTAGTATTTCTTGTTTATTTACAATAATCACTGTTTTATTTTCGGTTGGAGCTTGAGGAATTATTTGTTGGTAGTCTGGGTATTGTCCTTCAATAATTCTAGAAACCAATTCACTATCATCATAAGTAAATAATACTTGATTATCAGAAATATATATTTTTAATTCATATTCTTGTTTTGTTGTGGATAATTCATCTTGAACACTGGCTGATAATCTCACAACTTCTAATAGTGTTTTAGTAGGAATAATTAGTTTTTTTGTTTCTACTGATGAATTTTTACTTTTGTATTTTAGTTTTTTTTCAGCTAAACGATAGCTATCCGTGGCGGCTAAAGTTAATTTATCCTGATCAAATTCAAAAAAAACCCCACTTAACTCCATTCGCGTCTCATTAGTTGCCGCTGAAAAGATAACTTCATTTATTGCTTTTTTAAATATTTCAAAATCAAAACTATAATAATCTTTCTTTTCAATTTGAGGAATAACTGGATAATCAGTAGCTTCTTCTCCTTTTATTTTGGTATTAAAATTTTCACAGTTAATTTTAACTTCATTATCAACTAATTTAATATCAACTCTTTTATTTGGAAGTAATCCTATATAATCTGTTAATAATTTAGCATTTACAGTAAACATTCCCTCTGTTTCAATTTTTCCTCTCATGTTATGGCAAATACCAATTTCTAAATCAGTCGCGATAAATTGAATTAAATTATTTTTAATTTTTATAAGCACATTACTTAAAATAGGAAGATTACTATTTTTACCGGCAATATGAGTAACGGTTTGCATACTTTGTTTTAAATTTTGTTGTGTACAGGAAAATTTCATATGTTGAGTTATATTATTAATTTGTAAGATATAATAGCGTTGTATACAGTTTTGGATTATGCTGAAAGAA
>CAYPRN010000077.1:0-2382 GCA_964413295.1 uncultured Gammaproteobacteria bacterium | reverse complement strand
TCTAAATCTAAATTTCTTTTTTAAATCAATTGCCATACGGTTAAATGTTAATTGTAAAATGTTAGATGTTAGATGATGTTAGACGTTAAGTGTCAACTGCCAGATGTTTTAATATTTTCATCTCCACCTTTATACGACCCTCCGGTATCAACCATCAACGAGAGTTCAGCTAACTTTGATTTTTTATAAACTTGTTTACGTGGAACTTTTACTTCTTTTTTCTTAGAATCATCTTTTTCTTCTTTAGCTTTTTTATCTTTCTTGCCTAACTGACTATTCCAAACTCTTACTTTTGGCTTTTTACTTGTTTGAATTAAATTTAAAACAAAATAATGAAAAGGCCGGCCGTTAATTTTTAAAAAAGCGACAATCCCACCCAACGCAAAAATAACAATAGTAATAACTAAAAACGGAACAAAATCAACAATCTTATAAAGAATAGCGGCAATCATTGAACATACTAATAAAATAACAAACTGCCGGGTAGTAATCGGCCCGATAATTTTATCTTCTACATCAATAAATTGAGGAACATTAAATTGTTGCATAAAAACTAATTAGACTGGTTATTGGTTAAATTAGTTATTAGTAAAATCATCCTGAAGTATCTTTAACTAATAACTAGTCTAACTAATCTAACAAAACCATCTAAATATTACTGAATCCCATTACTAATAAAAATTATTTAATATATACAACTTCACATACTTAATTTTCGATTTAATTCCAGTATAGCATTAAATTGTTCCTCGCTTAAACCGCCTGGCTGACTTTTAATAATATCAGTAATTGGTTTAGTAGATTGCATACTTTCTTGTCCGATTGCTAAATACATTTTGTAAACGGGGCTATGGCGCCAAGCGTTAATTCCCTGCTGGCGTTTAGTTAAACTTTCTTCGCCGAGCAACTCAACTTTTTGCTTAATTTTATCAATAATTTCTTCAGCTGTTCCGCCTAATCTACTAAATCGTGTTAAATCCAGACCAGCTAATTCTTCTATTGGTCCTTGCAAACGACCAACCGGCTTAATCACATCATTCAAACGTGGCCGATTTAAATTATCAATTGGAACTGTCGGTCGATTAACCGTAACTTTTTCCGGCTGTAGATTTACTTCAGGTTTTTTTGGCATTAAGCTTTCAGCCGGCATACTATCAACTTTTTGAACATCTTCCATTCCAATTTGAAATAACGGCTTCTGACGAGTCTGAATAATAGTTTCTTGAATTTTATTTTTTCCAGTTACCACAGTTGGTGGCGGAGGAGCTAATTGTTTTTTTTCAGGAATAACTTTTTTCAACAACCCACTCATAGCTGAAGTTATTTCTTTTTTAATGCTAGGCTGACTAGACTTTTGATCTTCCTCGCCAACTTCAATATCCTGTGGCACTGGCACAGTCGGTTTTTTCAGCGCCGGTGTATTTTCTTTAAAACTATATTCTACATCACGCAATTGCTCTAATGAATCAAAAGGAGATTTAGGTCGCGCTAATTTTAAGGTTGGCTCTGGCGACTTACTTTGTTCCAGTCGCGCTATCACCATATCTGCTTTTTCTTTGCTCAATCCTAATCCGCCAGACTCTTTGCTCTTCACTAATGTTTCCCGCGTATCCAAACTATCCCTCACTCCTTTATTAAAAATATTTACAATATTTTGTAAACGACTTGTTAAATCTTCCTGTTTAGCATCGAGTCCAGCTAAAGATAATAATTCTTCTATTGAAGCTGGTTGTGTATTTACCGATTGAACAGGATTAGACTGTGGTTTATTTCTTATTTCACTGCCAGAATCTTTATTAATCCCTAAATAATACTTCACACTATGAAATACTTTAATCGCCATTTCTTGTTGCAACTCCCCTGCCTGTTCTTCTGTTAAATGATGTTCTTCTTTTAAATACATAATCAACCCCTGCCAAGGAATTTCCTTAACCATAATTTTAATCATATCTGACGCTAAATCTATTCCATACTTTTCTTCCCAGCCATCAATAATCTTAGTCGCTTCCGCCGAAGAAACAACCGCCTGCATTTCTTTTGGTAATTTTTTAAATTTTGTGAGGTATTGGAACATGAGAGGAGGGGTAATTAATAATTATGAACAAAACTTAGGTTGTGCGATTATCATATTTTTTAAAATTGCTAAATTGTTCTATCGCTAAATTGCTTGCCTTGCCGTAATCCCGATCCAGAGTACTCAGGAGGGACGAAGGCAGGTTAAACGGTCGTTGGTAAATTTAATTAAAAACTTATTATTTAAATCCAATTTCTTTTTTATTTTTTTCATTACCACCTTTTACTAAATATCGCAGAGTTGCAAATATCTCACCAATTTGTTTATCATGTTTACTATGTTTTTTTTCAAGCTTTTCTATTTCTTCA
>CAYPRN010000076.1:0-2429 GCA_964413295.1 uncultured Gammaproteobacteria bacterium | reverse complement strand
AAATATTTAATTTAGGCAGTACTGAAACAAAAACGCTGATTGAACTTAAAGATGCCTTAATTCAAATAGGTAAAGAAAAAGATATTCTGACTGCTGACTACCAACCAAAAATAATTACTGGAGAAAAATTTTACGGTGTAGATTCGCAACTACGTATTCCTAGCACAGAAAAAATTCAAAAGATGTTAGGTTGGAAACATCAAATTGATTTTAAAGCTTGTTTTGAAAAATTTATTGATTATAAAAAAAATTATGATAATTAAAGAATGCCAATTGTGTCGATCATCTAACCTACAACTGATTATTGATCTTAACTATCACCCTTTAGCTGATACTTTTTTAGCTACTACTCAACTTAACGAACCTGAAATTTTTTACCCTTTACGGGTGTTAATTTGCCAAGATTGTGGTTATACCACCTTACAATATGTAGTATCAGCCAAAACTAGGTACCAAGAAGTTGATTACAGCTATACTTCCTCTAATTCACCAGTGGCTATTAAACATTTTGCAGAAATGGCTAAAGAAACAATTAATAAGCTTAATTTAACTTCACAAGATTTAGTGGTGGATATTGGTAGTAATGCTGGAACATTATTGGAATCATTTCATAAATTATCAGGTTGCGAAATTATAGGAGTTGAACCAGCGCCAAATATCGCTCGTTTAGCTGAAAAAAATAAAATTCCTACTATCAATGATTTTTTTAATAAAAATTCTGTCCAGAAGATTTTACAAAAACAACCAGCAAAAATAATTACCTGTACGAATACTTTTAACCATATTACTGATTTGAACGAATTTATGAAAAATATAAAAAATCTTTTGGATGATAATGGTTTCTTTATTTTTGAAGCTCCCTACTTATTACATCTTGTGCAAAAAACTGCTTTTGATACAATATATCTAGAGCATGTTTCGTATTTTAGTTTTAAACCTTTTAGTCGCTTTTTTGAACAATTCGGGCTTTATATTTCTGATATTGAAGAAAATGAATATATGGGTGGTTCTGTTCGCGTTTCTGTTGGAAAAAATAATGAAAATAAAGCTTTAGTGAAAAAATATATTAAAGCAGAGGAAGAAGCTGACATTTATGATTTGCATACTTATAAAGTATTTATGTCGCAAATAGAAAAGTTAAAGTTTAATTTATGTCGCCAGTTATATGAAGTAAAAAACCAAGGAGAAAAAATTATTGGTATTGGCGCTGCTACCAAAGGAAATACACTTTTAAATTACTGTCAGATCGATAATTCCTTAATAGATTTTATTACTGATAGCTCGCCTTTGAAAATTGGAAAATATACCCCCGGATCACGTATATTAATAAAAAATGATGTTGAAATAACTCCAGATATAAATTATGCTCTAATTTTACCTTGGAATATCGCCTCTTTTCTGAAAGAAAAATTAAAACATCTTAATTTAAAATTTATTATTCCTCAAATAAAATAATACTTAGAACAAAACTATATGAAAATAATACACAAAAAAATTAATTTTAAAGACAAACGTGGCACTATTACTGATATTTTCACTAACTCTCCTAAAGATCACGCTACTATTATTTTTTCTAAAAAAGGTACTATACGCGGGAATCATTACCATAAAAAATCCACTCAATACACATTTGTAGTAAGTGGCCAATTGACTCATCTAACTCAAAAAGTGGGCCAAAAAAGAATTTATAAGCATACTCTTAAATCCAGCGATCTAATGATTAGCGACCCTGAAGAAATTCATACTCTAGTCGCAAATAAGGATACAATTTTCCTAGCTTTTGTTGATGGTTTACGAGGTGGGAAGAATTATGAGAAAGATACTTTTAGAGTTGATAAGCCGTTAAAAATTTAATTAGGCTTTATTAATTACAGATTCTATAACTTTGACAAATTTATCTACCATTACTTTGTCAGAAAATTTTTCTGCTGTTTTATATCCTGCTGAAATAAGGTGCTGGGCTAATACTGGATCATTGTCCAGTATTTTTATATTTTGGGCTAATTCTTGTGCATTGCCAGTTTCAGATATCATGGCATTCTCTTTATGTTTTAAAAACTCTAAATAAACCGGAATATCTGTCCCGAAAAGTGGTTTGCCAGCTATAAAAGCTTCAAAAACCGGCAAGCCAAAACCTTCGTATCTACTAGGAGCAAGAACGTATTGAGCATGATAATAAAGCCAATTTTTTTCTTCATTAGTCACTTGGCAAAAGAAAAAAATTTTATTTTCAATTCCTAACTTTTTAATACATATTTTAGCTTTTTCTAATTCTTTATTAGGACAAACAAACACTAATTCTTTTTCAATACCTTGATTTTTTAAAATTGCTAGTGCTTCTATGACGGTATCCCAACCTTTGCGCTTTTTAATTTGAGCAATAAAAAGAAGATATTGATCAGGAATCTGACCATACTTATCTACTGGAG
>CAYPRN010000075.1:0-2559 GCA_964413295.1 uncultured Gammaproteobacteria bacterium | reverse complement strand
ACTTTGGCAAATTTTGAGCATAAGATTAAAAGTAAGGAACGTTTTTATATAAAATAGATAACAAAATAAAATTAATAATTAACCAAAAAGGAGGGTATAGAAAGGTGTCGCAATCTTATGGCTTTAAATTTTTTGACCCTCTCATCTCACTCGTCATTGAGCGGGCAAGCTTAAGACTAGTGACTAATCAAACATATGTATGATGCTATATCAATTATCATTGGCATTATTATTCTAGCCGTGATATTTTTACGCCAAGTTAATCAATATGAACGCGGTGTTATGTTTACTATGGGAAAATTTTCTTACATTGCCGAGCCAGGCTGGCGTATTGTTATTCCGGTTTTTCAATTTATGCGCAAAGTAGATATGCGCGTTAAAGCTGTGGACGTGCCTGATCAAAAAGCGATTACCCGCGACAACATATCTGTAACCGTTAATGCAGTAATTTATTACAAAGTGGCCGACGCGTCTAAAGCGGTTATTGCCGTGGAAGATTTCCGTTACGCTATTTCCCAGCTGGCGCAGACTACAATGCGCAATATTGTCGGTGAGATCAGCTTGGATGAATTATTGGCGGAAAGGGAAAAAACATCAGAACGTATTCGCGACATTGTGGACAAAGTTTCCGATGCCTGGGGTATAAAAGTGGAGAATGTGGAATTAAAAGATGTCAGTTTGCCGGTCGATATGGAACGCACAATTGCCAAGCAGGCCGAAGCTGAACGCGAGAAACGAGCAGTTATAATTAAAGCCGAGGGAGAAGTAGCGGCAGCAGAAAATATGGCTAAAGCAGCGCGAATACTTTCTGAATCCGATGGCGCTTTACATTTGCGTACCTTGCAGTCAGTTAATGACTTGAGTTCTGACCAGTCTAATACAGTGATATTTGCCTTGCCTCTAGAAATTTTACGCGCTTTTGAGGGCATGGGGAAGAAGTAAAGAATCTATAATATATTAATAATAGCAACTATCACGTATTATAGATCCCTGCCTTGCTGGCAGGCAGGTTTTACTTCGCTCAAGATGACAAAAAGTAAATTATTAAATTATCATTATGCGAAATAAAAAGGGGGTATTAATTTTATTTGCCATAATTATTATTGTCGTTTTTATAATTGCGATACAAAGGAATAAAAATATAGCTGATAAAGATGTCAACGAACAACCAGTTGATTTAGAACAGCTTGCTAAAGATTATCAGGATGGCTTACAAGCTATTATGCCAGAGTATAAAGCATTGATAGACAATACAAATCAGGAGGCTATTGATAATATGCGTCAGAAACTTTTAGATTTAAAAATGCCGACAGAATTTAAAGAAGCGCATGTGCAGTTGGTTTTATTATTAGAGCAAATGGAGCAAAGCGTTTCAGCTGAAGATTTACAGATTAACTTTAATAATATTATCAATAAATATGATTGGCTCAACTAGTTTAAACCATGAAGTAAAAATATTAGTCCCGACACCTCGGGATTAGTGATAAATTGCATAGTAATCTATGTTTGAAAGATTAATTCCATTTATCGTCGCGTTTATCAGCTTTATCAGCTGGGAATTGTTTATTTATCGTCCCCAGTTGTTTTTTATTGCTTTTGGTATTATTATAGTGGCAACAGTTGGACTGCTATTAAAATTTAATAGGTATAAAATTCTTGATACTGACTTTTGGCTGTTATTAATGTCGCCTTTAATGCTGATTGTTTTTACCACAATTTTTTTGCTATTTTTAAATTATAAATACATTCAACATAGTATAGCGCTGGCAGTAGCGATAGCTATTTATTATTACTTAACTTATCTGTATTATTTTTTACGGCGTATTACTAATTATAAGCCGTTAAGTTTAGAAAGTGCCTCTTCTTATTTCACAGTTATCAGTTATTTATTTTTAAGCGTAGTCAGTTATGGGTTTATTAATTTTTTAAATTTTAAGATTTGGTATTTAGCGATTATTTTTATATTATTAACATTTTTATCAACTTATCAATTCATTTGGATAAATAAAATTGGCAAACGTTTAACTATGTTTGTTTCTATATTGATAAGCGTATTAATGATTGAATTTTTTTGGTCAATTTCTTTTTTTCCAATATCTCATTTTATCAGCGGTTTAGCTCTGGCAATTATTTATTATGTAATTATCAATTTGTCATTACTTAATTTTTTAGAGAAAATAGATAAAAAAGTAATACGTACTTATCTTTCCATTGGCATTATTTGTATATTTATTATTTTACTGTCGGCTAAATGGCTATAATAAGTAATATTTCCCCGAAGCTTGCTTCGTGGGGCGTCCTATGGATACTTCAATCAAAAAATCACATAATGTTTCAAATTTATTCAGAATCAAGGTATTAAATACGAACAAACATACTCTAATCAACCAAGGCTGTTGTAAGGGCTAAATACCCCGTCAGCTTGTTGCGGGGATAATTTATTTTATTACATTTGACACCTAACACCCAACAGTTGACATTTGACACCTGACAACTGACAACTGACAATTAACATTTAACCGTATGGCAATTGATTTAAAAAAGAAATTTAGATTTAGA
>CAYPRN010000074.1:0-2591 GCA_964413295.1 uncultured Gammaproteobacteria bacterium | reverse complement strand
GGTTTATAATGGCTTAGAAAAAAACATAAAAGTAGGATATAGGGGTGATAGGTCCACGCATTGGTTTTATGAAAAAAAATCATGGGGTTTTAAATTTAAACAAGATGATTTACTTGATGATATTTATTCGCAAATTAAATTAATTGTGCCCCATGACAGAATGTATATTGGAGAGTATTTTAACAATTATCGCGCTAAAAAATTAAATTTACCAGCGCCAGATGATAAATTTGTTATTCTTAGAGTTAATAATGGACCCAAAATGGTTTATTATCAAATGGAAGGATGGAGTGGAGAATTTTTAAAAAATCATTTTAATACTGATGACGGTAATTTTTATGGAGAGAATGATACTTCAGATTGGTCTTTTGATTCCAGTATGTATTGGAAAAAGTATGTTAGCATATCCGAACAGGAAAATAATTATGCTGATTTAGATTATCTGTTGGATTTTATAAAAAATGCCAGTGAGAGCGAGTTTAAAGAAAAGATATTTAATATTGTAGATGAAGACAATTTTTATAATTGGCAGATTCATTCTATGTTGGCTGGTAGTATACATCAGGACGGAGGAAATAATATGCGCCTTTATTTTAATAAACAGCAGGGAAAATTTTATTTTATTCCTTGGGATGCTGGGATAGGAATATATACTTCTGTTATTGCCACTCACGGTGGTGGTATAGTTCAAGATTTAGATGTGAATTATCATCCTTTAGTTACTAGAATTTTAAATATTCCGGAATTTTTATCAGAGCGCAATCAACGGTTATGGAATTATGTCAAAGATGATAATAATCTTCAAGAAGATCTTGATTTTTTTGATCAAGCATTTAATAATATAAAAACGGCTGTTTATAATGACCAGACGAATTTTTATCGCGATGGCGCGACCAAAGCGCAGGTACAAAATGCGCGTTCGGCTATCATAATAAATTATAATTATTTTCGTGAACAATTAGCTAAAATAAGAGTTTTTAATACTATTTCTTTGCAACTAAATTCGCAAGTGCCGATGATTATAGATTTTTATTATCAAAGTCCTAGTGCTATTAAGTTTAATAATATTTATATTTCTACTAATACCCTGTTGGGAACTAATATTTTCCAGCTATATGAAGATACTAATGCTAATAATTTTTTTGATGCCACAGATCGTAAAATTGCTGATTTAAAATATAAAGATAAAACTCTATCGTTAAGTGGGGATAATTTAGTTTTTTATACTGACCGAATAGATGGTGGTCGTTATCAATCTGTGTCTTTAGAAATGACTAAACAAAAATTATTTATTGTTTCTTCATTACCAGCTACTATAGAAGATCCTGACATATCTTTTGATATTTTTAATAATATTACTGGTGAAAAAGTAACTACTGAAATTCATGTTAATGATCTTAATTCTATTTTTATTAGCGACGTAGAGCGAGAGTAAGACAAAAATGTAGCACCCACCCGCAACGTGATCGTAGCGAGTCGGGCGGGAAGCGTAATTTTGTCTTGCCGAGCCGAGGAGTTAACACAGGATAAATACTCCATAGCTTGTTACGGAAAAATTGAGCGGAGTTTGTCTGCCCTCCGGGAGGCGAGCTACGCGGTTTAATACCCTTTATAAAATAAATATATGAAAAAAGATATTCGTTTTGAATTTAAATATATATTAAATAGACGACAAGCTGTTTTAATAGAAAGTTATGTGAAAAAAATAGGCCTAAAAAAAGATAAATCAAATGGAGGTACTTATATGGTTACTAGTCTTTATTTTGATACTCCTATGTTAGATGATTATTATGATAAGCTTAGTGGCTTAAAACAAAGAAAGAAATTGCGCGCCAGAATATATGAAAGTTATTTTGACAATAATAAAGTTGATAAAGTTTGGCTGGAAATAAAAAATAAGCATGATATGACTATAAAAAAGAATAGAACTTCTATATCATTTGATAAGTGGCAGGAATTCGTAAATAATAAAGGATCCTTTTTTGATATTAGTAAAATATCCGCAGAGCATGCCAACGGAGCTGATAATTTTTCCTATTTATTCGCTTACAAGAATTATAAGCCTTATGCCGTCGTTAGATATAAAAGAAAAGCATTTGTAGAGAATTTTTTTTCTAATATCCGCCTTACTTTTGATAGTGATTTAGAAACTTGCAAATGGAAGGATTTTAAGTATAATGGGAACATGTTATCAATAGAACCGGGTAAGGTAATTATGGAAATTAAGTTTTCTTTAGCCCTACCATGGTGGTTTAAAGATATGGTATATAGATTTGGTCTTTCACGACAGGCGTTTTCTAAATATACTCATGCTATTGATACTATTACTAATTTTAATTTAATATCTAGATAAATATGGATAATTTTTACAATTTTACTTCGACGGAATTTAGCGCGGCCATTATTGTTTTTAATATACTTTTTTCCTTGTTGTTGCAAATAGGAATAGCTTGGACGTATAAAAAAACACACAAAGGGCTGTCTTATTCCCCGTCTTTTATTTCTACTTTAATTATAGTTGGTATTTTAGGCACAGTAGTTATGATGGTAATTCAAAATAATGTAGTAGGTGCTTTTGCTTTGTTAGGAGC
>CAYPRN010000073.1:0-2758 GCA_964413295.1 uncultured Gammaproteobacteria bacterium | reverse complement strand
ATTATTCTTTCAGCATAATCCAAAACTGTATACAACGCTATTATATCTTACATATTATTTTATAGGGTTTATTCAGAAATATTAATAACTGATATTTCATCTTGTTCATAATTAATAGTAGCATTTTCTAAAATAGTTGCAGATATATTAGCAATACCACCACCGAATTCTTGTTTTTTTTGATAAGCTACTACACCAACACGCACATCGCTAATATTATTTTCAATTATTTCAGCTACTGACAAATCTTTAACAGCAATGCCAATATCGCAATTTTTTATAGTATTATTTTTGATAATCGGGCTGGATTTTTCGCCAACGCTGACACCCTTGTCAGTACAACCATTAATATCATTATTAGTTATTAAAATATCACTCCAGCTTAAATCTATAGCATCACCTCCACCTCCATAACCATTATCATAAAATTTATTATCTTTAATAACGGTTTCTGCCGAAGCGAAATCAAAATCTATGGCATCGGAAAAATTATCAGTAAAAAATGAATTAGTAATCAGGGCTTGACCATATTTCACATTAAGTGCGTCATCATCGCCGGCATTTTTAAAAATAGAACTATCAACATCAACATCAGCATTATGGAAAGCGACCATACCAGTAAAAATTATTCCATTAATTATAGCGCCTGAACCATTGTTAAATTCTGTATGCTTTATAATACTTTTATTACTTTCTGTATTAACCACAGCAAAAGTTCCCCATGAATTAATCGAATTAAGTGGTAATATTTTAATCGGCTGATTACTGGTTCCTTCGGCCATTATCGGGCTATAAGATATAATAGACACATCTTTATCTAAATAAATAGTTGCGCCCGCATCAATTATAGCCTGTAAATTAATAGGAATAATCACGTCTTTTTTAAAAACATGCGCTGAACTAGACAGTTTAACTGTATCTTTATCTATTTTATAAAATTCAGGATTATGCGATATAAACTCATCTATGGAATATCCTGTTTCAAAAAATCTGTTGAAAGAATCCGGCAGGATAATATCAGTTGTGTTTTTTAGTTGTTTATTTTTATCTTCATCCTGATAATAATCTGCTTCATATTCCAATACTACCTTAGCTTTATTAAAATTATCTATCAATAGCTCTCTGCATTTTTTTACTTGGCTGAGAAATTGAAAATTATTATGAAATTTGGCATTATCTTTATAAAAATCCACTTTTGTCTTATTAAACAAATCGTCGTAAAACGTAAGATCGCTTTGTAAATTGTCCGCGTTATTGAGATAACCTTCTAACAATAAATTTCGCTCTGCTCTAAATTCTGGTAGCTTGTATAAACGGCGAGCTAAAGCTGTGTTGTTATCCCTGTAAATATCTTCATCTTCGGGCGTTAATAATCCCACATTCCAAGGTATGAATTCAAATTTGCCAATTGCCGGGTTAAAAATCATGATAATATTATTGGCGTCTGTTTGCCTGTTGCTGCCGGCTAAAATGTTAACTATATTCCAACTGTAAAATTTATCTATATCCACTAAATTTCCTATCACTTGTTTAAAAGTGTCATCATCAGCTTCTGCTATAATTTTCACTAAAGATTCCAGTTCTCCGTGAGATTCAGCTTTAGTATATTTTTTCCAATAGTCGCCCCCTTCGCTTGTAAACAAGGAAGTGCTGGCAACCGTTTGTTCAGCTAAGTATCCCTCACTACTGTCATCTACGCCAAAAATTGAAATGTTTTCAGGAAGGCCTTCTTTAACTGCCCATTGTTCTGACCAATGTTCAAAGGCAAGATGAACACCGCTATCTTGGCCGTTTATCTTTAATCTGACAAAATCCATATCCGGAGTTTCAAGACTTAACTTATTAGCGCGATGCATATTTGTTGGTTCCACAAAATAGCGGCTATCATAAGAAATAACTAAATTCATCATTTTCCTGCCATTAAATAAATGCTCTGAAGGAAATTCAATGCGCCAAGACCTCTGCATGCTGTTCCAATGATTAGCAGTTGTTCCTCGATACTTTACTTTTACTTCACCTTGATAATCGCCAAAATTAAAAATACCGTCAACCCATACTTTATTTTCATTCATTAAAGTCCCACCCATAGTATTCTCTGGTAAAAATTTGTTTAGTAAAGCTATATTTTCCGGCGTAATAAAAAGATTAAAAACAGGTAACTCAACTTTTTTAAAATAATAAGGCATAAATAAAATATCTGGGAATTTTCTTAATGAACGGTAAGTATGTAAAAAATGCATAGCTAACTTATTATTACGCGAAGCAAATCCTTGCCCTTTTACGTAATACGCATTAGTTGCTATAAAAAAAATAAAAAATGCAAAAAGCACTCCGCTGATAATATAAAAAATTTTTCCTACTTTTAAACTCATTTTTAATTTGTTTTATTTTTTTTATGCACAGCTAACAATGAAACGCCGAAGGGAAAATTAAAATATGGTAAAAATAATAATTCTAATTTAAATACTTGATAAAAAATATTATTTAAAAAAGATAACTGTTCTACCTCATCTTTAGATTTGATTTTAAAAATATTTTTAATTAAGCGTATTGAAAAAATTGCCGGAAATAAAAAAAAGTTAAAATAACTTAATTTAAGGCGTTGCCATTCTTGAGGAAATAGCTCTAACAAAGAAAATTTGGTATACCGACGATAATGCATTAATACTTCATCTTGTTTTGACCATAAAAAAGAAAAGGTAGGCACAAAACAAATAAATATGCCCTTATTTTTTAAAACGCGCTTAACTTCATTGAC
>CAYPRN010000072.1:0-2764 GCA_964413295.1 uncultured Gammaproteobacteria bacterium | reverse complement strand
TGATTATTTTCTTTATCTTAGCACTTTTCTGTGATAAACTCTATATGAGTTCAATGTTAAATAGTATTACTTTATGACTTGAGTTAATATTAATTGTATGCCAAATTTAAGCACTATTACTAAAAAAAATCAGATAACCATACCGTAGAGCATAATTTCTACATTAAAGCTACAAACAGGTGGCAAGGTTATGATAAAAAAACAGAACAATTGGATAAAAGTTACGCCATTGAAAAAAAAATCTTTTGTGGGTTTATTTGGAATAATTAAATCAAAAAAAGGATATGATCACAAAAAATTAAGAAAACAATTTGAAAAGAAAATATCTAAATAATAAGTTTGCTATGAAAAAAATATTTATTGACACTAATATATTTATCAGGTTTTTAGTAGATGATAATCATAAAATGCGTAATGAAACCAAAAAGTTGTTTGAGTATATTAAGGGGGGTGTAGTAAAGGCAGAAACAGACGTAATTGTCTTGGTTGAGATTATATGGGTTTTATCATCGTTTTATCGCGTGAAAAAAGACAAAATTTTTGAATATTTAACACTATTATTAAATTTAAAAAATTTAGTAGTTAAAGAAGAAAAAATAATAGTTAACGCATTAAATATTTATTTAAAAAATAATGTTGATTTTATAGATGCCTTCATAGCTAGCTATGGTATTAATAAAAAAATTAAGTATATTTATTCTTATGATAAAGATTATGATAAAATCTTTAAAGATATTAAAGGTATAAGCAGAATTGAGCCGAAAAATTTGACATAAATTTAGCTATAAGTTAGTATAAAAAAAGTTAACTAATAATAAACAGTTGAATCAGTTGCTTAGTTAAATAGTTAATCAGTTGTTGATTTTAAAATATTTTATCATTTATAAACTATGTAACTGATTAACTAAGTAACTGATTAACTAAAATAATATGTCTACAATTGCAATTATAAAAACAGGTGGCAAACAGTATAAGGTAAAAGAAGGTCAGGAATTAAAAGTGGAGAAGCTATCAACAGAAGCCGGTAAAAAAGTAAAGTTAGAAACTTTATTAATCGCTGATTCTGAAAGTGGGGAAATTAAAGCATTAGGCGCTCCTTCTTTAGGTGAAAAAGTCAGCGCAGAAATTTTAGAAACCGCTAAAGGCAAAAAAGTAACAGTGATAAAATATAAAAACAAGACTCGTTATAAACGAACTCTTGGTCATCGTCAGATGTATAGTAAGATTAAGATTGATAAGATTGGATAATTTTTACTTTTGTCATTTCAATAACACTGTCATTGTGAGCTGGAGCTTCAGTGGAGGCGTGGCAATCCCGTGACTATTAATAATATTTTGTTAATACATTTAGTTAATTCTCACGGGATTGTTTCGTCGTCCTCCTCCTCCGCCAGCTGGCGGATCTGAACTCCTCGCAATGACAAAAAAAGAAAATAGAAAAAAACCACTCTTTAAATGCAGGGTGGTTTTTATTTTCTCTTTCCTTGCAAGCACATAAATATACCAAGCGCAGAAATAGTAATAACAACCAGGGCTATGCTTAATATATCATTCAATATATTCAATCCGTTATCAAACATGATTTACTCCTTCCCTTGTCTGTGGTATTGAAAAGGAACGCAAATTACAGTTGTAAGAGAAAAGAACAAAGCTAAAAATACACCAACAAAATTCCAAAAATCTTTTTTTTGTTTTGGCATTTTATTTTCCTCCTTAGTAACGATGTGTCAGTGCATTAACCAGCGTGCTTTCGTCAGCATACTCAATGTCTGCTCCGGTCGGTAAACCGCGAGCAAGACGAGTAATTTTTATGTTATAATCTTTTAATATTTTAGTCAAATAGAGCGCAGTAGTTTCACCTTCAAAAGTAGGGGATAGAGCTAAAATAATTTCCTTTATTATAGGTGGTTGACTTAAACGTTGTAATAATGATTTTATATTAAGCTGTTCAGGTGTAATATTTTTAGCTGTATCTATATTGCCGTTAAGCACATGATATTTTCCATTGAACATTTTAGTGCTTTCAATCATCACCATATCTCTAGTAGCGCTGACAATACATAACACTTCTGTATTTCTTTTACTATTAGAGCAAATAGAGCAAGGATCTGTTTCTGAAATACAACCGCAGATATGGCAATAACTTACACCCTTTTTTAAATTAAGTAGAGCATTAGCAAAAGCATCAAGTTCTTCTTGTGGTCGTTTTAGTAAAAAAAAGACAAACCGTTCAGCCGATTTGCGACCAATAGTTGGTAGTTTACTAAAAGATTCAATTAAGTTTTGGATGGAAAGAGGGTAGTTCATAAATAAATAACAAAAAGCAAATAACAAAAATCAAACAAAATTTAAATTACAAATTTTAATATTTAAACACGACAGCGTGTTTGTAATTTATTATTTAATATTTTGAATTTATTTGTCATTTGTCATTTGTTTTTTGGAATTTAATTAAGCCCTGGTATTCCTCCCATCTCTTGCATTTTTTTTGCCATTATTTTCTGCACATTTTTAATAACATCGTTAATTACCCTTGGCATTTCACCCTGAATTTCTGAACGTGTCATATTTTCGGCAATAGTTAATTCTGTAACACTCATATTACCATCCATAATAATTTTAATTCCGCTGTGTTCAGCGCTGGCTGATTCACCGGCGAGCGCATTTTGCATGGTCTTTGCCTGCGATCGCAGGTCTTTTATTTGCTTCAATTTTGAAAACATAGATTTAGTGACTTAGTTAATTAGTTGCTTAGTTGATTAGT
>CAYPRN010000071.1:0-3187 GCA_964413295.1 uncultured Gammaproteobacteria bacterium | reverse complement strand
GATTAATTCACGCTCTGTTTTTAGGGGGAATTTATGAAAACTCTATATGAGTTCTTATACATTTTATTATAACACATATACTAAAATTTAAAAATGGAGAGGTAGGGTAACAAGTCTAAAGTTTAAAGTCGTAAAGTCGTAAAGTCAAAAATTAATAGTTGAAGGTTTCAATGGACTTTAGACTTTCTGACTTTTGACTCGGGACTCAAAGACTACTTATAATATATTTTATCCCCAAAACGTAAATCAATATATTGTAATTTTTTTAAATTTTCCTCCCCTTTTATTGTTTCTTCAAATAGGGTAGTTAAAAATTTAAATTGTTTTTCCAAATCATTATTGACATTAAAATAAATAACCGGACCATTGGAAATATTTAAATTTATAGTTGACTCTGCTTTATTAATAGCCAGAATGCCGTTATTGGGAATAGCAGTATTTTTAATTTTTTGCGCTAGTTGTAAAGCGAAATTTAAGTACTCCTCCCCTATTTTAATTTTTTTAGTTACGCCGTTGTCAGCGATAGATGATTCTTTAATTGCATTAGTAAGGACAGTATAGTTATCAGTATTTATTTCTAATGTTTCTACTTTGGAAATAATATTAAAATCATTATCAATATAATAGTAAATATCATCTTCCAGCCAAATAGCCGTCGCCGTCTTTTCTTTAAAACTAACAACAATAGTTCGCGGTAATTGTTTATTAATTTTTAAATTTTCAACATAATATTTTTTTAATACCTCATTTTTAGCTTGGCGCTTACTAAAAGAAAAGAGATTATTTTGATTAAGAATAAAAAAACGTTTTTTAGGTAGTTGTCGATTAACAAGTTCATAAACTTTATGTTCCTGAATAGTTTCAGCGCCTTTAATTACTATGTTATCAATTAAAAAATACTGATGATAAAATAAAAACCAAAATAGCCCCACAATAGCTAAAATTAAAAAAGCCCACAGTAGCTTTATTTTTAGCGGGATGCGGCTTATTCTCCGATTTCTTCGTCGTTGAAAAAATGGATTGCTGTATGTTTTTTGTGAGTAAACGCGCGTGCGTGAGTATCTGTTCATTTAGTTAAAAGTTAAAAGTTAAAAGTTAAAAGTCAGTTGAAAAAATACTTTATACTTTTGACTTTATACTTTTGACTTTTAGATATTTTTGCAATACTTTTGGAATTTTAACACTACCATCAGCTTGCTGATTATTTTCTAAGATGGCAATTAAAAAACGAGGTGTAGGAATAGCTGTATTATTTAATAAATACACATATTGTTTTTTGCCTTTATTATTTTTATATTTTATGTTTAATCTCCTAGATTGCCAGTCTAAAAAATTTGAAGCTGAACCAGTTTCTCCATACCCCTCCCTACTTGGAATCCACGTCTCTAAATCATATTGTTTATATTTGCCAGCGGTTAAATCGCCAGTACATATTTGTATTTGATGATAAGGTAATTCTAAATCTTCATGCAATTCTTTAGAAATAGCAATCATTTCTTCTTGTAGTTGGCTAGATTCATCTACATTAGCTTTACTAATACAAATTTGTTCTACTTTCATAAATTCATGCACGCGGTAAATACCTTTTGTGTCTTTTCCATAACTACCAATTTCACTTCGATAGCAAGGTGAGAATCCGCAAATTTTTAAAGGTAAATCTTTTTCGTCTAATATTTCATTTGCATAGTAAGCTAAAAGTGATGGCTCGGCGGTGCCGACTAAAAATCTATCTTCTTTTTTAACACTGCCATCAGCTAATTTTTCATCATTAGCAATTTTATAAATTTCATCAACTTCTGGATTATATTTTTTACCTTCAAAATAACCACTGCCAAATAAAGCAAATTCACGTATTAAAGTTGGCGGAATCATGGGGGTAAAACCTTTGGCTATTAATTTTTCTAACGCATACATCATTAGTCCAATTTGCAACATAACTAATTCATTTTTAATATAGTATCCTCTATATCCAGCAACTTTTGTTCCTCGATCAAAATCTATTAAATCTAAACTTTCTGCTAATTCAATGTGACTTTTTGGTTTAAAATTAAATTTGGTTGGCTCTCCCCATTTATATATTTCTTTATTTTCTGAATCATCTTTGCCAATTGGCGTATCTAGCGAAGGAATAGTTGGCACTTTAATCATTAACTCATTATAACTTTCTTCAATTTGCTCATTCTTTTTTTCTAATTCTCTAATTTCTTCTTTTATATTCTTCCCCTCTTCAATTTGTTGAGGGCTAGGTCTTTTACCTTTAGCAGAATCAGCTAATTTATTGCGGTGAGTGCGTAGTTCATCAATTTGTCCTTGCACTTCCCTGCGTTTTCTATCTAATTCCAAAAGCTCATCAATATCTACTTTGATGTTTTTATTTTTAGCAGCTGTTTTTACCTGCTCTGAATTTTCTCGGATGAATTTTATGTCTAGCATAGTATTTAAAATTTTCAATTATTTGAATGGATTTTTGCTTTTAAAAGTAATGCGTGGAATTTTATTATTAATAGAGGTTAAGGAAACTCCATATTTCATTTTGTATAATGTTCCCACTGCGCAAAATATTGCTTTTTTATAATCTAAACCGATTTTTTTTGAAACTGCTTTTACTTTTTGTTTATTTTTCCCTTCAACCTCTACAAACGGTTCTAAAAATGGCCATTCATCCATCGTGATTTCTACATCATCTAGTTTCCAAAGCTCTCTTTTTGTTTCCTGATATCCTTTCCATTCACATCCAATTGTTTTTAAAAATTCAATACCCTCTTGATAATTATCTATCGTAAAGCAAATTTCTTTCTGGTCATTTATTTTGTCCCCATCTACTATTTTTAAACTCATGGTAGTTTTGTCGCCCTCATCTCTAATACGTAGCCAGGCGTGTTTTCTTTTGTCTGGTAGATGAAACACATCCCTTTTCTGTAAAAATTCTGGACGAAGCAGTTTTGCTCCAGCTTGCTTTAATTTTATCCGCATTTCATCTTTATCAATATCTAAAAAAGTTGCTTCGTATTCTATCTGCATAATTGATAATTAAAATATTTTTAGAGAAGTAGGAGCAACTTTTTCAAGATGCTCCTAAATTTGTCATTATAATAATTCGTCAATTTTTTTCTTAGCGCTTTTTATGTCCTTATTTGTAAGATATAATAGCGTTGTATACAGTTTTGGATTATGCTGAAAGAATAAT
>CAYPRN010000070.1:0-3312 GCA_964413295.1 uncultured Gammaproteobacteria bacterium | reverse complement strand
TTAATTCACGCTCTGTTTTTAGGGGGAATTTATGAAAACTCTATATGAGTTCAATGATAAATACTATAAAACAAAATTAAAATTATGGCAAGGGCTGTAAAGTGGATAACCCAACTACTACTAATTACGAATTTGGAATTATAAGTAAAAATATGTTATACTTTTAGTTGACTAGTTTATTACATAATCACAAATATCTATGAAAAAAATATTCTCAATTATCATCTTTAGCTTATTTATAGCGCAACCTGTTCTGGCAATAGAGTTTAACCCTAGCTATATAATTTCTGACAGCGAAGTATTAGACGAAACAACTATGAGTTTGCTTGAAATTCAAAGTTTTTTGACTGATAAAGGCGGTTATATTGCTGATTTAAAAACAGATAACTTTGAAGGCATTGCTAAAAGCACAGCCGAAATAATTTATGACGCGTCAGTAAATAATTATGATTGTGATGGAGCAAACTTAAGTGATAACCCGACTATGGCAGAACGCAAATTAAAGTGCGAGCCGATTTCTATTAACCCCCGCTTCCTGTTAGTTTTGTTGCAGAAGGAGCAGAGTTTGCTTGACGATAAATCTCCTAAGCAAAGCCAGCTTGATTGGGCGACTGGTTATGGTTGTCCAGATGGTGGGGGTTGTAATGAACGTTGGCGTGGATTTGGCAAGCAGGTTAATTCGGCTGCTTTGCAATTTTATGAATATATCAACAAACCAAATGGCTATAAATACAAAGTGGGGGAAATATATGTAGCTAAAGATAAATATGATAAATTAGTTTCAGCTGAAAGCGCAGATTCAACTATTATGAGTTCAACGGAAAAAATTACTGTTACTCCGGAAAATCAAGCTACCGCTTCTTTATATATTTATACTCCTCATGTTTATAACGGTAATTATAATTTTTGGAAATTATGGAATCAATATTTTTCTCAATCATTTTTAGACGGCTCGCTGGTGCAAGCTAAAGGAGAACTAGGCGTTTGGCTTATTCAAGACGGGGTTAAACGGCCTTTCCTAAGTCGTGGCGCTTTAAATACTCGCTATAATCCAGATAATATTATTATGGTAAATAAATCCGATTTAGACAGCTATCTTAAAGGCACTCCTATTAAGTTTGCCCAATATTCACTATTAAAATCTCCCGAAGGCGTTATTTATTTATTAGTAGATGATTACAAAAGAAAAATTATTAATCCAGAAACATTTAGAAAGCTAGGCTTTAATCCAGAAGAAGTAGAGGATGCCAGTTTAGAGGATTTGAGTTATTATAAAAACGGTGAACCAATTGGCCTAGAAGATGACCACCCTACTGGAGTGCTGTTACAAGATCCAAATAGTGGCGGAATCTACTATGCTATTAACGGTCAAAAAGCTCCACTTAATGACCCTATTTTTTTAAAGACAATTTTCAAAGGCCTACCTACTATTAAAGCTACTGTTGCAGAGTTAGGAAAATATGAAAAAATCGCGCCAGTTAAATTCGCTGACGGCTATCTCTTAAAAACAAATATGTCTCCAGCGGTTTATGTAATTTCTGGCGGAGTAAAACGTCCGATTGTTTCCGGCGAAGTATTTGAAGAAATCGGTTATAAGTGGGAAAATATTATGGAGATACATTCTCGCGTCTTAGCTTTATATGAACAAGGAGATCCAATCACAGCGGAGTCAATAAAATAACCTCCTACCAATTACTAGTCCATACTAATATACCAATATTCTATTAACCTGCTTTAGTAAATAATAATTTGTATTTCTACAAACCGTTTAAGTCCCGACGTTTCGGGATTAGTATATTGGTAAGTGATTGGTAATTAGTAGGGACAAAACTCTTAACAGAAAACTAACTTTTAACAGCTATGCTAGTCTTTAGCGCTATTCTCCCCCACTCGCCACTCTTAATCGAAAATGTCGGCAAAGAAAATACTAAGAAATTAGAGCACACTATTAACGCGCTTAAAAAATTAGAAGAGGATTTTTACGCTAGCAAGCCGGAAACAGTTATTATTTTAACGCCTCATACTCATGTCCACGGAAACTCATTCATGATTAATTTTGCTCCTAAATTCACGGCCAAGCTAAAAGACTTTGGCGATTTTCATACTAGTGATATTTACTATGGTGATAACGGTCTAGCTCATATTATCAAAGAACATCTGGAAACTAAACTTCCTTTACAGTTGACTACTATTAAAAATCTTGATTACGGTTCTATTATTCCTCTTTGTTTTTTAACTGCTCATCATAAAGAAATAAAAATCATCCCAATTAGTTACTCTAATAACGCTAGTTTTGCTGATCATTTTAATTTTGGCGAGGAATTAGCCGAACAAATAAATCACACTAACAAGCGCGTAGCTGTTATTGCTTCGGCCGAACTTTCTCACAAACTCACTAAAGATGCTCCAGATGGCTATGTTTCTGGCGCTAAAAAATTTGATCAAAAAATTATTGATTTATTAAAAAAGAAAAAAATTACAGAAATATTAGAAACAGAAACTAAACAAGTTGACCGTGTTGGCGCCACTGAATTTAAATCACTTTTAATCCTACTCGGTATTTTAGCTGAACATCACTATACTCCTGAATTTCTATCCTACGAAGGTCCATTTGGCGCCGGATATCTAGTGATGAATTTTGAGGTGTAATTTTTTGACCAACCCTCCATCAAGTGTTAAACTAAACCCGCATTCAATAAAGATAATGCGGGTTTATATTATTTGTGAACAATTAATCCGAATGAGTTGAATGCATCTATACCTTCATGCAACTATCCGAATGCTACAAATATTTACTATAAATATTATTTATCACTCCCGATTTTTTGTCATTCCCGTCCCCGTTTTGTGCCACCGCTAAAGCTAAGGCGACACGCGGTCACGAGGATAAACTACAACGGGAATCCGGTGGGTAAATTTCTGGATTCCCGCTTTCGCGGGAATGACAAGGAAAAAAACGTTAGCTGTAAAGTGTTAAATGTC
Source organism: uncultured Gammaproteobacteria bacterium (assembly GCA_964413295.1). GTDB lineage: Bacteria > Patescibacteriota > Patescibacteriia > Patescibacteriales > XYC2-FULL-47-12 > CAYPRN01. Next base: position 330 of record CAYPRN010000070.1, on the reverse strand, counting down.
AAATGTATTAAAATATGTACGCTGAAATAACCCCTTTAACTAAACTCCCTCTATCCAAACCGCAAAGTTATACTTATATCGCGGATGATTTTATTGTTGATTTAAAAATCGGACAAATAGTAGAGGTGCCTTTGCATAACAGAAAGACTATGGGGATTGTCAGCAAAATCACAGATACAGCCCCGGATATTTATAATCAGAATGGTAAAAAAATTATTTACAAAAAAATTACTAAAATTTTAGATGAACACCCCTTTGCTAATGAGCATGATTTACAATTGATTACATTTGCTCATCAATATTATTATGCCTCGCTGGGATTATTTTTAA
>CAYPRN010000069.1:0-3334 GCA_964413295.1 uncultured Gammaproteobacteria bacterium | reverse complement strand
ATACATTTAGTTTTGATGATTATGTAACAATGAGAAAGTTGGGATTTATAGTAACCTTATTGACTGGTCATGGAACATTTTCTGATACTGTTCCATACCTTGTATCAAGAGGAGTAGATATTATGGAATTAGTCCAGTCTATTAAACAGGAACAAAAACAATATCCAGCGCTAGATAAGATGTTTAAAGAATATGATCAATACTCTGAAAATGAATTATTTGAAAGTGAAGAAGAATTAGTCACTAATATTACTGAAAACGATAAAGAATGGGCTAATTTAATAGCTGGTAAAGGAAATTTTTTTAAAATTAATTTAGGTTTTATAGGGTTTTGTTTGTTTGGTAATACTTTATTATTAAATAATATTGAACAAATAATTATAAAATACGTAATGAAGAAATTTTCAACAGAAGATGTAACTAGCTTAAAAGAAGCTTTAAAACATGATAGACTTAATAGGTTAGTTCAAGATAAAAAAGAAGGTAAATTAAAAGTAGCTGATATAAAAGAAGAAATTCGGATTAAAGAGAAATTTAATTACTACGAATGGAGAAGTAATGACTTTAAGGGAAGTTTAACTGATTATAAATATTCACATCCTATTACATATGTTTATTACATAAGAAAATATAAAGAAGTTATAAAAATTTTACAAAATTTAAATCACATGTCAGGTTTTAATTTCTATGAAAGAATTTTAATGCAAGTCCCTGGGGGTTCATTGGAAAGAATTTATAAAAAAGAACTTTTATCTTAATAAAAAAAATTTATGATACCAATTTATCGCATGCCAGTAATTCAAATTGAAATCACTAATGGTTGTAATTTGCAGTGCTCACAGTGCACTCGTTTTGTCGGCCATCACAGAAAACCATTTTTTATGAACCTGGAAATGGTTACTAAGGCAATTAATTCGTTGGTGGGCTATAAGGGACAAATAGGAATTATGGGTGGAGAGCCGACATTACATCCTCAATTTAAGGAGATTTGCGAATTAATGCAAAAATTAGTTCCGAACCGGCGTCAAAGAGCACTTTGGACTAATGGTTTAAAATGGGAAGAACATAAAGAGGTTATTGATAAAACTTTTGACGAAGATTTAATTCTTTATAATGATCATAAAGACTCGGCAGTAGGAAAACATCAGCCTCTGTTGGTTGCCGCTGAAGAAATTTTAGACGATCGAGAATTAATGTGGCGCTTAATAGGCAACTGCTGGGTACAGTGGCGCTGGGCTGCATCAATTACTCCTAAAGGAGGATTTTTTTGTGAAGTAGCTGCGGCATTAGATCATTTATTTGATGGTCCAGGTGGTTTTCCGATTGAACCGGGCTGGTGGAACAAAAACCCAAATGAATTTTTAGATCAAGTTAAGCGTTATTGTGCCAAATGCAGTGGCGCTATTCCAATGGAGCGAGTGGATGCTCATGCTGATTATGATTTGATTTCCAAGAATAATGCTGACAAGCTTAAGAAGTTGGGTTCGCCAAAATTTTTGCAAGGAAATTATAAATTATTTACTGGCAAATTAACTGAAGAAGATATTACTAAGACAATTAAAGAAGGTTGGACGCCATGGAGTCATCGGCCGTATAAACAAAGCAATCCAGAAACAAAATGGACAGATCAAAATGATGTGCAGGAAAACAATAAAAATGTTTAAAAATTAAACTAATATGTCTAAAGATAATTCAACTTATAAGAGAGCTATAATTGATAAGATTATTTGTAGATATAATGACGCTCATTATAGCATAATAGAACCTGTGCTGTTGCGAGTTGGAAGATTTTTGCACGCAAAGGAATATGAAAAAAAGGATAATCCTTTAATAACAATCTACACCCCAACCTATAATAGGGCAGAGCTATTAGTTGAAAGAGCAATAAAATCTGTTTTAGCTCAAACTTATAAAAATTTTGAATATATTATTATAGGAGATTGTTGCACTGATAATACTGAAGAGCTAGTCTCAAAAATTAACGATAAAAGGATTAAATTTTATAATCTGTCTAAAAAAAGTAAGGGTTATCCATTAAATGCAGAAGGAAGATGGCTGACAGGTCCAGTAAAAGCAGCTAATCAAGCTTTGCGGATGGTTAAAGGAAAATGGATTGCTAGAATTGATGATGATGACATTTGGACGGAAAATCACCTTGAAGTTTTATTAGACTTTGCTCAAAAAGGAAATTATGAATTTGTTTCAGCAGCATATATAGCAGAGCGTTATAGTGAGAGATACATAGAAAATGTAAAAAATGATAATCCTCGGATAGGCGGAACTCAAACATGGTTTTATCGCTCCTATCTTAAATTTTTCAAATACAATATTAATTGTTGGCGCAAAAGCTGGAATAAAATTAATGATATTGATCTACAAGTTAGAATACATAACGCCGGAGTAAAAATGGGATTTCTCGATAAAGTAGTTGCTTATATTCTTCCTCGACCCGGTGAAGAAACAATAGGTTTAGATGCGTATAAAAAGGCGGAAGAAGAAGGATTTAAAAATTATTATGGATAATTAATTTTATGAAAAATATTCGTATTATTCCTAGATTAGACATTAAGGGCCCAAATATTGTGAAACCGGTTCATACTGAAGCATTACGTATTGTAGGAAATCCGATAGAATTGGCGCAACGCTATTATAACGAAGGCGCTGATGAGATTATTTATATGGACATTGTAGCGAGTTTATATCAGCGTAATCTTGATTTTGATTTATTAAAATTAGTTGCCGAGAATATTTTTATTCCTCTTACAGTCGGTGGTGGTATAAGAACTATTTACGATATTAATAACGCGCTTAGGTCAGGAGCGGATAAGGTGGCAATTAATACTTACGCGGTTCATCATCCAGAATTTATTTCTAAAGCAGTAAAAGAATTTGGTTCGCAATCAATAGTTTTATCCATAGAAGCAAAAAAACAGCCAGACGGAACATGGGAAGCTTATACTGACGGTGGTAGGGAACGTTCAGGAGTCGATGCTGTTAAATGGGCAGAAAAAGCTATAGAACTCGGCGCAGGGGAGCTGATGATAACCTCCATTGATAGGGATGGAACCAAACGTGGCTATGAACTAGATTTAATTGAAAAAATAGCAGATTTTGCTAATATTCCTGTTATTGTGTACGGTGGTGCGGGTAATCTTGAATCGATTTTAGAAGCTATTAAGACAGGTAAAGCTGATGCGGTTTCGGCGGCATCAATTTTTCATTATAATAATTTTTTAATTTCTGACATAAAAAAATATTTAAAAAATAGCGGTATTAATGTCCGTATGGCGTTAAAGATATGAAAAACCCAAAAATTACAATTGTTGATTATGGC
>CAYPRN010000068.1:0-3438 GCA_964413295.1 uncultured Gammaproteobacteria bacterium | reverse complement strand
ACACGAATTGAACGAATCAGACGAATTTTCACGAATTTATTTTATCTGTTCTATTAATTCGTGTAAATTTATTAAATTCGTTAAATTCGTGTGCTATTTTTAAATTTATTATTAAAAATCTTTCGTTTAAATTGTGGTTTTTCTCCAAAATTAAATAATAATCCTACTTCTATGTTCGTTGCTTTTAAATAATTTAATAATTGTGCTTCATGTTCGGGGCATAAATTTGCCATTGCCTTTAATTCTAAAATTAAAATATTGTTTACAATAATATCCGCAAAATAATCACCTATTAAATATTCTTCATAGTGAACTTTTACTGGCACTTGAGCTAAGCAATATAATCCAAGTTTACGCAATTCTATTAACATTGCTCTTTCATATACTTTTTCTAAAAAACCAAATCCTAGATTATTATAAACATTGTAAAATACTTTTATGCTTAATTGTGATTCTCTCTCAAAATTCATAAACTCTGTTATGGCACACGAATTGAACAAATCAGACGAATCTTCACGAATTTATTAGATTCGTTTGATTCGTGTGCTATTTTTATTTTTATGACGCACGAATTGAACAAATCAGACGAATCTTCACAAATATAATTAGTGTAAATTTATTTAATTCGTTCAATTCGTGTGCTATTATACTATTTTAATAAAACTAAAATCCATAACAAACACTTCCCTGTCTAACACCTTTACAACAAGACTTTCCAGCGTCATTTTTTCTTAAACTTCCACAATCACTCTGACCATCAGCTCCAGTATCCCCCGCTGGATTATAGCAATTCTGATAAACATCTTTTACACCAGATCCTAAAACAAAACCATAAGATGAACTTTCGCCTAAACGAGTATGAGAAATAACTGCTTCAGTTTTATCTGGAAAACCATCTTTAGGAGTATCAGCATCTGCAGTGTCATAATCTTTTTTACTCACCCAATAACCCAATGGTATGCCGGAAAAATTTACAAAGACCGCGTATTCTTTAGGAACTTCAGTGTCAGGATAAAAATCATTTGGATAATCGCGTCCAGGTTTTAAACTAGCCGACATCATTAATTTATTAAATCTAATTAGCAACGGCGCGGTTATTTTTGCGCCCGTGCTTTGTCCACCATTTTTCACTAAATTTAAATCACTCGCATCTGGATCACTTTCATCTTTTCTTTCTTGCTTGCTATATTCTATAATTGGACTCTCTAAATCTATTTGATCTGAAGTCCAAAATGACCAAGTATAATTATCACCATAATTTTTCTGTAAATCAGCTAATTTAGAATTATCAATCTTGCCATTATCATCTAATAAATCATTTTCATTAAATGCACTGTTAGGTCCCTGCATTTTTCCATCTCCATTTCCATCTAAAGAATTAAAAGCAACATCCATAATGCCGTTTAAATCAGCATTACATATTTCACCGCTCTTGCAGGTAGCCGCCTGTAAAAACGCTTTAATATTAGCTTCTGCGGGAAGACAGTAAGTATTCTCTCCACAAGAATTCTGTCCGCATAAATCATCTGTTCTAAATTCTACTGTTTTATACTGATTACTAATCATAAACTCTCCTGTTAAATAATCGCCTGAACTATTAATATCTTTTATCGTAACTCTAATATAACTATTTAAATTTTCTGCCAACCCAGCTATTTGAATAGGATTAATCGCTTCATTAAAATTAATTTGAACAATAGCATTTCTCGCAACATCAGGAGCGCCGACTGTCGTTGAATCTACATTTCTTTTACCGCCAGTAAAATCAGTGATTTCAAAAACACCCTCACGGCTTGAATTAATATTTATATTATTTCCTGCTTCACCGGCTATTTTAACAGTTAGTTTAATTATTTCTGAACCACAATCTCCGCTACCACCTACATCACATTCAGCATCTACTAAACTATTATCGTCATTTATAGCATTTTTTAAATTAGTTACTGTTATATTTGGGTTAAAACTAGCACCAATTCCTGCTACAGCAACATTTCCGCCAAATATATAAGTATTATTTCCGATGGTCAAAGTATCTGCGTCTTGTTTTAAGGCGACATCAATTTTTACTTCTTGATTTTGTAATTCAGAATAATTATTAAAAATCAAACGCAAGCCACAACTGATATCAGCTACTCCCTCCTCACCCACTTTAATAATCTGCGATTCGCCATTAAAGCCGACAAATTTTTCTTGCTGAATTTTTGTAACTACTAATGGATAAGCGCTGCCAGCGCCTATCACAAATTCAGCCACTCCTTCTCCCTGGCAGTTCTGATAAGTGCTTTGGTTTTCTATAGTGTAATTTCTAAAATTTCCTGCTATATCTTGTTTAGCAGGTCGCGCAACTTGCGGCTGTTTTATAATTGTTACACTTCCCTCCGCCCTTGTTATATCTTCGTTCTTAATGTCTTCATCATTATCCGCAGGTGGAAATATGGAAGAAACTTTTGGAGGGACTAAATCCATTTCTCCATTTGTTTGAAAATGCCATGAATAAAAATTATCTAAACCAAAAGTAACATCTTCGCCATTTGCTTTTTTAATTCCTTCATTTTTTAATTTAACTCTATACCATTCTTCTTTTCCTTGATTACCCAGCATGCCGTTTGAAGATTTTTTCGGCGTGAAAATAAAAGTTTTATTATCTGCTGTGGAAGATACAAACACTTCACCTGAACTTAATGCTCCATATTCTTCATCAGTCAAAGGACTGATGCTTGGGCTAGCAATAAAATAAATTTTAATATTACTTGCTTCTAATAAATTATTACTACTGCAAACTGACGCTCCACAAACACTATTTGGATCAATAGCGTCTTTAAAAGTAATTATAATAGAAGTATTAATCGGCACTCCTGTCTGATTTCGCTCTGGATAATGGTCCTGAATAATTCCGTTGCCTAACGCGCCGACGCCGATATTATCAACATACCTAGGCGTTCCTTCTCCGCCTCCTCCACCGCCACCCAATCCTAACGCCCGCAAAATAAAGCTGACAATGCCGAAAGAAGCTAAAATAATAAGCAGGCCGATAGCCGCGTTCTGCATAATTTTTTTTGCCTTTTCAACTTTAGTGGCGTCTCCGGCTGATGTCATATACATCCAACCGCCGTAAGTTATTAAGCCGACTAAAATAATCCCAATCAGCCCTAAAGCCGCGTTAATTAAACGGCCGATGAAAATACGAATATCAGTATTAGGCAACATTACTTCCTCTTCTACAACTTGCAGGCCGGCTAAATCATTAAAGCCGTCATTGCCTTCCTCAACTCGCGCGTATGATATTGCCGGCGCTAAAGAAATAAAAGCAACAAAAAAAGCAACAATTACCAACAGTAAAAACCTGTAGTGCATTGCTACTTTTTTATTTTTCTCCTTGTTTGATTGTATAAGCATGGGAAACTTAGTTAAAAGTCTTAAAGTCTAAAGTCTAAAGTC
>CAYPRN010000067.1:0-3722 GCA_964413295.1 uncultured Gammaproteobacteria bacterium | reverse complement strand
TAACTCCTCTTTCGCCGATTACAGTAGCTAGTCCGTCAGAACAACTTTGAATAAAATCATAAATATTAGCCATTTTTGCCGCCCTTATTATATCTTTTTCAGAAATAGAATTATCATAAAATTTAATATTATTAGCAATAGTATCATTCATTAAAAATATATCTTGAGAAACATAACCAATACTATCCCGCCATTCTTTCATATTAATATCGGAAATATTTTTTCCATCTAATAAGATTTTGCCACTAGTAGGATTAAATAAACGTAAAATTAAATCAACAATAGTTGTTTTCCCAGCCCCAGAAGGACCGATGAGGCCAACTAATTCCCCTTTTTTAATAGTAAAATTTACACCAGACAAAATTTCTTTCTCTTTGTTATATAAAAATTTTACATCTTTAAATTCTAAACTATCATTAAGTCTAAAATTATTATTTCCACCTTTTTTTTCTTTATTTTTTATAACCTTCTCTTCGTAGTCCAATACGCTTCTTAAAAAAGGCACCATTTCATTAGTTACATGTAAATTATGTTGCAACTGTTGAACATAAGAAAAAATTCTCTGCACTAAATATATTATAACCGCCAAAGAAGCAAAGTTAAAATTTGGCAATTTGTAAGAAAAAGCAAATATTACACAAATAAAAATCAAACTTACTGGTTGGATAAAGGCGCCAGTAATATTTTTTAATAAAAAAAGTTTTATTTTTATTTTTTTTAATTGAGTAAAATATTTTGTTCCCCCAGTAATGACTTGATTTTCAACAGATAAAGCCTTGATCATCTTCATTCCAGTAATATTTTCATTAACATAATGAGCTACTTTCTTATTAACATTAGTTGTCTCATAACCTAAAACACGTGTTTTATATATTAATGGTTTAAACAAAAGAAATAAAATGCCTCCCAAAATAAAAGTAATTAAAGTAACATAAAATGAAATATTTATTGCAACTAAAGTGTATATCGATAGAGACGTTAATATCATTATTGTACTACTAATTTGATTTAACAAAAAAGACGAATTACCTATATCAATCATTAAAATATTTTCTAAATAACCAATTTTTTGTTTTAATAAATGAGGCCAGCTTGATCTTAATGTTTTACTAAATAAATTATTTCTTGTTTCTTCTTCATAATCAGCGGTTATTTTTGCCTGAATATAACCACCTAATACTAAAGCTATTGCTCTTACAATAAATAAAAGAGAAATAAAAATTAATAAATATTTTACACTAAAATTAATATTGAAATATAAAAAAAACTTTTCAATAAACTGAGAAACCATATCTTCTGATCCATTGGATTGTCCCATAACAATAGAAAACAAAGGAATGATAGCATTAACACCTATTCCTTCTAAAATTCCAGTCAAAAAACCAATTATTGTCAAGGTGGCAATCTGCCGTTTATATTTACCAAAAGCTTGACGCGATAATTTTATTATATTTCTTATTCTATTGTCTTTAAGCACTGGCATATATTTATATCTTTGTCGTTCATAAATTAAAATTTAAATCACTATTACTCTTTAATATTTTTTTCTAAATCTAGTTAAAGCTTGCTCCTAATTAGATCCAGAAAATAGATTTTTCATTTTTTTATTTTTCCATCTTTCCATAATATCTGTAATACCTTCATCTAATGTAACTGTGGGGTTATAATTCAATAATTCTTTAGCTTTAGATATATCAGGTATTCTCTTAATAATCTCTCTTTCGTTGGTTCTATCTGATTGCTCCATTGGCACAAAATAAGGTTCTATATTTTTCCCTGACAATTTAATAACCTTATAAGCCAAATCTTTCATTGTAATATCTGCTCGATCATTACCAATATTAAAAATTTCAGAATTTGATTTATCACTAGTTAAAGCTAAATAAACACCTTGTGCAGCATCATTAACATGGCAAAAACTTCTTATTTGATTACCCTCTCCATATATAGTAGGTGATTGATCTTCAGTTACCGCTCTTATGAAACGTGGCATCACAAAATTTTCAACTTGTTCGGAACCATAAACATTAAAAAAACGAACAATGGAATAATTTAAGCCATGCTCTTGTTGATAAGCTCTTAAATATTCCTCACCGGCTAATTTAGTAACGGCATAAACCGACTTTGGTGATACTGGATCAGTCTCGCAAATTGGAGTTTTCAAAGGCTCACCGTAAACTTCAGACGAAGATGAAAATAATATCTTTTTAATTCCTGCTTTAGTGCAAGCCTCAATAACATTTCTAGTTCCTTGGATATTGATATTTAGACAGGATATTCTTTTGTGTTCTGTCTGCTTAACGCCTAGTCTAGCCGCTAAATGAATTACATAATCACAACCTTTAATTGATTCGTAAAGTTCGTCTGGATACATAATCGTACTATTAATATACTCACCAAACATTTCTTTAGGCTTATTAATATCAAAACTTTTTACTGTAAAACCTCTATCACTAAGATTTTTGGCAATTGCTGACCCAATAAAACCAGCACCTCCTGTAATTAGTACTTTTGGCATAAATTTATTTTTTATATTTATTAATAATTTCTTTAATAGTATTAATTATATAATTTTGCTCTGATTCCTTAAGTTCTGGATATATTGGTATTGCTAGAGCAGTTTTAGAAAAGACTATCGCATTAGGAAACTGACTGTCTTTATATTTATTTATTCCTTTGAATAATTTTTGATTATGGAGGCATGGGTAATATAATCTAGAATGGATGCCCTTTTTTAACAAAATAGCAATAAATTTATCCCGATTAATTGTAATCTTTTTCAAATCTAATCTAATAGTATATAACTGGAAATTCATCCATTCTGTCTTTTCAACAAAAGGAATAATTATACCGTCTATTTTCACTAATTCCTTTGCATATTTAATAGCATTTTTCTGTCTAATTTTAACTATTTTTTCCAATTTAGTCAACTGTATCAAGCCAATTGCCCCCATAATATCCGGCATTCTAAAATTAAATCCTAGAGCAGGATATTTAAACTTTTTAATATCATAAAAATCTCTAATTAATCTGCACTTTTCTGCTAATTTTTTATTATTAGTTACAACCATTCCTCCCTCGCCTGTGCTGATAACTTTTGAAGGAGTGAAGCTAAAAATGCCGATATCGCCAATTCCGCCGACTATTTTGCCTTTGTATTTTGTTAAATGGGCTTCCGCCGCGTCTTCAATTACCCGCAAATTATGCTTTTTGGCTATTTTTAATATAGGGTCCAAATCAGCGGCTTGTCCGGCATAATGCACCGGAATAATCGCTTTAGTTTTCTTAGTAATTTTGCTTTCAATGTCATTTGGGTCCATGCAGTATGTTGATAAATTAATATCAGTAAAAACCGGCCTTGCTCCCAAATACATACAGGAAGATGCTGTGGAAACAAATGTCATTGTCGGCGCAATTATTTCGTCTCCGGCGGAAATGCCCAAGGCCTGCTGGGCTACCAGCAATGCTGACGATCCGCTGTTGACGGCTATCGCGTATTTAACTTTGCTTTTTTTAGCAAATTCTTTTTCAAGCTTTTCTACTGCCGGGCCAGATATGAGCCAGCTGGATTTAACGACATTATAAGCAGCTTGCGCCTCTTGATTGCTAAACCATGGCTTAGCGATTGGTATAATTTTTTTTGGCATATTATTATTTTATTTTAATTAATAAACAACCACCGGTTTCACCGGTGGTATTCCGGTGAAACGGACTTCGTCCTG
>CAYPRN010000066.1:0-3997 GCA_964413295.1 uncultured Gammaproteobacteria bacterium | reverse complement strand
GATTATTTTCTTTATCTTAGCACTTTTCTGTGATAAACTCTATATGAGTTCATAATAAAGGGGAAAAGGTTGCAATATTTTCGGCTCCCCGAAGATAAACTGAATAAAAAAGGCGATATATGCAACTCATATTATTAGAGTTGCTTTTTGTATATATATGACTAATAAAGAAAATTTTTTAACTGAACATAATGAATTAGCGCCTTCAAAATTAAAGGTGACTATTGAGATACTTGATCGCTTTAAAGCCGAAAAACCCGACCTTTTTAAGAATAACGATTGGTCGATTGAAAAAATTCGCCGGCCGTTTATACTTTGGCTGACTGCGCGTTAAATAAAATTTATAATATATAAAAAAACGCTCCTAATTTTGGGAGCGTTTTTTTATTTTTATGTTATAATATATACAGATATTTAGGAAAAATATGAACAAATATTCAAAATTAATTATCGCTTTAATAATTCCGCAAGTAGCCGGCCTGCTCGGCGCTTTAGCGACTACGTCTAATATTGCCGGCTGGTACGTTTCTCTAGTTAAGCCAAACTTTAATCCGCCGAATTGGATTTTTGGGCCGGTCTGGACTGTTTTATTTTTGTTAATAGGCATCGCGCTTTATTTTGTCTGGATTAGCAAAGCCAAAAATAAACAGACAGCCTATTTATTCTTTGCTTTGCAGATGATTTTTAATATAATCTGGTCATGGCTGTTTTTCTACTTCCATAATCCTTTGTTTGCTTTTACTGAAATTATATTTTTGTGGATTTTAATTTTATTAAATATTATTTATTTCTACAAAGCCAGCAAGGCCAGTGCTTATTTACTGATTCCGTACATTTTTTGGGTTAGTTTTGCAGTCGTGCTGAATTTTTATATATTAATTTTAAACTATTAGTAACAGTTTTGTTATCGCACCATTTTCGTGCCTGCTTGCCTTGTCGAAGCCTTAACGAAGGCAGGTCATCTTTAGGTTGGGTACTTGTCCCCGGAGCTTTAGCGAAGGGGGAGAGGAAGACCTCTTTACTGTCGCACCATTTTTGTGGTGCGATTTTTGTTTACCCCGTTGTTGCATAGTGACTTTGCGGGGTTTGACATAAGCTACTGAAATGCTAAAATTTAAAGACAAATTAACTCTTTACGCCCATGAAATTAGCCTTAAATCCAAAAATTGCTGAACAATACAAAAGTCTTTCTCAAAAAATTAAAGTAATGACGGAGACATGGGTTGATGAAGAAATTTTTTGTCCTAATTGCGGAGCTAATGTTGAGAATTATGAAAATAATAAGCCAGTCGCTGATTTTTATTGCCAGAGTTGCAAAGAGGATTATGAGCTTAAGAGTAAAAAAAATTCAATAGGGAACAAGATAGTTGATGGAGCATACAGAACAATGATTGCCAGATTGCAAAGCGCGAATAATCCCAACTTTTTCTTTTTAAATTATAATTTACAAAACTTTGAAGTTTTAAATTTTGCTGTTATTCCAAAGCATTTTTTTGTTCCAGAAATTATTATTAAGAGAAACCAGGGAATACCAAATAGGCCGAACTATATAATGTGCAGTATAGATTTAACAGGCATTCCTGAAAGTGGTAAAATTTTTTATGTTAAAAACAAACAAGTTGCTGATAAAAAATTTGTTTTAAAAAATTGGAGCAAAACTTTGTTTTTAAGAGAATCTAAAAATATTGAACTGCGCGGTTGGATTTTGGATATTATGAACTGCGTGGAAAAATTAGGCAAGCGGGAATTTTCTCTAAACCAAGTTTATAATTTTAAAGATGATTTAAAAGTTAAACATCCAAACAATAAGCACATTAAAGATAAAATCCGCCAGCAGTTGCAGTTTTTGCGGGATAAGGGATATTTGGAATTTAAAGGAAAGGGAAAATACAAAGTGTCCTAGTTGATCTTATTTTTAAGTTGATCAATAATTAGTATATGGATATTAATACTAAACAATTAAAAAAATATATTTTTTACACAACGGAAGGATTTACTCAAGATTTAAAAAATAACGATGTTGAAAATTGTCAGATTATTGATTGGATAGAAGGAAAAAGTCCTAAAAATGCTTTTCAAAACTTGAAGAAAGAAAATCAATTTTTAAAACAAGTAAATTTTGACAATATTATGTGTCAGGAATTATTATCTAATAAAGTTTATAATTTTTCTTTAAATGAGTGATTATGAAAAATATTAAATTTACAATAACCAATGAAGAAATAAATAAGCAATCGCCAGTAAAAATGAGTGATAAGCAAATTAGTGATGTTATGGAAATTGTAGAATGTGATGAGATTTTATGGAATGACATAAATAAATCTATAAAAGAGGCGATTAGTTTTGTTTTGAATAAAAAAGCATGAACTTTGAATTTCCAATTTATAGATTTTTAACGAGGCCATTTTTATGGCTGTCGCAGTTTTTTTACGATAAGAATTTTGTGGTGGTTTGCAAAGGTTATGGTGATGATTGGAAACTTTATACTGGGTTGGATTGGGACGAAGACAAGGATAATGATTTTTGCGAGTATGAGGATTTTAAGGTTTGGGTGGGGGTATGAATAAAAAAAACCGCAAGCAGTGTTAATGCTCGCGGGAAGATGTTATCCTCGAGGAGGAAAAGGATCTTTTTTGCCATAAGTATTGCGTTCGCGGATTTTACCGTCCCTACCATGAATAAAAACTTCTCCGCTTTGATTCATAGCAATACTTCTGGCGATATTAAACGCTTCTCGCTGGGTATTTAGAAGATTGCATTAAGTTAAATTAGCTAGCCTTAGGGGGAAGGCTAAGATGGCCATCATATTATTTTAGCAAATTTATAATGCATGTCAAGTATTTATTACACTCACTATTGACAAATTATTTTACATAATATAGAATAAAGATAAGAAAGGAGAAAAAATATATGATTAACATTAAAAAATTAAGGGAGGAAAATAATTTTTCTCAAAATTATCTAGCTGAGCAGTTGAATATTTCTCGCCCTACTTATATACAAACAGAAAAAGGCGAGCGGGAGTTAACCGTATCAGAGGCAAAAAAATTAGCCTCTATTTTTAATATGTCCTTAAATAATTTTTTAGCCGGAGACATGAAAGGCAGTGAAGTGTCAGTTGACTTTAAAAAAGAAAATAAAAAAGTAGTAACAAAAAAACAAGATATGCGCATTATTGTGCCAGCAGCAAAAAAAGAAAAATTTAAAGAAATATTGCTTTATATCTTAAAAAAAGTTGGAGCAAAACCAAATATTGGTGAAACCGCTATTTATAAATTATTATATTTTATTGATTTTGATTTTTACGAAAAATACGAAGAGCAAATAATCGGCGCAAATTATATTAAAAACCACCATGGTCCCACACCGGTGGAATTTAAGAAGATTGTAGATGAAATGGAGAAAGATGAAGAAATAGAAAAAATCAAAAGTAAATATTTTCAGTACGAACAAAAAAAGTATCTACCGCGCAAAGAACCCGATTTAAGCAAACTGTCAGCTAAAGAAATTAAACACATTGACGAAGTGTTAGCTCGCTTATCTGATAAAAATGCTACCGAGTTAAGCGATTACTCTCATACCGACGTCCCCTGGCAAATACATAAGCCGGGAGAAATAATTAATTACGAGAGTGTTTTCTATCGTGATGATAAGCATTCAGTAAAGGAGTATGACGATAAGCTTTAAAGAAACTAATGAATTCTCCAATGATTTTAAGCGGCGGGCAAAAAAGTATCGATCATTGCCTGATGATTTAGGGTTATTTAAAAGAATCATTACTAAAGCGCCTATTGGGACTGGTCGACATTTTGTTATACTTCATATTCAAAAGAATCTAAAAATAATAAAGGCAAGATTTTTCTGCCGATATTTAAAAGGTTCGTCTTTACGCATAATTTATGCTTATTGTGAAAAAGAAAATTATATTGAGTTTATTGAATTATATGTTAGAAAGTAAAGCGTTGTTTACAATTCAGTAGGATAAAAGTAATTAATT
>CAYPRN010000065.1:0-4185 GCA_964413295.1 uncultured Gammaproteobacteria bacterium | reverse complement strand
AAGAAGTGCTTGCGCTTCGTAGCTCTGACGTAGTCGGAGCGAAGAAGTGCTTGCGCTTCGTAGCTCTGACGTAGTCGGAGCGAAGAAGTGGACCTTAAGGGACTCGAACCCTTGACCTCTTCCATGCCATGGAAGCATTCTAGCCAACTGAACTAAAGGCCCATTTTTATTTAAAATAATTATAAATAATACACAGGTAAAGTCCAGAGTTCTCTGGACCTAAACTCTTAATGCTATTTTCAAAGTCCACAGAACTCTGGACTTAAATACTAAGGTTATCCACAAATTCTGTATATTATCCACAGAATGGTGGATAACATTTGTTTTATATCTAAATTTTAACACTAAAGTCCAGAGTTTTCTAGACTTTTCTTTTTTAAAGTCCACATTTCTCTGGACTTAAATTAAAATGCTCGCACTTTGTAATTCCCGAACATTCAGAATAAAGAAGTGCTTGCGCTTCGTAGTCCCGAGTACTCGAAACGAAGAAGTGTGCCCCCGCTAAGAATTGAACTTAGATTTAAGACTTAGGAGGTCTTTGTTTTATCCGTTAAACTACGGGGGCTATATGCAAAATAATTATTATTACTATTTTTAATATTAACTCACAATTCTTTTTTTGACAATTAAATAATAACATTCTAAGATAAACACGCATGTCGTATAACGCAAAACACGTAACGCATAATATATAAAATCTCTATCTTTAAATTGCTTTTTCATATTATATAAAAACAATAACTAATAACCCCAACCTATAGCGGGCGGGGTAAGCTTATCTAACTAATAACTAATTTTATGTTCAAAAAAGAAGATCAAGATTTTAAGGAGGTAGAAACAATCATTGGCCCATCAGTAAAGGTAGAGGGTGACTTTATTGGTCATGGCAATTTAGTAATTGAGGGGGTAGTAAAAGGAAGCGTTAAAACTGAGGGCAATCTAAAGGTTGGCGAAAAGTCACAAGTTTCCGCCTCTGTCAGCGCTGCCAACGCTATTATTAGCGGTGAAATTAAAGGAAGCGTCTCTATTGCTGGGGACTTAGAATTAACTGCTAGCGCTAAAATTTGGGGGGATATAAGCGCCAAAAGCATATGTATTGCGCGAGGAGCCTTTTTAACCGGAAATTGCAACATGACTGAAACAGGAAAGAATAACACGGCAAAAGAAATAGAAACAGCAGAAGAAAAAAGTGAAGATGGGGTTATGTAAAGCTTATCGTTACTCCTACCAATTACTAGTCTGTACCAAGTATACTAATACTACTTAAACGATTTGTAGAAATATAAATTATCATTTGCCAAAATAAGTTGATAAAATATTGGTATATTAGCCTGCCCGACTGACGCTGTTAGCGGACAGGCGGGTAAGTGATTGGTAATTAGTAGGGAATAAAATATGTTTATATAATATATCCCTTGTTAATAATATGCATATATACATTTACGATCAATTTCTTAATCAAAGAAAATACGATAAAATAGTCAGTAAAATCGAAACCAGAGTAACTGATCTTGGTTTGGGTGGTAAAAATTGCCACGTGGGGCCACTTAAAAGCTTAAGAAGCATTGTCAAAGATGAATTAAGAAACAATCCCAAAACCTTTATCGCCGTTGGAAATAATAAAACGCTTAGTGAAATAGTCAACGCGCTTGGTGACGAAGATGTTGCAGTGGGAATCATCCCTGTTGGCCCTAATAACTCAATTGCCAGCACCTTAGGTATTAAAAACGAGGATAATGCTTGTAATATTCTTTCGGCTAGATTGATTGAGAAAATAGATTTAGGTGTAATTAACGAAAATTATTTCATCAGCAGTGCTATTATTAATACTCAAGGCACGATTATAGAAGTAAATGAACAATATACTATGGAGCCAATCGGCGTTGGAACCGTTGAAATTATTAATTTAAATACACAGAGAGAGCAAAGCGCTGTTAGCCCGCAAGACGGCATACTGGAAACTTTTATTGAAATAACTCAAAAAAAACTTTTATCAAAAACTTCCAATCAAAGTTTTTTACGAAGCAACCGATTGATCATTAATAATCTAAATAACAAAAATTTTATCATTGATAATTCTGTAGAAATAAAAACACCTGTGCAGGTCGGCGTTATACCAGATAGACTGTCAATTATTGTTGGGAAAGAAAGGAAATTTTAGTAAAATTAGTCCCAAGCGCTCGGGATTAGTTAGATTAGTCATTATAATATCCGTGCAAATCCGTTATATCCGTGTCATCTGAGTGCTATAAATAATAGAACACAGATTTAACAGATTAAATGGATTGTCACAGATTAATTTTATAATTCAAAATAAAAAAGAGGCTTTGCGGGCCTCTTTTTATTTACTATTTTAATTATTTATTACTTCTACTTCTGTCGCGTCTGTTTTTTTCTTTTTAAACATAATCAATTGCTGTAGGGCGGTAAAGACAGTGGTTAAAAGCCAATATAGGGTTAATCCGCCGGGAAATGTTAGGCCTATAAATACGGTTATGGCTGGCATAAAATAAACCATTTGCTTGTTCATGATCGCCATCATATCCTCGTCTTTAGCGCCTGATTTTCCTTGTACTATTTTTGGCGGACGCTTAGTAATCATCATCTTGGCCTGCCAAAATTGGGCTGCTCCTGCTAAAACAGCTAATATCGGGCTGGGCTTTGATAGATCAAAAAAACCGAGTGAAATAGGGTTAATCATTTCTGGCTTAGAAATAAAACTGTAGACCAAATCAAGTGATCCGCCAGATAAACCATCACGAAATACATAAAAAACAGCAATTAAAAAAGGAAATTGAATTAGCAGAGGCAGACAAGAAGAAAAAGGATTAACTTTTTCTCTTTTGTACATCTCCATCATTTCTTTGCCTAATGCCTGTTTATCATCAGCATGCCTCTTTTTTAACTCTTCTATTTTCGGTTGTAAATCCTGTAATGCTTTTTGTGATTGAATTGACTTGCGATTAAGCGGATATAATATCAATCTTATCAGTAAGGTTAAAATAACAATAGCAATGCCGATGTCACTGCCAGGCACGATATTATATAAATAAACCAATAAATTAAGGATTGGTTGATAGAATATAGTTTGAAAAATGTTGGCCATATAAAAGTTAAAAGTAAGAAAGTCATAAAGTCGAAAGTTTTTGGCTTTTGGCTTTTTGACTTTATGACTAGTCGACCGTGTCGACTCCGCCTTTATTAAATGGATTGCATCTTAAAATGCGCCAAGCGGTTTTCGCCAATCCCCTAATAATACCATATTTTTCAATTGCTTGTATGCCATATTCGGAACAAGTGGGATAAAAGCGACAATATCCATGCGGAAACAATAATTTAAAAAACCCATGGTCAAAAGAAAGGGTTTTTTGATATAATTTTATGATTTTTATAACAAAATATGCCGGATAGTGCTTGAACATTTTGTTATGCTTTAGTTTTTATAACCTTTAGCTTTTTAAAATGCCGTAATAATGACTTTTCCATTTGATGATAATCAAGGTTAATAATACGCGGTAAAGCTAAAATAAAAAAATCATATCCTGTATTTAAATTTTTCAAATTAAGACGAGCGACTTCGTTTAGGCGACGTTTAATTCTGTTGCGCACAACAGCTTTTTTACTAACCTTAGCAGAAACAACAATAACAAAACGATTTATTTTGTTTTCTGTTTCTAAAACCTTAACGCCAGTTAGTTCATCAAAACTGCTTTTTCCTTTTTTAAAAACTTCCTCTGTTTCTTTTTTCTTTTGAATTTTATTTTTTTTACTCAACATGTGTTCAAAAAATATTATGCGGATCTATAAATTTATTAAACCATTAATCCAAATGGGTTATGTGGACTTAGTTTGACATGCAACTACCCAAATACCCCAAATTCTGTTTATTAAATTTAATTCGGATGAAATAATTTGTAGAATTTGTAGTAAACATTCGGGGCATTCGGATTTATTTGAGTCTGTTTAGACGCGCACAGAGTGTTTTGATTAATAGATTACAAACGGTTTAAGTCTGCACTAAACTTCTTCTACTACTTACTTAGCACTTTTCTACCTCTATCACGACGACTTTTTAATACATCGCGACCATTTTTAGTGCTCATTCTTTTACGAAAACCGTGTTTTTTCTTTTCTTTGCGTGTGTTTGGTTGAAATGTTCTTTTTGGCATACTTTTTACATTTAAC
>CAYPRN010000064.1:0-4293 GCA_964413295.1 uncultured Gammaproteobacteria bacterium | reverse complement strand
AACTTATAAAACATCCTAAATGAAAATAAGAAAAAGGATTCCTTCATACGTCAGGCCGTTTCTTTGGTCATATGATGTAAAAAAAATGGATATAAAAAAAGATAAAAAGAGAATATTAACAAATATTCTTAATTTAGGCACAACTAAAGCGACAAAATGGGCGCTATCCACTTATTCTAAACGAGAAATAAAAGATATTTTACGCCGTCCATTGCCAGGCGAATGGAATGATAAATCTTTAAATTTTTGGTCATTATTATTTAATGTTACTCCTATTAAAACAAAACGCAGTTTTAAATAATATGCATTACCATATTTTAGATAAAAAATAATCCGTGCAAATTCGTTAGATTCGTTTAATTCGTGTCCTATTATTTGTTTTTTAGCACACGGATTTATACAACAGTAATATATTATAATGCCAAACAATTCTTCCCAATTTATAACTTGCCCTAAATGCAACGGCCTTGGTAAAACAGACCAAAACCTTGTTTGTAATGAATGTGGTGGAACTAGCCTAGGAACATTTATTAAAAATGATTTTTTGTATTGGGGTTATGATTTAACGCCAGCCAAAATAATTCTGAGACATAGTAAGATTTTTTTTAATTATTTTATAATCAGCGCTTGTTTTTTGTTAGGACTGAGTGGTATTTTTTCTTTGATCTGGTGGATAAAAAATAATGCTTTTATTAATGGCTATCAAATTAACATAGGTATTCTGCTAAGTTTTTGGGGAGAACAGGCTGGATTAATATTATTTTTTTGGGCGGGTATTTTATGTCTGCTTTTTATTTACTTTTTTTATCATCGTTTACATAATAAAAAAACAAGAGTAAAAAAATTAAATTATTATGAACAGGAAAAATTAAAACAAAATGAACAAGAAATGCCTAACAATTGGCAGGAACTTAAAAATTTTAAAGTTAAGATTGATGTTTCTCAGAGCTATGAAAAAGATTTATTAAAAATAATAGAAGACGGCTATGAGTTAGCTTTAAATAAACAGCATCAGGAGCTTTTGCCAATTCATATTATAGCAACTTTGTTAGCTAAGCAAGACGTTAAACAAAAAGAACCGGTTCAACAATTTAATTTTATTTTAAAGCGGTTAGGAATTTTTAAGGGAAAAATTGAACCCAAAGTGCAGAAAATTTTGGAAAAAATACCAGTTGCTAAAGAAAAAAACATCACTCCTGTTGTTAGTAGGGAATTACGGCAAAGTCTGATTGAAGCATATTTATCCGCTTTTGACGCCCAGCAAGAGCAAGTCGGTTTGCCTAATTTAATTGGTTATTTAATAGATGATAATAAATACGGAGTTGATAGTATTTTTAATGAACTTCAGATTAATTTAGATAAAATAGAAATGGTCGCTATTTGGTCTATAATGCACGATCATTTTTATAAAGAGAAAGAACTTAAGGAAAATATTTTTTGGCGCAAAATGCAGGAGAAAATGCAGAAAGCTACTACTGCTGTGGCTACGCCATTACTTAATCATTTTTGTGTTAATATCACCCAGAAAGTAAAATTTAATCCAGACGGCATAATAGTTGATAATGAAGACGCTTTAAATCAAATTTTTGATTCCTTTAAACAAGGAAAAAAGCAAATAGTTATTAAAGGCGCGAAAGGGTCTGGTAAAACAAGCGTATTAGCTAATTTAGCTGAACGGATAATTAATAATGAAGTTCCGTATGCTTTTAAAGATGTTCAACTTTTACAGCTTAACCTGCGGAAATTTTTAACCGAAGCTCCAGAGTTGACTTTAGAAAAAAAAATGTTAGGATTGGTGGCTGAACTTAAACATGCTTATCGAGTTATTTTAGTGATTGACAATACCCCGCTTGAAATAGTAAATTTATTAAAGTCATATCAAAATACTTTTTCTTACATTATGACAATTAATCAAGTTTCTGACGAATTAGTTGATATGTCAGTTGTTGATTTATCAGAATTAAGTGAAGAAATTTTAATACAGATATTAATTAGCCGAGCATTATTGATAGAAAAAAAATATAAAGTTTATTTTGATTATGATGCATTAGATTTAACCGTTGAAGCAGTTCGCATCCATTTAGCTGATTTTATTTTGCCGTCTACCGCAGTAGATATTCTTAAACAAGCGGCGGAACAAGCGTCACAAGCAGACCGCAAAGTAGATAAACGGTTAATTGCTAAAATAATATCTGCCCAAGCTAATGTGCCTTTTACTAAAGTGCTGAAACAAATTAACTAAATAGTGTAGAGAATAATTTTGTTGATTTTTTTAGAAATTGGTTGTTTAGAAATTAGAAAATCGTAATAGAAGATAGAAATTGGAAATTAGACAACAACTATTTTCTATTTTCCAATTTCTATCTTCTATTACTAATTTCGAATTTCCATGTAACTAATTTCTAAAAAATAATTTTCCACATAATGAATTTTTTTTTAATATTCATAGCATCATTACTCTTGACTGTTATTCTAACAATAATCGTAAAAAATATTGCCCAGCAGATGGCGATTATTGACTATCCAGATGGTAAGAGAAAAATTCATAAGCAAGCTATCCCATTATTAGGAGGAATAGCTCTTTTTTTGAGTTATTTTATTGCCCTATATTTTTTGCGCGATATAGTGCTGGCGCGAGGATTAACTGCTTTACAATTAACAGGATTTTTTTTGGGCGCGTTTATTTTAATTACCGGAGGCGCGCTTGATGACAAATATAATTTAAAGCCACGATTACAGATTATTTTTCCAGTCATAGCAGTGATTATAGCAATTACATTTGGTATTAATGTGGAAAAAATAACCAACCCTAGTGGCGGTTTAATTAACTTTGGCTTAAGCTTAAGTTTTATTATAAGTTTTGTTTGGTTATTAGGAATGATGTATACTACCAAACTGTTAGACGGAATAGATGGGTTAGTTAGCGGTTTAGGCGTAATTTCTGGCTTGATTATTTTTCTATTTACCATTACCACAAAATATTACCAGCCAGATGTTGGGCTAATGGCTTTAATTTTTGCTGGCGTATGTTTAGGATTTTTAATATTTAATTTTCATCCTGCTAAGATTTTTTTAGGCGAAGGTGGCAGTTTATTTATCGGCTATGCTATTGGCATTTTAGCGATAATTTCCGGCGGGAAAATCGCCATAGCGCTTTTAATTATGGGCATACCGATTATGGATGTAATTTGGATAATAGTCAGAAGATTATATGAAGGAAAAAATCCATTTAAAACAGCAGATGGAAAGCATCTACATCATCGTTTTTTACACATGGGTCTGTCCCAGCGTCAAACCGCCCTTATCTACTATGTATTTGCTATTATTTTCGGTTCTACCGCGCTTTTTCTACAAAGCCAGGGTAAAGTGATTGCTTTAGGAATTTTAATAATTATTATGGTATTAATATCATTTATTTCAGTATTAGTGCCTTTCAAAAAGAATTGACATATTTACAATAGCGCGCTAATATAATGCACATAAATTTGCACTTTAAAAAACAGCGAAAATCGCTGAAAAAAAGGAGAGAAAAGATGGAAAGTACAAGAAAGAAAAAACTTATAGTGTGCTGGTCTTTAGTGACAGCTATTCCTATCGTTTTATTTTGGGCAATTTGGCATTTATTAGTCGGATCAGTTCCAGTTGTTACCACTATTGAAATGAGTGAAGAATGGATTATCACTTTACCTTTTGGCGTAAGTCGTTGGTGGGATGTTCTGATTGGTCCAATTGGGTTAATTATTATTATTTCTTTTTTGACTGACTCAAGAGTAAAAAAGGTTATTGGATGTTATGCTGGGTTTGTAGTCCCTGGCTTAATAACTGGTTTGCTTATTAGTTTATTCATTAACTTAGGCCCTAATTTAGAACTTGATAATATATTTATCAGTTCATTAAGTGGTTTAAGCCTTCGTATAGCTATTGGTTTAATCATTTATCTTTGGGCTGTTGTTTGTATGATTGCAGCATCTAGTCTGTATCATGGCATAGTTTTTGGTTTACTTACTTGTATAAGCGCTAGTATAGGAGTTAGCTTATATTTTGGGGTTGTTATGGGATTATCTATTTTTTTACTTCTTGCTACGGCCGTTAGTATATCCTATTTAATCGACATTATGATTGGTCGTAATATTAGAAAATGGTTATTAGCTAAATAATCATCAATATTCAAGGATCGTATTTCCATACGGTCCTTTTTTATTTGACATAAAGTAATACCAATGGTAGTATGGTAATACCAATGAACTCATATAGAGTTTTCATAAATTCCCCCTAAAAACAGAGCGTGAATTA
>CAYPRN010000063.1:0-4362 GCA_964413295.1 uncultured Gammaproteobacteria bacterium | reverse complement strand
CTATAATTCTGTATTTTTTTCCTCCATTTTATCTCTTCTCTTTTTTCAAATAATTATAATCCAAATTTTATTTTTTACTTATTGGTAATATATTTAATATAAAAAATATGATAGAAATGATGCATCAGATAATTAATTCAACTTATTATGGCTTTATCCGACCATCGCGTTTAAAAAAGGAAATAAGAATAGTCAATAAACTTTCTGGGACTACTGTTTTAGATATTGGATATTTTGATGGAACTACTAGGAAAATGTTGCGTAAAAATATGGATTATTATGGTATAGACGTAAATCCCAGAAAAAAATTACTCGAAATGCCCACTGTTTCTATTGAAGACTTTATTACTGAAAAAAAATTTGACATAGTAATTGCTTTTGATGTTTTAGAACATACAAAAAATCCAGTTTTAGTAATAAAAAAAATTAGAAGTTTATCAAAAAGATACGTGTGCATTTCCGTGCCTCATGAGCCAATGTATACTTTATCAAGGCTGTTTGTGCCAGTTAAAGATCATTTTTGGACTATTCATCCGAATATTTTGGAGTATTATTTAGGAAAGCCGGTTTATGCCAAAAAAATTCATTGTTTCAGGACATATTTTGCCATTTATGACTTGTCAAATTAATTCTTTACGCTTACAATATTTCTATGAAAGCAATAATATTAGCATCCGGACAAGGCCGGCGTATGAGGCCGTTAACGCTAACTATGCCCAAATGCTTATTAAAGTATGGTGGCCGGACAAATTTAGACCATATTTTTTTAGCTTTCCCCGCTGAAATAGACGAGGCAATTATAGTTATTAGACACTTGGGAGAAAAAGTAAAGGATTATTGCAAAGATAATTTTTATGGCCGAAAAATCCATTACGCGCAAGGGACGGGTGAAGGAACCGCGATTGACTTCATGGCAACAAAGCTTTTCTTTGGCCAAAATGAACGTTTAGCCATTATCTATGGCGATGAAGTATTAACACTGGAAGAAATAATCAAATGCCTAAAATATGAGTTTTCCTGGCTGTGCTACGAGGTGGCGGACCCAACTCAAGTGGGGGTGGTCACCCTTGACCATAAAAATAATATTATTGAAGTAATAGAAAAGCCGGCAGAACCCAAATCAAATTTCGCGGTTAATGGCTTTATGGTTGTCAACTCGGATTTATTTAATTGCCGTCCGAAAATACATAGCAACGGAGAATATTATCTCACCGGCATGATGGCTGAATTTATTAAAAATCATAAAGTTGTTGCCGTGACGGGATCAGCCGGCCACGCGCAGTTAACTTCTCCCGCCGACTTGGAGCGATTGGAAAAAATATATCTTCAAAAAAATTTGAGTGGCAATTAATACTTTAAGAATTATTTATGATTTTAACGCAAGCGCCATTAAGAATTAGTTTTGTCGGAGGAGGAACTGACCAGCCTAATTTTTACCATCGTTATCCCGGCAGAGTGATTTCAGTCGCTATTAATAAGTTTATTTATTTGGTTATTAAGCCAACCCACCTTGTTGATAAATTTATTATCAGGTATCAAGCAACTGAGTCTGTTTCACATCCTCAAGAATTGAAGCACACCCGAATTCGCTCGGCCTTGTTGGATATGGGCATCACGAAGAAAGGCTTGGAAATAGGTTCATTTGCCGACATTCCGGCTAAAACAGGGCTGGGATCTTCCTCAAGCTTTTCCACCGCTTTAATAAAAGGACTGGCCGCTTATCAAGGGCGGGAATTAAACAGGAGAGAAACCGCCGAAGCAGCCTGCCATTTAGAAATTGACTTGCTAAAAGAACCTATTGGCAAACAAGACCAATACGCGGCCTCTTTTGGCGGATTTAACATGCTTCAATTCAACCCGGATGATTCGGTTCAAGTGGACCCAATTTTTTTAAGTTATAATAAACAACAGCAGCTGGAAAAACATATTTTACTTTTTTTTACAGGCATTACCAGAGATACAGCCGATATTTTAAAAGAACAACAACAAAAAATGTACAATAATTTTGATATTTATAAAGAGATGTCAGATTCAGTGTTTAAGTTTAGAGACAAACTATTAGATGGGGATATATATAGCATGGCGCAGATGTTGAACGAAGGATGGTTAAACAAAAAAAGTTTAGCTAATACAATCACTAATACAGTTATTGATTCTATGTATAGCGCTGGTATGCAAGCTGGAGCTTTAGGAGGAAAAATATTAGGCGCTGGAGGAGGTGGCTGTATTTTATTTTTAGCGCCACCCGAAAGACACAAAATTATTAAAGAAACAGTAACAACCTTGGCCTTTAATAATCGTTTAGCTAATTTTCAACAAATATCTGTTAAATTTACCCAATCAGGCACAGAGATTTTATATAATAATTATCAGTAATTTAATAAAATGAATAAAGCTGTTTTTTTAGATCGGGATGGTGTAATTATTAAACAAATTCATCATCTTCATAAACTTGAACAGCTAAGAGTTTTAGCTGGAGTAGGTAGGGCTATTAAAGAGTTAAATCAACTTGGTTTTTTAGTTATTATTGCAACAAATCAAGGCGGAATGATTGCCCGCGGATTAATGAGTGAAAAATACGCTAATCATATTAATACAGTTTTAATTAAAAGATTAAAAAAATGCCAGGCAAAGATTGATGCGATTTATTATTGTCCTCATCATCCAAAAGGTATAATAAAAAAATATAGCCGTAATTGTTCTTGCCGAAAACCTAAAATAGGATTAATTAAACAAGCAGCTAAAGATTTTAACATTAATTTAAAAAATAGTTTTTTAATCGGTGATATGACATCAGATATTTTAGCTGGTCAACGCGCAGGTTTAAAAACTATTTTAGTTAAAACTGGTTATAGTGGCAGTGATAAATTACATAAAGTAGAGCCAGATTATATCGCTAAAAATTTAGCAGAAGCATTAAAGTTTATAAAAAAATAATATGATCTCTGTAATATTACCAGCTTATAACGAAGAAGATAATATTGCTAAACTGCATAATCGTGTTTTAGTAGTATTGAAACAAATAAATGAGCCGTTTGAAATTATTATTGTTGATGATGGCTCAAAAGACAAAACCAAAGAAGAAATGCTCAGACTTTCTTCAGTTAAACTTATTTTTTTAAAATACAATAGAGGGCAAACAGCGGCAATTGACGCTGGTATTCATAATGCCAAAGGAGATGTTATTATTATTATGGACGCTGATTTACAAAATGATCCGGCAGATATTCCGCGTGTATTAGCAAAAATGCGTGAAGGCTATGATGTAGTAACCGGCTGGAGACGTGATCGTCATGATTCTATTAAACGTCGTTTATTTTCTAAGGTAGCAAATTGGTTTACGCGCAAAATAACCGGGCTACCTATCCATGATTTTGGTTGCGCCTTAAGGGCATTTAAAAAAGAGGATATGGAAGGAATACGTCTTTACGGTGTAATGCATGTGTTTATACCTTTTATTTTATTTAATCGTGGCGCTCGGGTTGGCGAAGTAGTGGTACAGCACCATGAACGTCAAGACGGTGTATCAAAATATACCTTAATACATATATTTACCGATATTGCTGATTTATTAACTATAAAATTTATGTATAGTTATGCTGGCCGTCCTTTGGTATTTTTTGGTAGTTGGGGAATAATTAGTGTTTTTTTAGGATTTTTGGCGGTTATAGTGGCGTTAGTTTTAAAGATTATGGAAATACGCCATTTTGGTCAAACACCTCTTCCTATTATGGCCACCCTTTTTATTATTTTAGGTTTTATTCTTTTTATGATGGGATTTATTGGAGAACTTTTAATAAGAATTTATTATGAAACAAGGAAAGAAACACCATATAAAATTAATGAAATTAAAGAAATAGAATGAGATAGTTTTATAACTATCTCAATAATTACAAAAACATGCATAAGGAAACCTTTGATATAATTAATAAAGCAGAAGCAGAGCACTGGTGGTTTAGAGTTAAAAGACAGTTATTAATTTTATTGTTAAAAAAATATTACAAAAATAGAAAAGATTTACGTATACTAGACATTGGTTGTGGTACTGGTTTAGCTTCTAAAGCCATGCAACCATTTGGAGAAGTACACTCCCTTGATCCATCTAAAGATGCTCTGCAATTTTGTCAACAAAAAGGTCTTAATAATTTATATCAAGGAACTATTAATAAATTACCATTTAAAACAGAAATGTTTGATGTGATAATTGCTCTTGATGTATTAGAACATGTGTTAGATGATCAAGGCGCAGTCAATGAAGTTAAGCGCGTTTTAAAAAATAAGGGCATATTTATTTGTTTTGTGACTACCTTTTGTTTTTTATGGTTAAAACAAGATGAAGGACTAATGCCTTATCGTCGGTAT
>CAYPRN010000062.1:0-4376 GCA_964413295.1 uncultured Gammaproteobacteria bacterium | reverse complement strand
TTAATTTAAAATATTTATATTTTCATTATATCACATATTCCTGTGAATTATAACTTTATATTATATATCTAACTTTGTCAATCCACTGCTTAAAATAACCCCCACCAACACCACATACCCAATCCCCAATGGATGGTTTAAGTACGGGCTGAAAAAGCTAGTGACAGATATCATAACTAATCCTGCGAGTAAACTTATGTATATTAATGACTTTTGACTTTCAGCTTTTGACTTTAGACTTACAAAACCACTAACAAAAATCTTAATTAATAACGCCACATACGCCAACATACCAAACAATCCCAACTTTAACCAAATATCCAACCAGCCCCATTCAAAAGCATAGGTGGTGTATTTACCGTCTGGTGAAACTTCACGCACGCGCGGGTCATTAGATATATAAGTTACTTCTGCGCCAAAGCCCTTACCTAAGATAGGGGCTTGTTTTATTTCAGATACGAGCACTGGCAGTAAATTCCAGCGACTGGATACACCTGCTTCTCCGCTGATACTAGTTGCTCGCTCACCTAACATACTTAAATTAAAGCCTGAAAGTGGTTGAGGCACTGGAAATCTAACAACTGTCCAAACTAATCCTATACTTAATACTGTTGCTAATATTAACATTCCACCTGTTAAAATAATTTCCTTCCATTTTTTATAAAAAAATCCCCCTACGCCAAGGCTACGAAGGGCAAGCAAGAAAACAAGAAAACAATATATCAATAAGCCCACTCCTAAACCAAGCCAGAAACTTCTGGAAAAACTTACTAAGGTTGTAGAAATAAATAATGATAAGCCAATGAAATAATAAATTAACAAATTTTTCTTTTTAGCTAAAACACTACTAAATATGAGCGACAAAAAAATAAAAATACCAACTACTACAAAAACCTGGCTTTGAATAAATACTCTACTAAATCCCAGTTCAGTAAAATTAACCTCCCCTACTCCAGTTACTCGCACCCAGCGATAAAGTTTTTCTGAAATTATACCAAAGTCATGAGAAAAAATATAAAGCAAACCAAGTGTTTTTATACTTAGCCAGGTGGCAGTTGCGCTTAATAAAATAAGTAAGTCTTGCGATACCTTTGTAATTCGCTCTTTATTTTTCTGCCAGATGTAATGAACTGGAAATAAAATACCAAAATAAATCCAACCATTAAAATCAAAAAACAAGCTGTTTAGATTATTACCTTGTAAATAGCTATTGATCACTCCCCAAGTCACAAAAATAGCAAGCAAAAAATAAAAAATAAAAAGTTTATTATCTGAAGAATTTGCTTTGCTGGTTATTTTCTTTGCTTTAATAGTCATCTCCTGAAAATCACTAAAGCTTTTTATTGCATCTTTACTTTTCAAAACAATTTTATCTACTTCATCCTGAATATCATGTTTTGTACTTGCCCATCTTAATAACACTTTACCCAACCAAGTTGACATTATTATTAAAAATAAACCCATTCTAATGGAAATTGATATTCCTTCATATTCATAAAAAAATAAATATCCTTTTGATCCAATAAAAAGTTCTGCCAACAGAATATACAGGCCGTATTCCATTTTTTCCACTGCCAACAAAAGTGTAATCGCCAATATAATAAAAAAACCTGCTTCACGCGCCTGCGGAATTACAAAGCCAGCGAACGAAAGCAGTTCTACTAAAAAAATTATTAGAAAATATAAACGAAATTTTTTGAACATATTTATAAAATTGATCATTGTAAATTGATAATTAAATCTTAGATTGCGTCTTTCCCTTAAGCCTAAATATCTGTATTAGCCATGCCAAAATTAAACTATCCAAATTAGCTATTTTTAAAATCAACCAAACCAACCAATTATGATACTTTTTAAAATAAATCAACATTCCCCTATTAAATTGTTTTTGTTTAATCAAACTTAATTGCTGAGTAAAGCTTCTACCTTCATAATGGATTACACGGCTAATCGGCGTGTACATTATTTTCTCTCCTAGTTTTCTTAATCGCTTACATAGATCAAGATCTTCCCACCAAATAAAATAATCTTCTGACCAACCACCTATCTTTAACATAATATCGCGACGAATAAAAACAAAAGCTCCCATAATCTGTTCCACTTCCTGTTCATGGGCATAATCAAAATCTTTAGCTAAATATTTTTTCAAAAACCAAGGCTGCCAAAAATGATGTAGTTTATATAAAATCCAAAGCTGTGATAAAAAACTCGGATCACGTTTTATATTTGGTTGGCGATGCCCGTCACCGTATTGTAATTGGCAAGTAGATGCGCTTACATCTGACTTACCTTCCATATAATCATACAACAATTTAGGCGTATTTTCTACTAATTCCATATCAGGATTCATAAATAAAACATATTTTCCCTTCGCTTTTTGCAGCCCCTGATTATTAGCTTTAGAAAAACCAACATTTTTTTCATTAAAAATAACCTGTAAATTTGGGTGTTCTCCGCCCAAGGCGCCTGCCTGACCGGTAGGCAGGGATCCGCCTTGGGCGGAAAAAGTCAAAAAATTAAGCATCTGTACAGAGCCGTCATCTGAATTATTATCTATCACAATGACTTCATAATCAATATTTTCTGTAAATAAAAAAATAGACTTAAGGCATTGGTGCAGTAAGTCGCGCACATTCCAGTTGACGATGATAATAGATAAATTCATATAATTTAAAAATTCTAAATTCCAAAACTCTAGATTCAAAACAATATCAAAATTCAAAAATTAAAATGCTCAAAATATTATGTTTTAAATTTTGAATTTTATTATTTGAATTTATTTTGAGTTTTGAGCTTAGAATTTTGGAATTTATTTGTTATTTGTTGTTTGGTGCTTACGCTTTATAGCTTCCACCGCTTGCTTGTATTTCTTCACTTTTTTAGATTTAACAATCGGCAGTTTATATAAAATCTTCGGGAACCAGGAACTCATTGTTCCATGCTCAGTCAGCACTGTAAATAAAAATTCCGGAACCCAAGCGCCCTTATATCCCCTTTCCAGCATAGTAAGCCATAAATCCCAATCCTGCAATCGATCAATTCGCACGTCCCATCCAGGAAAATACGCCCGCCTCATCAGTGAGGTGCTATGAATATATGGCATCTTTTTTAATTTTTCTTCATCAAATTCCCAAAGCTTAAATTTTTTCTTGCCAAAAATAAAAGATGAGTAAACATATTTAGCTTCTGAATTTTCCTGTAGTTTATTATACATTTTAATCAGCATTTCCGGACTAGCAACAATATCAGCATCCCAAAAAATTACATATTTTCCTCCGCTTTCTTTAAACCCGCGATTGCGCGCGTTATTAGAACCTTGATTATTCTGTTGAATTATTTTAAAACGCAGGCCTTTATTCCAGAATTTACGTTTTAACTCATCAATTACTAAAACAGAATTATCAGTAGACCCATCATTTACTATAATTACTTCATAATTATCCCATGTTTGCGATAATAAACTAGCTAAAGACGCCCTTAACTCTTCGGATTTATTATAGACTGGTATTATGATGGAAATTAGGTTATTCTGCGACATACTTATTTTATTTTTTTCTTATTGTCTATTAAAAAATTCTTCCGCGTAGAAACCTTTTTACCTGATTGCTTTTCAATATCTTTTCTAGTCCTGCCAGCAACTGCGCCACCGTCCTGAGCATCATTAGTTAACTTCGGTATTCCTTTTGAATTTCTATCTTTAGTGAATTTAGTAGTAGTCGCCTCGCCAAGCATCGTTAAAATCAACTCCATATCATCCATGTGATCACGTAAATTTTCTCTTTTTAACCCTTTAAACTTTTTATAATTCTCTACCTTCATATCAAACGCGCTTTTCATAATTTCGTTAGTCAAAATTGCATAATCTAAATTACTAATTGCGCCTCTATTATCCCATTCATCGGTCAAGCTCTGTCTAATTGCAATTCCGCGCGCTCTTTTATCAATCCAATCTTTTGGATAGCCCTTTTTTTTATAAATTTCTTTCATTCTATTCATGGCAATTTCTGGATTTTCCACTTCGTCAATACGCTCTTTACCGACACTTGCCAGCCAACGTTTAAACGGTTCAGCTTTTGGCGAAGGAATAGATTGAATAATTCTTAGTATATTTTCAGTATTAGAGCAGTCAGTTTCACGCATTTTACCGTCTGGAGCCTCTAATTTCAACTGTACGATATTTTCGTACAGTTGAAAATAACCCTCGTTTTCTAATTTTTTCTTTAAATCCGTCCAATATCTTCGTGGAATACTACTATCTGTTAAAATTTCTACAACATCAATAACAGAAAACCACCATTCATTTTTATATAATATTTTTCTAATTTTTTTACCTTGAAATAAGGAAATTTTTGTTGATTTCATATATTAATCTTATT
>CAYPRN010000061.1:0-4420 GCA_964413295.1 uncultured Gammaproteobacteria bacterium | reverse complement strand
AGTGCCGATTTTGGCGTGATAATCAGCATAGGCGAGTAAATGTTTTTCTAATTTCTCAACATTGTTTCTAATTTCTTTGGCTGATTCTTCAATTTGCAAAGCTTTTAAACCTTGCAACACAGTTTGTAAATAGGCAGCAAAAGTTGTTGGTGAAACAATAATTACTTTGCGTTCATTAAATGCATAATCAATTAAACTGCGAGTATTAACTTTTATTGCTCCAACTTCATTGATTAATAAATCATAATAAATTCCTTCAGCTGGAATAAACATAAAAGCAAAATCCATTGTTTCTTCTTTTGGTTTGATATATTTGGCGGTTTCATCAATCCGTTTTTTTAAATCCAGCTTAAATTCCTTTTCCAATTTTTCACGCATATGAGGATCTTTTTCCTGTACAATCCGATTATAATTTTCTAGTGAAAATTTTGAATCAATTGGAATAATTTTATCTTTAACAAACACAGCCGCGTCCACAATATCACCATCTTTAAATTTATACTGCATTGTATAAGCTTTCGGCGGTAAAACATTTTTAAGTACCATTTCCAATTGATACTCACCAAGTATTCCGCGATGTTTAGGATTTTTTAATATATCTTCCAGTGACTGCAATTGCCCAGCAAAGTCCACCACTCGTCGATTAGTTTCGTCCAGCTTGGTTAATTTTTCTGTGACTGATGAGATTGCTTTTTGGCTTTGGTCATGGATGTCAGAAAGCATTTTTTGCGCCTGATTGGTAACCTCACTCATAATGCCGGTTGTTTTTCCATACTGATCTTGGCTAGCTTTATGAACTTCCGCCAATTTTATATCTAAATTTTGAGTCATCTGATTAAGCTGTTGTTGTATCATCAGTATTGATTGATCATCTTTTTGATTTTCACCCAAATTACTTAACTTTTTTTGCATCATAAAAAACATCACTACTATAATAGCAGTTAAAATTAATACTAGAATTGGAAGAAGTGTTTCCATCTGATTACATTGTTAAACTGTTGTATTGTTAAATTGTTATTATAATTCTATTGTAGCTAAGTATAGCAATTTAACAATAAAACAATCATACTTATTGTAGCAACATTCTCTGTCTACCACAACTCTTGTCAGATTTAATTTTTTCCTGTATAATAAATCTCGTTTAACTACAGCTCCATTTACATAATTTGTATGTTTGTAAAACTTGCATATAATTCGTAGACTTGCATTATATTAAAACTTTTCACTATGTCAAAATCTATCATTATAAAGGGCGCTCGCACCAATAACTTAAAGAATGTTGATATTGACTTGCCACGCCATAAGCTAATTGTAATTACCGGCCTTTCTGGTTCAGGTAAATCTTCACTGGCTTTTGATACTATTTATGCTGAAGGACAAAGAAGATATATGGAAAGCTTAAGTAGCTATGCCAAACAATATATTGATTTAATGGACAAGCCAGATGTAGATAGTATTACTGGATTGACACCGGCCATCGCTATTGATCAAAAAGCTAGCTCTAATAATCCCCGCTCTACTGTTGGGACAGTCACGGAAATTTATGACTTATTGCGTTTATTATTTTCTCGTATTGGCGTTCCGCATTGTCCGGATACAAATAAACCGCTCACTAAACAAAGTGTTGAAAATATTGTAGAAAATATTTATGAACAAAAAAAAGTTATTACCGTGCTTTCTCCGATAGTTAAAAATTCTATTGTAACTGATAAAAAAATAGTTCAACAATTAAATAAAGCCGGCTTTACTCATATTCGCTTTGACAACAAAATTATTAATATTCAAGAAGAATCTTTAGAAATTGATGACCAATTGCACACGTTAGAAATTGTTTTGGCGCACGATAAATTTAATAACAAATTTGAACTGCAAAAACATATTAAAAAAGCAATTGACCTTAGCAATGGCCTAGTTAATATTCTTTGGAATGGTGATGGCAATCAAAGCATAAAAACATATTCTACTATTTGGACCTGTTTGGAAAGCGGTTTTACTTTAGAAGATTTAGAACCAAAACATTTTTCTTTTAACTCACCCCAAGGAGCTTGCTCTAGATGTCATGGACTAGGCACTACTTTAAAAATTAATCCGGAAAATTTACTTAATAAAAAACTTAGTATTAACGAAGGGGCTATTCGTGCTTGGCCAAAAAATAATGGCCAATTTAAAAAACACTTGGATGAATTAAGCGAATTAGCGAAAAAAAATAAATTTTCTTTAAATACTCCCACTAAAGATCTAACCGCTAAACAACTTAATTTAATCTTACAAGGCAATAAAAATTTTATTGGTATTATTGCTATTTTAGAACACCGTTATAATGAGACTGAATCAACTTCAATTAAAAATGATATTTCTCAATATATGGAAATAATGGCTTGTCATGCTTGTGCTGGCAAACGACTTAAGCCGGAATATTTAGCGGTTACTATTGCTAACAAAAATATTGCTGACATCAGCTCCTTAACAATTAACTCAGCTATTGATGAATTAAAAATATTAGTTAAA
The DNA here is from genome assembly GCA_964413295.1 of uncultured Gammaproteobacteria bacterium. Lineage (GTDB taxonomy): Bacteria > Patescibacteriota > Patescibacteriia > Patescibacteriales > XYC2-FULL-47-12 > CAYPRN01. Next base: position 1,912 of record CAYPRN010000061.1, on the reverse strand, counting down.
AAACTAACACGTAGTGACAGTAAAGTTGCTGACCCTATTATCAATGAAATAACTTTTCGTTTACAAGCGCTTAAACAAGCCGGGCTCAATTATGTAGCGCTTAATCGACCGATGAATACGCTTTCTGGCGGTGAATCTCAACGGGTTAAACTGGCGACTCAACTTTCTTCTAATCTAGTGAATGTTACTTACATTTTGGACGAACCTTCAGTTGGCTTGCACCCTAAAGATATTATTCAGCTGACTGACACGCTTAAAAAACTGCGCGATTTGGAAAATACTGTAATTGTTGTAGAACATGATGAGGCTATGATGATGGCGGCTGATTACTTAGTTGATGTTGGTCCAGGCGCGGGCAATTATGGTGGTGAAATTATAGCCGCTGGCACTCCGGCAGAAATTATTAAAAACAAAAAATCTTTAACCGGACAATATTTATCAGGGACTAAAAAAATTGAAATTCGTCCTAAGTCGCGCAATGGCAATAAAAAATATTTAGAAATTATTGGCGCCAATGAACATAATTTGTGCCAGATTGATGTTAAAATTCCCCTAGGAAAATTCGTCGCTTTTACTGGTGTATCTGGTTCTGGCAAGTCAACTTTAATGACCGATATATTATCCAAAGCATTGCATAGACATTTTTTCCGCGCTCAAGATTTACCTGGCGCTCATAAATCAATTAAAGGATTAGAACACATTGATAAAGTAATCACGATTGACCAATCTCCGATCGGACGCACTCCCCGTTCTAATCCAGCAACTTATACTGGCGCTTTTACTTATATCAGAGATTTATACGCACAATTGCCAGAATCACGATTAAAAAATTTAGATGCCGGCCACTTCAGTTTTAATGTTGTGGGTGGACGATGTGAAGTCTGTGGTGGCGATGGTTACGCTAAAATTGATATGCAATTCCTTTCTGATGTTTATATTAAATGTAAATCTTGCAACGGCCAACGTTATCAAAAAGAAATTTTGGATATTTATTATACTCCATCAACCGGACAAGAGGCTAAAAATATCGCCGATGTTTTAGATATGACTGTTCTAGAAGCTAAAAAATTTTTCCGCCTCCCTGATCGAGAAACAGGCGACCATTATACTATTTTACAAAAACTTAATATCTTAGACGAAGTAGGTTTGGGCTACATTAAGCTTGGCCAATCTGCCACTACCCTTTCTGGTGGTGAAGCCCAGCGAGTAAAACTGGCCACAGAATTATCTCGTCGCGAAACCGGCAAAACACTTTATATTTTAGACGAGCCAACTACTGGCCTGCATTTTGACGACATTAAAAAATTACTAAACATTTTGAATAAACTAACTGACAAGGGCAACACTGTTTTAATTATTGAACATAACTTGGATGTGATAAAATCAGTCGACCACATTATTGATCTTGGCCCTGAAGGCGGTGATCAGGGCGGTCAGATAGTCGCTCAAGGCACACCGCAGGAAGTGGCTCGGGTTAATAAGAGTTATACAGGACAATATCTTAAAAAAGTATTGTAGAGATGTGGCACTGCCACGTCTTTTTATATTACAAAACTTCCTAAAAAATAATTTAACAAACACGCACAATTCGCATTTAGTCATTTAAAAATGTAACTTTACCCCTCCTTGTTGGGACATTTAATTTGTAACTTTGCTTTGCCCTAATTTTTTTAATTTTCTGATCAATAATATATTTCAATTTCACTGGATTTAAAGAAAGATAAACTTCAGTTAATTTATATTTTTGTTCTCGGCTTACTTGTTTTGATTCTAATAATCGCTGATATGGAGTTTTAGCAAGGTCATATTTTTTTTGACAGACTGAGTTGTTTATTTTTTCCTTGCTAATTATTTTCATCACTGGCCGAAAGAAGTTATTAAATAGTCGCAGTTCATTTCTATATAAATTATT
>CAYPRN010000060.1:0-4544 GCA_964413295.1 uncultured Gammaproteobacteria bacterium | reverse complement strand
TTGATTATTTTCTTTATCTTAGCACTTTTCTGTGATAAACTCTATATGAGTTCTAAGAGTAAAAATAGGCTTGCCCACCGTAGCCTTGGCGAAGGTGGGGAAGTGGTAATCCCCTTTAGACTTTAGACTTGTTATACCCCTACCACTTATTTTTTAAATTTTAATATATGAATGGAAGTACAGCCGAAAAAATGTTTAAATTATTATTTAAATTTGCCGGAGTTTTATTAGCCGTTGTAGTAATTGGAATTTTTTTATTAATAATAAAAATTGTTCTTCTTTTTGTGCCTGAATTACATATAATAGGGATAACAATAATGTAGAGCGTGGGCTAGGTAGTTGACATAAAAGTCAATAAAATATATTATAAAAGGGACTGCGTATAATATCGCTTACATGCATAAACAACATAACAAATAACATCCTTAGTTATTCATTGCCACTATTAGATGACTTCCTACTTATAAAAAAAATATGAACAAACTAACATTGCCACTATTAGATGACTTCCTACTTAATCTGCAAGTTAATAATTATTCTAAAGAAACTTTATATAATTATGAACGAGATTTATCTGTTTTTGAAAACTTTTTAAAAGAGTTAAAAATAAATTTTAACAGTTTGACTAAAAAAGATATTTTAAATTATAAAGCTTACTTAACTTCTATAGACAGGAAGACTGCAAATAAAATTAAAGGGGGGAAAAAATTATCCCCCTATTCTATCAACCGCATGTTATCAGTTTTGCGTTCTTATTTTAAATATTTAATAGAAATGGATTCCCCCACTCCCCTGCCCCCAGACGTTGTTAAGATGACAAAAGCAATTAAAAAAAAATCTCAAGTTGCTGAATTAGATATACTAACTAAATTAATTGAATTCCCTACTTCTTTTGAAAAGAATAAAAAAATTGCAATGAGAAACAGGGCTATTTTAGAGGTATTATTTGCCACTGGTGTTAGAATTTCTGAATTAACTAATTTAAAACTAGATCAAATTGATAAAGAGGGTAAAATATTTATCTTAGGCAAAGGTAAAAAAGAAAGATTTGCTTATTTAACCCCTCGCGCTTTTGAATATTTAAAAAAATATTTGTCCGTTAGAAACAGTGAGTCCCCTTTTGTGTTTGTACCATATAGTGGAGCTAACGCGTCAGATGAAAAAAATAAAAAAATATCCAAGAGATATATTCAAGAAAGAATAAAAAAATATCGAGAAATACTAGAAATTAATGTGCCCACTTCTGCCCATTCCCTGCGTCATGGCTTTGCTACCTATTTAGCGGAATCAGGCGCTAATCCAGCTGCTATACAAGTTTTATTAGGTCATGAGTCGTTAGATACTACTACTAGATATGTTCACGCTTCTGATAGGTATGCGCAAAAAATTCATAAAAAATTTCATCCATTAAAATAATTTATAAATAAGTTGACTTTCTAATTTAATTAATGTAATCTAATAAAATCAAAATAAAAAGGAGAAATAAAATGGCAATAAGAGGATCTATTGCTAGAACCCTACCCCACGATTTATATCCCACAAAACAAGCATTAAAAAAAATTGAAGAAGAAAGAATTTGTGAGTCCCCTAATTGTAATACTGTTCTTAGTAAATATAATAAGGGAAATATTTGTAGCTCTTGCCTTGAAAGAGATAAATGGAATAGTTTATTAAAAGAATCCTCATATTAAATCACTCTAAATAAAAGAGTGATTTTTTCTTTTTGAAAATAAAGGCGGGCGCGTTAGGACTGTCTACTTCTTTTCTCGCGCAGTAGAAGCTCTAAAACGCTCGCAAAGACGTGGATAAGGTGGGTTTCATATCTTACAGTAAAAACGCTGTTACAGGCGAAAATAGACGCCTTTCTGTGCGTTCTATAGAGAATATTGTTAAAAAATATATAAAAATAGCCGGATTACCCGTAATGATGTCTCCTCATTCCCTACGCCATAGTTATGCCACTGATTTATTAGCTAATGGTGTTGATTTGCGTTTAGTCCAAGAATTCCTCGGCCATCGTAATATTGCCACTACACAGGTTTATACTCATGTCACTAATAAGCAATTAAGAGATGTTCATCAAAAATTTCATGGAGGGAATAGAATTAAGAAGTAAAAAGTAAGAATTTAGAACTATATAAAAATTACCAGCTTTCTTACTGGTGGTTTTTATTTATCCCCCTTTACATTCTCTCCCCTATTTGATAATATTTATCCAATTAGTTTTTGACATGCAGATCTTTACAACCTGAAGGGATAATTATTATGAAGATTACGGCTGAGGAAATTTATAGAGAGTTGTATCCAAGTGCTTTTGATAATGTAATACCACAACCAATTCCAACATACGCTTTTAGAGAAATAGGAATTAGACCTATTTATTCTCAAATAGCACCTCGAGAAGTTGATTTAAGTACTCAAATAGGTCCTGTGAAATTAAAAACGGCTGTTTTTAGCGCAGCTATGGACACTGTTACAACTTCAAAGATGGCGCAAGTAATGAGTGAAATTGGTGGATGCGGAATTATAGTTAATGATCCAGAATTTCAATTACAATGGGTGGTAGAAGCATTACGACACAAATCTTGTCTCATTGAAAATCCAAAGACTCTTAATCCTAATCAAAAAGTAAAAGATGCGCGTGAAATTTTGAAAAAATTTGGTTATAGCACTATCCCAATAATTGATCGAGGACAAGTGCTAAAAGGCATAGTATTTACTAAAGGACTAGACCTTGACAAACATCAAAATGATTCGGTGCGTAAATGGATGAAACCACTTAATGAAATTTTTACTCGACACATAAGAACACCATTTCATGAAATTAAACGGCACTTAACAGATGAAAGCTATTCTGTTATTCCTGTTATTGATGTTAAAAAAAGATTAAAAGGTCTTTACTTTCTCACGGATGTCAAAGCGGCTGAACCTTCTCGCTATAAACGACGACCTTTAATTGGCATGGCAATAGGAATAAGAAAAGAAGAAATAACAAGAGTTGAAGATGCTTTAAAATTAGGCATTGGCATGGTTGCAATAGATAGTAGCCATGGTAACTGTGAAAAAGTAATCAATCAATCAAAACGACTTGTTAAGCTAGTCGGTGATAAAGCAGCAACAATAGTCGGTAATGTTGCAGATATTGATGGATATTTGCGTTTAGCTGAAATTGGAGTTCATGCAGTTAAGGTTATTATTGGAGGTGGTTCTATTTGCACTACTTCTATTGTAACTGGCGCAGCCGTAGGTAGCTTTACTTTGCTTCGAGAATTGCATTATACCAGAAAAAAACTACTTGAGGCTGGAAAACATGCTCCACAAATTATAGCTGATGGTGGTATTAGTAATTCTGGTAACATTGTTGTAGCATTAGCAGCAGGCGCTGATGCTATCATGGCTGGAAAAATTTTTGCCGGCACTGCTGAGTCAGCATCATACATAAAACATGGTAAGACTAAAATTGAAAATTCATTTTACTTACCTTACAGGGGTATGGCTTCCGAAGGAGCTATAGAAGACAGATCATCAGTTCATAGATATGGAGACACAAAAACAGCCCCCGAAGGGATAGAGGGGTATGTGCCTTTTGAGGGACCGATGAAAAGATGGATTCATAAAAATCTAATAGAATTAGTTAAGGGTGGATTTGCTCATGCTGGAGCAAAAAACATTCAAGAAATACATGAATTTGGTGATTTACCCTGGGCATTTACTTTATTTACATCTGCTGGACAAAGTCAGTTACATACGAGTGTAATAGAAAAATAACAATAAAAAATCAAAAAAGGCTATGATTAATTTCATAGCCTTTCTTTTTTTTATGTAAAATACTTCCCTATCAATTTATCCTTTTTCATTATAGCGACATTTTTATTCACTCTTTTATAAAACCGTGGGAAATGCTGGCGCGCTATCCACCTCCCCCCTCCTCCGCCAAGGCTACGACGGGCAAGTCTTTGCCATTGCCGGTATGGCGGTTTTTGATGATGAGCAATTTCATGAGCAAGTACAGAGAGGATACTGGAAATTTTTTTCGGCTTGCGCAAACGGGCAGTATAGATGTCTAAGGTAACTGTGCTTTTACCAATACTAGTATGACCCATTACATAACTAGCATTCTTTTTTATTTCCCTAGTTCGGCGCATTATTTTAATTTGCAGTTTTGGATATTTTAAAAGTTTGCAAACGTAATTGCAAACATTTTGAACGACAATTTCGTGGGATTCTATCTGTGACATAAATAATGTGACGTTAATCCGCAAATAAAATGCTAATCTGCGAATCGCGAACTATCTATTCGTAGCATTCGCAATTCGCAGATTAGCATCATGCTATAATTCAAAACACTCTATTTATCAAAATACAACGTTAATGGCTTTATCGCAAATACAATAGTAGCCCCTAAATAATAGACTGGATCAACTTCTGCTATTTGCGGAAAATAAAGCGCGGCAAAAATACCAAGACTAATCGCAGATAATTTAATTAAAGCAATGTCTACTGGTGTCAGCTTTTTTAAAAACTTTTCTACTGGTGATTTTTTT
>CAYPRN010000059.1:0-4698 GCA_964413295.1 uncultured Gammaproteobacteria bacterium | reverse complement strand
ATTTTTTTATATTTAACAGCATATCGTGCTATATATTAATTAATTTTTTATCACACCTTTTTGATTATAGTATATTTGTTAATAAATAGCAAGAGTTGAAAGCTTTTGATATATGTAATATCATAAAGATAACTTGTATTATATTATTAATGTTCTTTTTAAAATAGGATTTATCTAAGTGTATAAATTCTGTAAAATAAATCAAAGAAAGGAGAAGAAGATGATGTTTCCAGCGAAGTTGCCCATAATTATTCAGGGTGGCATGGGAGCCGGCGTTTCTCACTGGCTTCTTGCTAAAACCGTATCTAAATTGGGTCAGCTGGGAGTTGTCTCTGGCGTAGCTTTAGATACAATCATGGTGCGTCGTTTGCAGTTAGGCGATTCTGGCGGGCATATTCGTCGCGCCTTTGATCATTTTCCTGTTCCCGAAATCGCTCAACGTATTTACGATCGGTATTTTATTCCAGGGGGAAAAGCTATTACTGAAGCATTTAAGCGAATCCCTATGTGGACGATTAAACCAAACCAGACCCTGAATGAACTGGCCGTCGTTGCCAACTTCACGGAAGTCTTCTTGGCAAAAGAAGATCATAGTGGTCAAGTGGGAATTAATTATCTAGAAAAGATTCAGATGCCTACTTTAGCTTCTATTTACGGAGCAATGTTGGCAGGAGTAGATTATGTGCTCATGGGCGCTGGAATTCCTCGTGAAATTCCCGGTGTTTTGGATAAATTTGTTCATCACAAGAAAACCAGTTACAAAATTAATGTTGTTGGCGCCAGTATAGATGATGACTGGAAAATGGAATTTGATCCGAAAGATATTATAGGATCAATTCAAAGCACATTAAGAAGGCCCATCTTTCTGGCAATCATCTCCTCCGCGATTCTGGCAGTATCCATGGTAAAAAAATCCACCGGCGCTGTGAACGGTTTCGTGATTGAAGGGCCTACTGCTGGTGGACATAACGCTCCGCCACGTGGCGCGCTGAAACTGACTGCCAACGGCGAACCCATCTATGGTGAAAGAGATATTGTGGATTTTGATAAAATCAAAGAGTTGGGTTTACCAATTTGGCTGGCTGGAGGTTATGGCACTTCTGAAAGAATACAAAAGGCATTGGATAAAGGATTCACTGGCGTCCAAGTTGGAACTCCATTTGCTTTTTGTGAAGAATCCGGTATTCCAGAGGATATCAGGCGTAAGATTCTTGAAAAAATCTGCTCTGGTGAGGTCGAGGTTTTCACTGATCCAAAAGCCTCTCCTACGAATTTTCCGTTCAAGGTACTTAAATTGGAAGGTACGATGTCGGACGAAAAGATTTATAAGGAGCGGTTTCGGATTTGCGACTTGGGTTACTTGCGGGCTGTTTATAAAAAAGATGGCGAGATAGACTACCGCTGTCCTTCTGAACCTCCGGACGCTTACTTGCGTAAAGGGGGTAAACCAGAAGATATGGAAGGACGTAATTGCCTCTGCAACACCCTTGTTGCCAATATTGGGATGTCTCAGGTTCAGCCGTCAGGTTATGTTGAAAAACCATTAGTAACATCTGGCGAGGATTTTTCTTTAATTCATCGTATTCTTATGTTTAAAGATAACTTGTCATATTCAGCGGCTGATGTAATAAGAGCTCTTTCAATAGAATAAAATAAATACACTATTTAGGGCCGGAGATTAAATTTTCTGGCCCTTTTTTAGTAGAAATAATTTTATACGTTTTTAAACCGTTTACAATCCATTAATACAAATGCGCTGTGCGGTTTTATACTAACGTGCAACTATGCGCCCGCCCTACGCTAAAGTTTCGGGGGGTAAAAATGCTACGAATAGCATTTGTATTATTTGTAGCTGATTTGTAAATTTGTGGGATTATTGCTATATTATTAATATGACAGATTCCACTAAATTTCAATTTCAGTGGCCTTTTTTTGGTAACCAGCACATCATTGATTTTTTGCAGGCAAGCATTGAGAATAAACAGCTTGCTAATTGTTATATTTTTTCCGGTTTGTCTGATATTGGCAAGTCAACGGTTGCCCGCCACTTTAGCGCTTCATTGCTTTGTCAAAATTTTAATAAACAACAGGGAACTTTACCTTGCCAAGAATGCGCTAACTGCCAGCAGACTAATGTTAACCGACATAGTGATATAAATATTTTAGAACAAGAAACAGGCAAAAAAAACATCAGCATTGAGCAAGTACGCGAATTCATCAGGATAATGCAATTAGGAACATTTACAGGTGATTATAAGATAGGCATTATTAAGGAAGCAGAAAAATTAAGCCAGCAAGCATCTAATGCCTTATTAAAAATTTTAGAAGAGCCACGGAAAAAGACGGTTATTATTTTATTAACTTCTACGATTGATCATTTGCCGAAAACTATTATTTCCCGCGCTCAAGTTTTAAAATTTAGGCCAGCGCCCACAGTGGCAATCAATGACTATCTAGTGGAAAAATATAATTCTCCGCGCGAATTGGCGCGTGGTTTAGCCCGCTTGTCTGTTGGCCGGCCAGTTCGGGCAGTTAAACTTTTGGAAAATAAGGATTTTTTAGCGGAAATAAAAAATATTACCGAGATGATTTTAAACATCATGTCAGCCCGCCTTGACGAGAAATTACGTTTAAGTAATGAGTTGCTATCTGCACATAAAGGAGTAGAGTTGCGTCAACAGACAGAGTTAATTTTGACCTCATGGCAAACTGTAATTAGAGACGCTATTTTACTTGTTTATGGTTTAGAAAATTTGACAGTTAATGAATCTTCAACAGAAAAAATAAAACAGCTGTCATTGCCAATTAGTCACTTAATACAATTTGATGCTCAACTAAAAAAAAGTAGGCGATACTTAAACGCTTCAGTTAATCCGCAATTAGTAATAGAACAACTTTGTTATATATAAAAATTTTTTATTTTAATAAACATACCTATATGTTTAAATACAAGTTAACAACAATAGTGATGCTATTATCCGTCGCTTTGCTGACAAGCGCCTGTAGTTTTACTCTTGGTACTTCTGGCAGTAAAGTTACTAGCGTTAATGGTGGGCTTTATAAAAGTATTGATTCTGGCGATCGCTGGAAACAGCAGTCCATTATTTCATCTGTGAATGATTCAATAGTATCATTTGCTTCTGCTAATATTACGGCGATCACTTTAGACCCAGGGGATAATGAAGCAGTTTATTTAGGCACCCATAAAAACGGTATGCTCTATTCTTATGACGGAGCAAAAAGTTGGCAAGTTGCTACTAATTTAGGCCAGCGGGCAATCAATGATGTCAAAGTAAGTCCAGCAGACAGATGTAGTATTTATGTTGCTACCGAAAATAAAATATATAAATCCATAGATTGTAGTCGAAATTGGAAACAGATTTATTTTGACAATGAAGACACAGCGCGCATTATCAGCTTAGCAATAGATCCAGTAAACTCAGCTATAGTTTACGCTGGCACTTCTCGGGGAGAGTTAATTCAAAGTGCTAATGGAGGAAAATCATGGTCAACTAAATACCGATTTAATCCTACCAGTAAAAATTCCAGCCAAAATTCAATTGTTAAAGTTATAATCAATCCGAGTAATGTTAATAATATTTGGGTAGCGACAGATAAAGAAGGAATTTATAGCTCTGCAGATAAAGGGCGGATTTGGACTAGCTATAAAGAAGAATTTTTAGAAATTAACAAGAAAGCGATTTATATAAATGATATTGCAGTTTCATCAAACAATAGCAAACAAGTAGTAGTCGCTACTGACTCCGGCTTAATTAAAAGCGCGGATTTAGGCGGACACTGGCGTAATATTGAAATTATTCCTCCCTCAAAGGGAACTACGATTAACCGAGTTGCTTTATCCGCTGATGATGCTAATATAATCTATTATGCCACTGATACTTCTTTAGGAGTTAGTGAGGATAATGGACAAACGTGGGAATCAAAGAAACTGCCAAGTAAACGATTTAGTTCTGCTTTAGCCCTTGATTATAAAGATTCAAGTGTGGTGTATTTGGGCGTGTTCTATTTAGAGCAGTAGATTTTTCTTACTTTTTTAAGTTTCACCCCACAAATCTACAAATCAGCTACAAATATTACGAATAGTATTTGTATTATTTGTAGCTGATTTGTAGATTTGTGGGGAATAAAATGTGTTTAGCAAGTTTAATTATAAAGTAACTATATGAATCAATACATCCAACAACATCAAGAAGAATTAGATAGTGTGATAGAATTTTTTAAAAAAGATATTAGTTCTATCCGCACTGGTCGCGCTAATCCGTCTGTGCTAGATAGTGTTTTAGTAGAATCATATGGCAGTAAAGTTCCCTTGCAACAGTTGGCGAATATTTCCGTAGTTGACGCAAATTGTATGACCGTCAAACCTTGGGATAAAAATACCTTGAAAGATATTGAAAAAGGGATAGTAGAAGCTGATTTAGGATTCAATCCAGTTAATGAAGGAGAACAAATCAGGATTAGTATTCCCCAGCCAACCGAAGAAGATCGCAAAAATCGTGTGAAAAAATTAAATGAAAAATTAGAGCAAGCTCATATTAAAATAAGGCAAGTGCGAGATGAAATTAAAAAATCCATTGAATTAGCCGAAAGCAGTAAAGAAATTTCTGAAGATGATAAATTTAGATTTATTAAAGAAATGGAAGAAGAAGTAAAAAAACACAATGATGAATTGCAAAA
>CAYPRN010000058.1:0-4808 GCA_964413295.1 uncultured Gammaproteobacteria bacterium | reverse complement strand
ATTAATTCACGCTCTGTTTTTAGGGGGAATTTATGAAAACTCTATATGAGTTCATAATCAAATACAATAGGAGGTATTTTTTATCATGGATCTTTTTAATCAAAGAGGACAAATAAGTGAAAAAACAATTGAGTTGGCTGAAAAATCATTTGATCTTTATTTTCCTTTTTCAGAAGACGAATTGAAACGTTCTTTTCGAAAAAAAGCAATGAAACACCATCCTGACCAGGGAGGAGATGAAGAAAAATTTAAAAGATTGAAAAATGCATTTGATAAACTTAATCCTTTTTGTTCTGATGTTGTTGACTGCCAAAAAATTGCATCAACAACAGACGGCACTCCGTTAACAGACCTTGGTAAAGGTCTTGGACCAACAACCAATGGTAAAAAATGTACAATATGCGAAGGTATGGGTTATTCTTCAGAAAAACTACCAATTTATAAAGATTGTGAAGAATGCGGGGGAAGTGGAAGGATTGCTGAACAATTTCCTTGCCGTGATTGCAATGGAACAGGGACTTTTACCCAGCGCAACAAAAGAAAAGTGCCCTGTAGAAAATGCCATGGTAGTGGAAAATTTAAACATCCTTTTCAGAAAAAACTTTGCACTGGATGTTGGGGGATGGGTTGGTTTGAGGTTGAGAGCAAAAGAATTATGTATCACAAATGCTCCAGCTGTGAAGGAACTGGAGAAACAGAGATGTGGAATCCAGTTATACGAAAAGGAACATTGATGCCTTCGTCGCCATCATTATAATCATCACCAACAATGCTCGTAAGGCTTGTCTAATAAACAAACTTTACGAGCTGTTTTTTTATTTATTTCGCCTTAATAAGTACTTTCTTGCCTTTTAGAATATTCTCTAGTACAATAATGATGTCCTACTTTTGACTTTTGACTTTTTACTTTATAAACTTTTGACTAAAATTATGGCAACATTGTATCAAAAATACAGACCAAGTAATTTTACAGAAATAGTAAACCAAAATCACATTAAGATTACTTTGCAGAATGAAATTGAGACTGGAGATATTGCTCATGCTTATTTATTTTGTGGACCGCGCGGTACTGGTAAAACCACTATGGCCAGAGTTTTAGCTAAGGCCTTAAATTGCGAAAACCGTAAAGAAGGGGAATCAGAACCTTGTAGCAACTGTATTTCCTGCCAGCAAATTACTGTTGGCACTAGTTTAGATATTGTGGAAATTGACGCGGCTTCACATACTGGCGTTGATAATGTTCGGGAAAATATTATCGCTAACGCGCGCATTGCTATTAGCGGAGACAAATATAAGGTTTTCATTATTGATGAAGTGCACATGCTTTCTATTTCTGCTTTTAATGCTTTATTAAAAATTTTAGAAGAACCGCCTCAACAAGTAATTTTTATTTTAGCGACTACTGAAGTTCATAAATTACCGACTACTATTATTTCCCGTTGCCAACGTTTTGATTTTAAACGGATTGCGGTAGCTGATATTGTTAAAAAATTAGAATATATTAGTCAAAAAGAAGAAGTAACAGTTGAACAAAATATTTTAGAAACTATTGCCCGACACAGCGATGGACATATGCGGGATGCGGAAAGTTTATTTGGCCAAATTATTTCTATTAGCGGTAAAGATGTTACTCAAGAAAAAGCTGAATTAGTTATTCCACAATCGCATTTACAAGCAGTTATTGGCTTTATTGAATTTTTAAGCAATAAAGACGCTGCTGGCGCGGTTAGTTTAATTAACAAATTAATTGACGAAGGAATTGATTTAAAAAACTTTACAACTGATGTTATAGAAACATTGCGCAAGATGTTATTATTCACGGTTAGCCCCCAATTAGCTACTAAATTTGCCACTGATTTAGGTAATAATATGGAAGATAAAATGCAACCTTTAGCGGATAAAATAGGCACTAATAAGTTAGTGACTATAATCAATTCTTTAATACAAGCTGAACAAGAATTAAAAAATAGTTTCATTACCCAACTTCCCTTAGAAATTGCTACCGTTTCACTATGCAACGACTTAGTAACTAATACTGGAAATATAGAAATGCAATCAACGTCTATTTCTTCCCAAACAATAAAAACACAGCCTAATCCTGCTATGCCAATAACACCAGCACCCACTACTGCGCCACCGCAAAAATTATCAATAGATTTAGAAGCTATTAAATCCAGCTGGAATGAAATGTTATTAGCTATCAAAAAACATAATCATTCTCTTTCTTTTATAATGCGAGTCTGTGAACCTCGCATTGCCAATCAACAGCTTTGTCTGGCTTTTAAATATAAATTTCATAAAGAACGGCTTGACCAACCAACCATTAAAGCGTTAGTTGAAAGAACATTGTTAGAAGTTTTTAAAACACCTATCAGTTACACTACTGTTACAGATGAAACATTAGATGTTAAGACCGAAGAAGTTCCAGTTGAACTGTTAGTAGAACAGCTAGAAGACCCGGTTACTCCAGTTGCATCTGTTCAGGAAAGCGTTGACGTGAACAAGACCCACCCAAGTAAGCCGGGCGGGCAAGATATAGATGTTAAAAGTGTTTTAGATATGTTTGGTGGGAAGGTGATAAACTAGTTAAAAAGTTTAAAGTCAAAAGTTATAAAATCTTTGCCGGATCGTCTAAAATTAAAATAAAAAACAACCTTTGGGGTTGTTTTTTATTATAATATTTTTTCTTGCCCGCCTTGGGAGGGTCGCACGAAGTTCGTAGATAGAGGACAACCTTTAATTTTTGGTTATTTTGTGGATTTATTTTTTAGGTGACTCCCGCACTCAGTGTGGCTCGGGGACAGGGATTTGAACCCCAATTACCTGGACCAGAACCAGGCGTCCTACCATTAGACGATCCCCGAAATATACTTTAGAAATCACCATTATACTTGCCCTTCCGTAGTCCCACAGTATTGTGGAACGAAGGGGAGCGATCCCCGAAAGATATTATTAAACTTACTATAAAAATTAATTTTTTTCAAGAGAGTCTGCGGATTCTCTTTTTCTTTTTGACAAACACTAGTAAAAATGGGAGAATAAAATATAGGATTATTTAAAAAATGACTCTAAACCTATGGTAAATCAAAAATTGATTATACACGCTTTATTAAGCAGTGTAGCCGTAGCCGTTTATACTACAGCCATTTCTTGGCTATTGATGAATGGTGAAAATTTATTCGGCAAAATGATTGGTATTATGGGACCAGCAATGATATTAATGTTGTTTATAGTTTCCGCGTTAATAACATCATTATTAGTATTTGGCCGACCGATATATTTATATTTTGATGGTCAGAAAAAAGAAGGGGTGCAGTTATTATTTTGGACAGTGGGGTGGTTGGTTTTGATAGTAGTTGTTAGTTTTATGGTGATGATTTTTGTAAAGTAATTTTTTATTCGTGCAGATTTATTTAATTCCTGTCTGCCGACCCGCTTCGCCAGAGCTATAGCGAGGCGAGCAGGCAGGCGTTATATTCGCGTGCTATTTTTATATTTTTATAGCACACGAATTAAACTAATCGAACGAATTATCACGGATTAATTTTATGATTCAAAACAATTTTAGATTTTAAATACATATGCCAAACATTTTTGCCGTTAACAAACCAAAAGGGCCGACATCTAATCAAGTGCTTAATAAAATTAGAAGGATTGCTAATACTAAAAAAGTCGGACACGCTGGCACATTAGACCCTCTAGCCGAGGGTATTTTAGTTGTAGCGATTGGCAGAGAGGGAACAAAGCAGTTGGACAAAATTGTTCAGAAAGAAAAAGAATATATTGCGGATGTTAAGTTGGGAATAACAAGCACGACTGACGATGAAGAAGGAATTAAGTTGAAAGTTGAAAGTCATAAAGTAGCAAGTAAAAAAGTTGAAAAAATCCTGCCAAAATTTATTGGTAAAATAAAACAAGTGCCACCGATTTACAGCGCCATTAAAATTAATGGGCAGGAAGCATATAAGCGAGCACGAAAAGGGGAGGAGATAAAAATGAAAATCAGGGAAGTGGAAATTAAAGAAATAGAAATCTTAAAATATAAATGGCCTAATTTACAAATTCGCGTAGTAACTGGCCCTGGTGTTTATATCAGAGCATTAGCACGTGATATTGGCGCAGAATTGAACGTAGGCGGATATTTAGCCGGGCTAATTAGAACTCGGGTAGGGGACTTTAAAATAGCAGATGCAGTCAAATCTGAAGATTTAGAAAAGGTGGTGGTTGACAAAATTAAATAATTAGCTAAAATAAAATAAGCACAACCGATCTTTATAAAATAGAAAAGGAGTGGGAAAATGAACTTTAACGAAATGATTAAAAGCTCAGATAAGTGGAATTTGAAAGTAGGGTATTATTTTGAGTTAGAACATCATCTAATGGGATTTTTTCCAGCATTAATTATCAAAACAGAAGAAATGTTCATTTGTTTTGATAAAGATTTAATGGTAAAAATAGGAAAGTTATTACCGCCTAGAAGATTTAAAATGAATACAAAATTATTCTTAACAAACGAGGAAGAAGATATCGCTATTTCTATTGCTGTATTAAATGACGTGGTAATGTATATTAATGACAATACTAAACATGCAATTGATAGGAGAAGTGAAGATATTACTATGGACATAGTGAATGAGAAAATTTTTCAGGAATTAATTAATGATAAAGAAAAACCTTTCAAGTGGGCACCTGGCTTGATAGGTAGCGACATGAGCCCAGAAGAATTTAATGAAACCTTAGAAAACGCTCTTCTTGAAGGTCAATAATTTAATTCTTATTTTAAAAGCGCAATTAACATCTGTGCTTTT
>CAYPRN010000057.1:0-4964 GCA_964413295.1 uncultured Gammaproteobacteria bacterium | reverse complement strand
AATTACTTTTATCCTACTGAATTGTAAACAACGCTTTACTTTCTAACAATTAATTCTTTAAATTTATCTATAAATATTTCAGTTGCTTCCTTACGGTAAAAATACACTTCAGTAGTAATTTTGTCAAACTCTACCCATTTCCAATTTTGGTGATCCCAGAAGTTTATGGTTATATCTTCATCTTGGCCAATAAACTCGGCAATAAATAATCCTTGCTTTTGTCCTTTATATCCTAAAATTTCTTTAGATTTTACTCCTCGACCGGTGATGTCATTGCCAAATCTATATTTATATAAATTTTTAAAAGTTGCTACTGGTTTAAATTTATTTGTACTGACTTCTTCTCGAAGTTCCCGCATGCCCGCAGTCTGTAAATCCTCGCCGTCTGTCCCTCCTTGAGGTAGTTGCCAATGACCAACTGGAATTCTGCGTTCGGCCAATAATACTTTTATTTTACCCTGTTCATCTTTTTTATACAATAAACAAGCAACGTTAGGTCGATATAACCATGGCTTAATAAATTTCCAACTTATAAAAGCAAGCGGAAATTTTATGACAGCGTTAAAAATGCGTGGTAAGCGTTTGATTGGCTCTTGTAATAATCGCCAAAGCCATTCTAAACCGATTAAACGGATAATTTTTGGCGCTCGTTTAATGCGTCCGGCAATAAAATCAAAACTTCCTCCTACCCCCATCGCTAGTTTTACAGACGGCAAATTAGGCAAGCTATGATACATCCACTTTTCTTGTTTTACTTGTCCAAACGCCACAAAAATAATATCCGGCTTTGCATTCTTAATTCTTAATTCTAAATTCTTATTTTTGGATTCTCCTTTTATCCATTGTCCTGCTTCAATTTTCCACTCACCTGCTTGTAGTCCAACTTCAGCGCCGACAATCTGCAAATCAGGATATAATTTTTTTAATTTTTCTGTTGCCTGTTGGGCAGTATTTTCTGCCCCGCCCAATAGAAAAACAGATTTTTTCTGCTGTTCTGCTAATTTACAAATATCATACATTAAATCAATGCCAGAAATTCTTTTAATAAATTTGCCTAGTAATAAGCCTGCAAATGTTAGACCAATCCCATCTGGCACAGCCAGATCTGCTTGATTTAAAATAAAAAAGAATTCTTCATCCTTTTTAGCTGCCAATAAAAATTCTGGGTTAGGGGTAACTAAGAAGCGGGACTCTCTACTATCTAAAAAAGAAGAGATTTTTTTTAATATCTCTTTTTTCGTGTCTGTTGAAATATTTATTCCTAATATATTTATCATATTTATCATATTAATCCCTGCCTGCCGGTAGGCAAGTTTTGCTAAAAAAACAAGCAAAGATTTATATGATTTATAAGATTATCTAAAAACCGACATATTGCACCTCTTCTTGCAATTGAATCCCAAATTTAGCGCGCACCTGCTGTTTAATATAGCTAATTAACTGCACCACATCATCAGCCTTCCCGTCCTCTTTAACTTTAATAATAAAGTTAGCATGCTCGTCACTCACTTTAGCCCCACCAATTTGATAGCCCTTTAATCCTGCTTGATCAATAAACCAAGCTGATCCAATTTTACTTATTCCAGTTTTTTCATCAGTCTTAATTGCTTCTGATCCATCCTCATCTATTTCTTTAATTTTTTTTCTTATTTCATCGGTTACAATAATATTTTTAAAACTACAACCTACACTCGGAAATTTTGGCTGAGAGTAAATACGAGTTTTAGTATATGCCATCATTTGATTTCTAATTTTTTCTTTATCACCTTGTTTAAATTGGAATTCAGCTCCTAAAATAATAAGATTAGGATTCTTTTTAAAAATGCTTTCTCTATATTCAAATTTACATTTTTCTTTTGTCATTTTTACTTCTATATTCTTTTCTAAATCATAAACTTGCGTTGTCATAACATTAGTGCTGGTATCACTGCCATACGCACCAGCATTACCTCGTACTGCCCCTCCAATTGTTCCGGGAATACCGATAGCCCATTCCATACCGATTAATCCGTTTTGCATAGCCGTGGCTACTACCTGCCCGAGCAAAACTCCAGCTTCTGCTTTAATTATATCGCCGTTCACCTCCATGTTTTTTATTTCTACTTTTATAACCAGCCCATCAAAGCCATTATCATGAACTAAAATATTACTACCCCCGCCTAAAATAAAAAACGGCAAATCAAGCTTTTTTGCTGTTTGCACGGCTTTAATTATTTCTTCTTTGCTTTTAGCAATAAAAAAATACTTGGCAGGTCCGCCGAGTTTAAAAGTTGAATATTGCTTTAATTCTATATTCCCTTGAATATTCTCACCTATTTTTTCCTGTAATTTTTGTAGTATTTCCATGTCTTATAGTGTAGCAAAATTAGGGTTTTTAAGGAAGTGTTGACAAAAAAATTAAAATATGCTATATTTAGATGAAGTTCATTTACAAAAAACTACCTTTCGAGGTAATCTTAAGGGAGAAATTTATCATAAATAATGAAATTCTGCAGGAATGCAAAAAAATTGTTTTCGCAACACTTGAAGCTCTCAGGCTAATTGAGGCAACAAAAGATGTGAATGACATTAGACGCTTTGCTAATGATAAAGATGATTTATATCCACACATATCTTTGGCAGAGCTGGATACTATTGGTTTTCAGATATGTATCGCTTTGAAGGCTGATAATCAATATATCTTTTATATTACTGCCTTTGAGAATCTGAAATATATAAAGCTACACGAAGAAAATCTTCCAGCAGAAAATATTCCTCAAATGTTAAGGCATGTCTTGGGAGAAATTTTTCTTTCCAAGATCGCCTGTGAACACTGTGGAGGAACTGGTGAGATCTTCAATCCACGTGCCGGTACTCAAGAATGCCACTTTTGTGATGGAGAAGGAAAAGTCTTCCAAATAAAAGATTATACTGATTAGTTCAAAAAACTACCCTTAGGGTATCTTTGGAGAGAAAAATGATAAAAATCAAACCAAAGGGAAAAGGCTCGACTCGCAGAAAACTTCATGATGATTTTTGGGGAAATGTACAAAAAGCATGCAAAGAGGTAGGGAAAAAAAAGAATTCCATTTTCTTACTATTTGAACCGATGGATATTAATTGCCTTAAAAAATCTCTTATGCAATTTTCACCAAAAATAAATGTCATCAAAGAACCTGATGAATTTGTTTTTGGCATCATTAAGGATGTTGTTGAAAAGATTTTAGCGGTATTAAATTACAAATATAAATTTGGTGTGAATATTATTGTAATGCCATGCGATCCATCACAGCAACCAAACGATAATGCTTTTTCCGATAAAGGTACATCGGGTAATATCGTTCTCTGGATACGCCCTCTTTCAGCTATAAGTAAAAAATGACATTCTGAAACAGTACTTACAGTTTCACAAAAAAACACCTTTTAAGGTGAAATAGGAGGAAAAAAATGACTGCTTGGCAAAGAATAAAAGGATATGAATATGAATATGGTCAAGAAGGATACACCGGTTGGTATCGATGTGTTAATGGTAAACTCGCTGATGGTCGCTGGCCACAATAGCACAGTGAAACCGGCGAAAAACGTTATCAATAAATTTTTCAGATTGAAAAATCAAAACACCCGCAACTCACTTGAGTCTGCGGGTTTCTTTTTTATAATTAAATATTGACAAAAGAATTAATCTATAATAGACTTTATGTTAGTAAATAAAATCAATCAAAAGGAGAAAATCAATGAATTTTTTAGATCTTTTAAAAGAATTTGAGATGGGGTTTATGAATATCACATTTGAGGATATTCAAAATAATGAACCAGAAGATTTTGCAGAAGATAATGAAACTATATTTAGTACAGTAAAGGAAGAGGAGCGCAAAATATTTGTTATGGTGTGTAGATTAACAGAACAGCTTCAAGCACAAGAAGAGTACCCAGACCCAATATTAATGAAAAAATGCGAAATTCTGCGAAGTTTATTTTGGCACACAATCTACGAACAAATGGATTGTGATATTTTAAGAGAACATGGTATTGGTATTAGAAAGGGTTGGAAGATTGTTATGTTTAATAAACAAGAATGCCCTCCAGATAAAATTTTTGTTATTCCAATGCCAATTGAATTACATCATCATCTTAACAACAGATCAATAGAAAAAGTGTCTATCAATTAATCTAATAATCTAATTTTTCAATCAAAACACCCGCAAACTCATCCGAGTCTGCGGGTTTCTTTTTTTATTAACAACTACTGTGCGCTTAACGAATTTCATCCTACCGAAAACTCACCTTGCTCGTTCGGGATTTTACTCCTCCCGAGTATTCGGGATCGGGACTCAACATTAATTTTTTTAGGTGATTCCACACTCTGAAGGTATCTCCTGCTCCCATTAAAATAACTACATCATTTTTAGTAACATTCTTTTTTAAATAAGAAGCACATTGTTTGATAGATGGAATATACTTCACGGTTTTTTCTTGTCCGACAAGCAATTTGCTTGTCGAACAAGTAGATTTAGATATTTTCTCAACTAATTCTTTACTAATTTCATAAGTTTTGTTTTCTCGGGCAGAGGCATAGGTTGGTAGAATTAAAATTTCATCTGCATCAACAAAACTTTTAGCAAAGTCATTAAGCAATGCTTTAGTGCGGGTAAACATATGGGGCATAAAAACGCAGATAATGTTTTTGCTTGTATACATTTGTTTAATAGCTTTAAGCGTGGTTTTAATTTCAGTCGGATGATGACCATAGTCATCTATAAAAAGCGCGCCCTTGTGTTTACCTAATTTTTCCAGACGCCGAGCAGTGCCTTTAAATTTTGCTAATGCCTTTTTAATTTTAGTTAAGGGAATTTTTAATTCCAAACAAGTCGTAATTACCGCCACTGTATTTTGCACATTATGCTCCCCTACTAACTGCATTTTAAATTCACCGAGATTTTTTTTATCTTTGTGTAATTGAAAATATTGATAACCTTAAGGAAATG
>CAYPRN010000056.1:0-5116 GCA_964413295.1 uncultured Gammaproteobacteria bacterium | reverse complement strand
ATCAGTTACTAGCTGTCAAATGTCAAATGTTAGTTGTCAAATGTAATAAAGTATGCCAGAGAAAAATAAACTTGCCACTGGGAAAATAAATAAATCAACCCAGAAATATTTGGACGTCGCTGAAATCAGGGATGATATTATTATTATGAAAGACGGAACTTTACGTTCTATTTTGTTAGTGTCTTCATTGAATTTTGCTTTAAAATCAGAAGATGAACAAAATGCTATTATTTCTTCATACGTGGGATTTTTAAATAATTTAGAATATCCTTTGCAGATTACTATACAGTCGCGCGAATTTAAAATTGATAATTATTTGGCAGATTTAGAAAAACGTCGCAAGGAACAAACTAATGAATTATTACGTATTCAGACAGCGGAATATTTAAGCTATGTTAAAGAATTAATTTCTTTGGGCAAGATTATGAATAAGAAATTTTATGTGACGGTAACTTACAATCCTTTGTCTAATAAACAAAAAGGATTTTTTTCCCGTTTGGCTGAAACTTTTAAACCAGCCACATTAATTCGTTTGAAAGAAGAAAAATTTCAGCGCCGGCGTGATGCCTTAGTGGCCCGCACAGAAAATATAGCCGGTGGATTACAAAGTATGGGCTTGAAAAGTGTTACTTTAGATACGCAAGGGATTATTGAATTATTATATAATACCTATAATCCTGAAACATCTATTAATGAAAAGATGGTGGATGTTAGTAAGCTTAGAGAAGTGTGATGCTAATCCGCTTTAAATGTAATGCTTCCACCTTCACTGAACCTGCCTGCAAGGCAGGGCTACGGTGGATAAAAATCCGCGAATTGCTAATTATGATGCTAAAATATAAAGGATATTAGTACAACAGAAAATCAGGGAAAGGACGTCGGGGTATCAGGATAACAGGATAGCAGGAAGATGTTCCCACTGATATACTGATACCCCGATGTCCTTTCCCTGTTCAACTGATTCCCTAATAGTCTTTTATATGTTCCTTAACTGATTAACTAATTACCCGGTCAGCGTTTAATAAGATAATTTATAAATAAAGAATTTCTGTTTTTCTGATTTTTTTAATAATTATCAACTATGTTTAACCCTAAACAAATAAAACAACAAGAACAGCAAGTAGCTAAAACGCAAGAGCAAATTCAGCAACAACAAGTTGTTCAAGAGCAAGCTTCTGTTAAAGAAGTGGAAGGCACAGTAGCAGAAGAGCATGCTTTTCGCCGAGGCGAGATGTCTATTCGAGATGTTATCGCGCCGGCCGCTTTTGAAGTAAAACCTAATTTACTAAAACTAGGCGACAAATTTGCGCGCACTATTTTTGTTATTAACTATCCGCGTTTTATTAGTGTGGGCTGGTTTGCGCCGATTATTAATTTAAATGAAAGTTTTGATGTGGCCATGTTTTTTTATCCGGTTAAAAGCGGAGTGGTCTTAAAAGAATTAAAAAAGAAAGTAGGAAATTTAGAAGCGCAAATAATCAGTGACGCGGAAAAAGGAGCGGCTCGTGATCCGATTAGAGAAACTGCTTTGCAGGACATTGAGTCCTTGCGTAATTCGCTTACTCAAGGGACAGAAAAGTTTTTTCAATTTGCTTTATATGTAACACTTTATGCTGACACGGTTGAAGAGTTAGATAAACTTACTGATGTGATTGAAAATATTTTTGGCTCTCGTTTGATTTATTCTAAAAAAGTTTTTTATCAGGCTGAACAAGGATTTAATTCAACCATGCCGTTGAATAATGATGAATTGACTATTACTTTTAACATGAACTCTTCACCAGCGGCTTCATCTTTTCCTTTTATTTCCAGTGATTTAACCACTGACAATGGCATTTTATATGGCATTAACCGCCATAATAATAGTTTAATTCTATTTGATCGCTTTAGTTTACAAAACGCTAACAGCGTTGTTTTTGCCACTTCTGGCGCTGGTAAAAGTTATGCTATCAAATTGGAAGTATTGCGCAGTTTAATGATGGGGGCTGAAGTAATTATTATTGATCCAGAACAAGAATATAAGCATCTTTGCGACGCAGTGGGTGGCACTTATATTAATATTTCGCTGTCTTCGGAAAATAAAGTTAATCCTTTTGATTTGCCTCGTTCATTAAGTGGCAATGCTCGACCGGAAGATATTATTCGGAGCGCGGTCATCTCTGTCAAAGGATTAGTAAGATTGATGATGGGCAAGATGACACCACAGGAAGATTCTATTGTTGATCGGGCGCTGTTGGAGACATACGCTAAAAAAGATATTACGGCTGATGCTGATTTGTCAAAAATTGATCCGCCAGTCATGGGTGACTTTCAGGAAATTTTAAGTGGCATGGAGGGTGGAGCAGACTTGTCTTTACGTTTAAAGAAATATACAGAAGGAACTTTTGCTGGGTTGCTTAACAGCTCGACCACAGTGCAGATGAACAATCAGCTAGTTTGTTTTTCCGTGCGTGATTTGGAGGATGAATTAAGGCCGATGGCGATTTACGCAGTTGTAAATTATATTTGGAATGTGGTGCGCAGTGAGATGAAAAAGCGCATTTTAGTAATTGATGAAGCTTGGTGGTTAATGCAACACGAAGACAGCGCTAAATTTATTTTTGCTTTAGTCAAACGTTGTCGCAAATATTACTTAGGCGTTACTACAATTACGCAAGATGTTAATGACTTTTTAGTATCGCCATATGGACAGGCGATTGTTAATAATTCTGCTTTGCAGTTATTAATGAGGCAATCTCCTTCAGCGATTGATTTAATTCAAAAAACTTTTGCCTTAACTGAAGGTGAAAAATATTTGCTTCTAGAAAGCGGGGTAGGTGAGGGCATCTTTTTTGCTGGCAACAAGCATGCCGCTATTAAAATAGTCGCTTCTTATACTGAAGATCAGTTAATTACTTCTGATCCGCGTCAATTATTGGAAATTGAACAAGCCAAGAAAGAATTTGAAGAATCAATGGCCGGAGGTGGGGAGGTACAAGAAGAAGGTGAAAATTTAGAAGCTAAACCCAAGAGTGAGTTAGAAAATTAGGGTGTTTAAAAATATAAAGGATATCAGACCATCAAGGAAATCAGGGAAAGGATGTCGGAATATTAGGATATTAGGGAGGCACCTACCTGATTTCCTATTATCCTGACATCCTTTCCCTGTTTAACTGATTTCCTGATATTCTTTATATTTTTCCCAGCATCTCTGTCCGTCCGTACTATCGTGGTGGGGTCGGCAGGCTTTCCCTTGATATTTTTTATTCAAAGAAACCAATGGATAATAAAAAGATAATCGCAATATCAGTTATTGTTTTGGCTCTAATAATTTTGATAGGGCTTATTTATTTTATGTTTTTGGCGCCAGTGCCGGAAGAACCAATTGCGCTAGCGCCAGTAGTTGAAAAGCAAGTGATAGAACAATTGCCAGTGATTGAACAGCCAGTACGCCGAGCACCAATAGAAATTCAAGCAACTACTGAAGATGATTTAAAACGACTATCCTCATCATTTGTAGAACGATATGGCAGTTATTCTAATCAAGCCGGCTATGATAATATTCGTGATTTAAAAATATTTATGTCCCGCGACATGCAAGGATGGGCAGATGATTTTATTAATGAAAGAATACAACAAAAAACAGACACCACTATCTACTATGGCATTACCACTAAAGCAGTAGTAGTAGAAACACAGAATTTTGACGAATATGCTACTAGTGCAAAGTTTTTAGTAAAAACCCAGCGTAAAGAATCAATCGGCGACACTACTAATGCTAGAAGATTTCAACAAAACGCTGAAGTCGCTATAGTAAAAGAAAATGGAGTATGGAAAGTGGATAGAGTGAATTGGGAAGAATAGCCATCACGTTCTGTTTCTTGTTAAATTTTTTTAGTGAATAAAATAATAATAAATAATAATTAAAGGTTATCAGGTTATTAAGGAAATCAGGGAAAGGACATCAGGATAGCAGGGAAAAGGGAATACATCCCCCCTAATATTCTGATAACCAGACATCCTTTTTCTGTTCAACTGATTTACTGATAACCTTTTTATTTTTTTAATATTCTTTTTAATTTCTATGCCACTAACTAAACAATTATTTTTTATTTGGCGAGAAGTAATAGATATTATTTTTCCCATAGAATGTTTAGGTTGTAAGCAAGAAGGGAAGTGGCTGTGTGAAAAATGTTGCCGGACAATTCCTATCAATACTGAACCATACTGCTTATCCTGTAAAACAAAAACTGCCTTTGGCGAATTTTGTAAAAAATGCAAATCTAATTATAATTTAGACGGAGTATTTATTGCCAGCGATTATGACCATGAATTAATAAAGCAGGGGATTAAGACTTTAAAATATAGATTTGTTTATGACATTAGCCAGGAGCTATCTCAGCTCCTTATTTTATTTATACAAGAACAAATTAGAAAATCAAAGTCAGCTGAATGGTTACCTGTGGATAACTTTTACCAGTCCCCTACCGTTATAAAAAAATTTTTTGAAGCAATTGTAATTCCAGTTCCCCTGCATCCTAAAAGATTGCGCTGGCGCGGATTTAATCAAGCCGAAAAGTTATCTGAAAATTTTTTTAAATTTTTTAATTTAAATTCCAATTCTCAAAATTTTCGTCGCATTATTCACACAAAATCACAAGCAAAATTAAATGAACAAGATAGAAAAGATAACTTAAAAAATTGTTTTGCTTGGCAAGGAGATAATCTGCAAAATAAAAACATCATCCTAATAGATGATGTCTGCACTACCGGTCACACTCTTGAAGAATGCGCTAAGGTTTTAAAACAAGCCGGCGCTGGAGAGGTTTGGGGTTTGGTGGTGGCTAAGGGGTAGTTTTGAAGTGAGAAATAAGAAGTGAGAATTTATTCTTCATAAATTATTAGTTAAAATTTTTTAGCACGACACCTATGTCAGGCTAAATATTTAATGCGACATAAATTAAATTATATGTCGCTCTAAATATTTTGTTCCTTTTTTATGTCGCACTAATTTTTCCCAATTTGACTTTTGTAATGGAAGTTGTTGTGGATTATATGGATACATACTTTCAATTTAAGTATATTTTTGTATTATTTAAAAATAAATATTTTGCGGAGAGGGTGGGATTTACTCCTA
>CAYPRN010000055.1:0-5392 GCA_964413295.1 uncultured Gammaproteobacteria bacterium | reverse complement strand
ATTAATTAATTACTTTTATCCTACTGAATTGTAAACAACGCTTTACTTTCTAACACCTTATTATATTTAATAGCTCTAAGACATGAATTAAGAAAATTTATTGCAGAATTTGTTAGATTGTCCCAGTGTTGACTGCTATAACTTCTGATTTTTGTTTTTAACATACTAACAGTTTGAGAAGTAAAATTTAAACATGTCTTTTTTATAAATTCCTTTGCTTCGTCTACATCAATTTTTTCATTATTCATGACATCCCTCCTTTAGTATAATGTACAGCTCCTCTAAAAATATTTTAATTTTTTGGTCTCAACAATGGGAACGTCTGACATTCTCGTAATGGTTTATTCATTAAAAAGCTGAACAGTCGCTCTGATACGCCAAAACCACAAGTTGGTGGCATGCCGTATTCAAGGGCTTCTACAAAACTATCATCATTCATTTGCGCTTCATCATCGCCGGCGTCTCGTAATTTTTGCTGTTCGGCAAAACGTTCGGCTTGATCTATTGGATCATTAAGTTCGCTATAGCCCTTGCCCATTTCTGAACCAGCTAAAATAACTTGAAAGCGCTGAACTGTTTCAGGATTTTTTTCATCACGTTTAGCTAATGGTTCCATGCTGACTGGCACATTAATTAAAAATCCCGGACCACTAATACTCTTACGGCAATATTTCCACAAGTTGTCTATGGCGCGAGTTAAATTAAATCCGTTTTTGTCGTATTTAATATTTAATTCCTGCAATTTTTTTTCTACTTTATTAGCATCTATTTTTAAAACATTGATGCCGGTTATTTTTTTGATTGTTTTTATATAATCATATTTTTTCCATTTACTGCCTAAATCAACTTCATGTTCCCCTATTTTAAATTTCAAAGTGTTAAAAGTTTTTTTAGCAACTTGCTGATACATTTTTTTTACTAACTTCATCCCGTCTTCATAATTAGCATAAGCCCAATAAAATTCCATTTGAGTATAATCTTGAGCATGTTCAGCGCTAATACCTTCATTACGGAAAATACGGCCGATTTCAAAAGTTTTTTCCATACCGGCTACCATAAGCTTTTTTTGCCATAATTCACCGCCAGAAATGCGTAAGTAAACATCAATATCTAAAGCATTGTGATGAGTAACAAAAGGTCGCGCGTCTGCTCCGCCAGCAGTAATTTCCAAGACCGGAGTTTCCACTTCAATAAATCCTTTTTTCTGTAAAAATTCTCGCATAGAATTCCAGAAGATCGCTTTTTTATTAATCATTTCGCGCAGTTCTGGGTTTAATAAAATATCTAAATAGCGCTTGCGTAACTTTTCTTCTTCATCTTGCAAGCCAAAATGTTCTGCCGGAATTGGGCGTAAAGATTTAGTTAATATTTTATAATCATGAACCTCAATGGAATTTTGCCCTTTATGTGTTACAAAAGTTTTGCCGGCTACCTCAATAAAGTCGCCATTGTCAATTGTTTTTAGAAATAATTTATATTTTTCATCTCCTAAATTTTGCTTGCTAATCGCTAATTGAATTTTACCACTAGCATCTTGTAGATCAGCAAAAATAAGATTGCCGTGTTCACGCAAACTGCGTAAACGACCGACCAGAGAAAATTGTTTATTTTTCAGACTGTCAAATTTATTTAGCGCTTCGGCAACAGTAAAATCCCGACTGGCTTTAGCCGGATATGGATTAATATTTTTTTCTTTTAGCAAAGCTAGCTTTTTTAATCTGTCTTCGCGTTCATCAGTTTTTTTATTCATATCATATTAATTTTATGAATCCTTGCTAATTTTTTTGCAAAAGATTTATAAGATTATATATTTTTATTTTACTTTATTCCTTATTTTCTGTCAAAAACAAAAATCCCGCCAATGAGCGGGATTTAATGTAAGGTTTAATTAAACAGGTTGATCTGGTCCTTTTTCTTCTGCCGGAGTTTCTGGAGTTGAAGTGTCTGCTTGTATATCCTTAAGGGCTGCTTCAGCTGCTTCAGTAGATGCTTGTTCAGATGCTACTGTATCTGCCTCTACTTGTGTTGTATCAGGTGTTGGTGAAGTTTCTGCACCGCCACCCATTTCCTTGGTTGATCCTTCTGATTCTCCACCTGGATTTTGTTCTATACTTTCAGGTGCATCTGGTTTATTTGCTTGTTCCGCACCTCCACCCATTAGATTTTTAAAAAAGTTACCAATTCCCATATTATTATCTTTAATAAATAATGAAAAAATCCCTTACCTTTTAGGTAAAGCCTCTTGTTTTTAGTATACACACTACCCCAATATTAGCCAACCTTACTTATCCACACCTCTTCGCTCCACCTACGGTGGAGCTACGAGGTGCAAGCACCTTTTATAACTAAAACTTCGAGGTGCTCGTGGTTCGTAGCTTTAGTGAAGAACTGCAAGCACCTTTTATACTAAAACTTCGAGGTGTAAACATCTACTTCTGCAATTTACAATTTTTTTATTGCATCCTCCACTCTGCTGATGGTTTTTTCTTTGCCTAAAACATCAGCAATTTCAAATGGCGACGGGCTGTTCTGCTGGCCAGACAAAGCTACGCGTAAAGGCCAAAGCACTTCCCCATTAGTTAAGTTTGCAGATTTAATAAAATCAAAAATAGTTTTTTCTAAATTTTTTATATTCCAAGTCTTAATTTCTATTAGCTTCTCTTTAGTTTCTATTAGTTTCTTTTTAGTTTCCGTCGAGTCTGATTTTTTCCACACTAATAATTTTGTTTTATAATCTAACTTTTCTGTAAAAAATAATTTAGCATTTTCAGTAATATCTGATAATTTTTTTAACCGCTCCTGTTCCACTGCTACAACTTTCTTAATATAATCTTTTTTATGTTTATCAGCTTCATCTTGTAAGTATGGTTCACATAAACTAGTTAACTGATTCACTGGCAATCGACGGATGTATTGCCCGTTTATATTATCTAATTTTTGTATATCAAAAATTGCGCCGGCTTTATGGATTTTTTTAATATCAAATTCTTTGATCAATTCTTTAATGCTAAAAATTTCTTTTTCAGTCCCTGGATTCCAACCAAGTAATGCTAAATAATTTATCAGCGCTTCTGGTAGATAACCTTTATTTTTAAAATCTTCTACAGAAACATCATTTTCACGTTTGGATAGTTTCTTTTTATTCTCGCCTAAAATATTTGGCAGATGCACATACTCTGGCGTTTCCCAGCCAAATGCTTTGTAAAGTAAAATATGCTTTGGCGTAGACGGCAACCATTCTTCACCACGCATCACATGTGTAATACCCATTTCGTGATCGTCTACCACTACTGCCAAATGATAAGTCGGAAATCCATCTGATTTTATCAACACTTGATCGTCAATGGCATATCTATAAAATTCTAAATTACCCCAAACCAAATCTTTAAACCTAACTGGGCGTTCTTTTTCTTTCCCTTTTTTGTCGTTTTCATATTCAGGTACTTTCAATCTAATAACATATGGTTCTTTATTTTTTAATTTTAATTCCACAGCTTCTTTATTTAATTCACTGCATGTTTTGTCATACATTTGAATTCTATTGAATTTTTTTTGACTTTCACGCATATCCTTTAATCTCTCGGGTGTGCAAAAACAATAATAAGCATGACCATCTTTTACTAACTGTTCAGCATATTTTTTATAAATCTCTACTCGTTCTGACTGCACTATTGGTTTTTTGTTGTCCCACTGCAATCCTGTCCATTTTAACATTTCCATGACCTTTTCTGTCGCGCCTTTTACAAATCTTTCTTGATCAGTATCTTCAATACGCAAAATAAACTCACCTTTATTTTGTTTAGCGAATAAATAATTATATAAAGCGGTACGCAATCCCCCAATATGCAACATGCCGGTTGGACTAGGCGCCATGCGAGTGCGAATTTTTTTATTTATCATATTAAAGTTGGAAAAATGTATATATTTTTTTATAATTCCATTGCCGATGTTGGACTCGCCTAATATCTATTATTTTGTCGTATTTATATACAACATACACTATCCTATATTGGCCGACTCGACAGCGAAATGCTAATGGATCATCCTCTACTTTTTTTAAATCAAAAGAATCTCCATCAAATGGATTATTTGATAAATCCTTGATAACTTTTTGAATATTATCACTTTCTTTTTTAGGAATTTTTTTGAGTTGCTTTCTAACTCTAGGATGGTAAGTAATTTTGTACATTTATTTATTTTTTAATTCAGCCTGCATTTGATCCCAGCTAATATGTTTTTCTTTATTATCATTCCTTTCGTCTTCCACTACTAACATGCCGTCATATAAATCTTCATAATCTTCTATCATTTTTTCATAAACTTCAGGACTCATTACTACGCTAATTGGTTTATTTCTATTCATAACCACTGTTGGCGCATTAGCATCATTTACTTCCTGAAAAATTACTTTAGCTTTGCGTTGAAAATCGCTCACTGATATTGTTTTATGGATTGGTGTAAACATATTTTTATATTACATAAATAATTCATACTTAATTACATATTAAAATATGAACTAATTTTTGTCAATTATACTCCAGTGGCAAAATAAACATTAACTGCTAGTGATGCTACTAAGACAATAATCGCAATAATTAAAGCTAGCGTTAAGTTATTTACTCGTTTGTCTTCTTTAGCCTTTTCTTTATTTAACATCATACTAGTGAGGTCATTAGCGATGTAGAGGTATTTTTTTAGTTTAAAACTAATCCGCTTTGGGTGGATAAGAGAAAATTTCATATAGTTATATTTAGTATATTTTAACTCTACCTCATTTATAATAAAAAATCAAAAAGAAAAAAGCCCCGTAGATAATTCAGGGGCTTTTATTTGTCATTATTTTTCAGGTTCTTCAGGAGGAGAAGATTTGAATATTTGATCTATTATAACCTTGTGTGCCTTCATTCCTGTATTTATAATCCATTCCACGTCTTTTTCTTTTATTTCTTGTTCAAATAAGTCACGAAAGGATTCATCTAATTCAGCAAACACACGACAATATTCAACAGTTGTATCTGCGCTTCCTGTAATATAACGCACTTGCAGTTCGTGTGTGTCATTACGACGTGGCGATATTCCAGCTGTGTAGATGCATTGCCCTTTTAATATTACCGCAAAAGCACAACAATCAATAAACATCATAAAATATTCTTCCAAAAAATAAACTTTTTCTTCTTCAATCTCTCCTTGACCAATTGCTTCAAAAAATTTTTCCATGCTTGGCATGGTATTTTTTTTACAATCCACATCTTAAATGTCCATGATGATTTCTCCTTCTTGCCTCGCATCTCTGCTAAGAGGCGGGTTGATTTTAAGGTTCAAATTTCATTTTTATTGATTAATTTGTAAGATATAATAGCGTTGTATACAGTTTTGGATTATGCTGAAAGAA
>CAYPRN010000054.1:0-5681 GCA_964413295.1 uncultured Gammaproteobacteria bacterium | reverse complement strand
CGTACCATCCGATTGATTTCATTATCTTTTCCGCATTTAATTCAGAAACAGTTTTAAGTGCCGGCTTAATTTGATCAACTATTAATTCTTTATCTAGCGGAGTGGGATGCTGAACTATTAAGATCCATTTTTTATTAATATTAAGATTAAATTCTTTCGCGAATTTTTCTTTGGTTAAATATTTTATCTGCTCTAAATTATCTAAACCGGGGGCACCAACATTAAATACCCGCCATTTTTCTTCACCTAGTTTCAAAACTCTTTGATAACTCTTTTGGGTAGCAGTAAAATGAAGGTGGGAAAATTTGGTAATCGCATGCCGGATGTATTCGTCTACCACATAACCGGTCACATCGCCGCCGTGAATATGCGCGACCGGAATTTTTAAATGCCCGCCTACTATTGCCCCGGCAAAGGGTTCATCCCGATCTCCCAGTACTACTATTAAATCCGGCTTCTCTTTGAGGCAATATTTATTGATGCCGGTTATTTCTTTTGCTAATGATGTCAGCATGTCATCATGTTCGCTAACTTTTACTGCGCAACTTACCGGAATCTTGTCTTTTTTTATCTCATTAACAGTCAAACCATGCTTCTTTAAGGTATGCATTCCGGTTACTAACAATCTCAACTTTAATTTTTTGCTTTTAATAATTTCGTCAATCGTTGATTTCAATAAGCCATATTCAGCCCTAGTGCCGGTAACAACTAATATTTTTTTTCTTTTGCTAGACATAGTCCTTTTTGCTAATTAAATTATCCGTTTTGATGTCTCTCTTGGCTTTTTTTCCTAAAATTTTAAAATACATTTTCGGCGCCAGTCCGCTACCCGGCCTTTTGATTCCTATGTTTTGTCTATCAAATTTCTCCCCTTCTTTTATATCTGTTAGCGCCACTAAGCTCTTGCGCACGGTCTTTATCATCGGCGCTTCACTCTGATTGGGTTTTTTAATCGCTGAGCCTAAAATAATTTCGGCCTTTCTAATTTTATCTACCATATCCTTTAACTCAGACGGGGTTAATGATGCTTTATGATCCGGACCTGGCATGCTTTTGTTTAAAGTAAAATGTTTTTCAATAACGCAGGCTCCTATTGCGACGGCCATTATCGGCACCTGCGTTCCTAGAGTATGATCTGAATATCCAACTAAGACATCTAATTCTTTTATCATTGTCCGCATGGCTTTTAAATTTACTTCATCAAAAGGACAAGGATAATTAGTAGTGCAGTGTAAAACTATAATTTTTTTATTACCTGTTTTTTTTATGCACTCTATAGCTTCTTTTACTTCAATTAAATTTGCCATGCCGGTCCCGAGTATTATCGGCTTGTTGAATTTAGCCGCGTACTGCAATAATGGTAAATTAGTTAATTCTCCAGAGCCAAACTTAAATGCGGGTACTTTTATTGCTTGTAAAAAATCGACGCTTTTAAACCCTCCATGTGGCGTTGATAAAAAAATTATCTTTTTCTTTTTGCAATATTGAATAATAGGCTGATAAAATTTTTCTTTCAACTCCAACTTTTTTAACATCGCTACTTGACTTTCGGTTTTGCCAGTATTTTTTTTCTGATATTCAGCCATTTCTCCCTTAGCAACGACTACATCTTCTGCTTTAAAGGTTTGAAATTTAACAGCGTCTGCTCCTGCTTTTACTGCAACATCTACTAATTTTAAAGCATTTTTTAAACTGCCATTATGATTAACACCAGCTTCAGCAATAATAAAAACTGGCGATTGATAAGAAATAGTTTTTGAATTTATTTTAATCATAGTCTCTTGACAAAAATAAGTATTTAATGTTAAAATATATATTCACCTATCCATGATAGCTTAAATTACTTGTTCTTTCAACAATTTCAATCCCAGAAACAAAGGAGAAAAGATCATGAGCGAGAAAAAGGATGATATAATATTTGTTGCCGGCGACGGAGCGCCCGGAAGAATCACATTAGAGGTTAGTAAAAAATTAAAGGATAGTGGCTTGCCTTTCTTTCACTTACTGCAAAGAAATAGAGGAGCGGAAAAATTATTTCAAGATGAAGAGGAACCTCATCTTTCCGTTTCCCCTAAAAATTACAGGAATTTATACCGAAAAATTAATGAAAATTGCCGATGCCTAGTGGTGGGCCATTCATACCCTTTATATCAAGTGGAGCTAAAAGCAAGTAAAATAGCTTTTGAGCTTGGAATTCCGATAATTAAAATCTTTGACTACGCACTTAGCTACAAAAATAAGCATTTTCAAAAATGGGTGAAATTATGGGAACTAGCAAAAAATCCTCGTGTAGCGATTACTGTTATACACAATAATCACTATCGTGAAATTCTAAACTTATACCCCCAATTAAAATCAAGCCTGAAACTCATTGGCAATCCTCTACATTATAATCAGAAGGAGAGTTTATCTCAATGCAGAAAAAAATTTAGAGACGACTTATCTTTAGGATCTGAAGATAAAGTATTGTCTATTTTTCTCGGTAGTAAAAACGCAAAACATTTCTTAGAATTGCTAATCGCGACTGACAAAGTTGTGAAATGCCTTATCAGCGACCATAATGTTATAATATTATTGAACGTCCACTACAATGTTTTGCCGGAATGGCAACAATGTTTAGAAGGTTATCTAAAAAAATGGTGGCTGAAGGGCGTGAAAATTATAACTAAAGTAAAACAAGATCAAATGATTATCGTAAGTGATTTAGTTGTTACTTTTCCTCTTTCCACCACGCATGAAAGAGCAATCAGTTATAATGTTCCCGTTATTCAAAATCTTGTTACCACCACAGTTGAAGAACTGAAAGAATATGACCTAAATAATTTTCCTTTTACTTTAGAGGGAAAAATTAAGGCTGTATTATGGGTTAATGAATTAATGTCTTCAGAGGATGTAGCAAGGGTTGTGTCAGGCGCTCTTAATCCTGAATTGCAACAAAAGAGATTTCTGTCAGCTGAAAAAGCTGGCTTAATTCCTCCGCCCAAAGCTTTGAATAAATTATATAATCTTATTAAGAGTTTTGTGGCAAAATAAATAACAATCTTAGACTATTCAATAAAATATTTATGCTATTATTGAATAGTCTTTTTTTATTTTTATAAATACTAAATTTATTTTATATTATTTGTAATTTTTCTTTTTTAAAAAACATCTATAATAATTATTTGTTTAAACTCTTAATACGCGTAATCACACGTTGTTTATTTTTATACAGCAACTCAGCCATGGCCCACTCTTCAGGAGTGTCTAGATCTATTGAACGCCATTTGGGACAAATAACTGCTTTTGTTTTTTTGGTAATAATTCTTTTTTCTTTAAGTAAAGCTGATGTTTTCACAATATAAACAAAAGATCCATTTATAATATATCCTGGCTGCCAAGCTTGCATATTGGTTGATTGACTTTCCGAAC
The DNA here is from genome assembly GCA_964413295.1 of uncultured Gammaproteobacteria bacterium. Lineage (GTDB taxonomy): Bacteria > Patescibacteriota > Patescibacteriia > Patescibacteriales > XYC2-FULL-47-12 > CAYPRN01. The sequence goes on along the minus strand of CAYPRN010000054.1, from coordinate 2,270 downwards.
CATTAACTAAAATAAAGTCATTATTGTGGCTTAAATGATATAATCTTGGATGCGTAGGACAAACAGTTAATACAGTAGTAGCGTTAGTAGATTGAATCATTTTCCAACAATCTTCAATATCTTTCATTTCCCTTAAAGGAGAAGTAGTTTGTAAAATCATGATATACGTTGGGACATAATCCTCCTCTTTTTTTAATCTTGCTAAAACATTTAAAATACTATAAACAACTTGCGAATTATCTTGGGCTAAATGATCCGGCCGCAACCAAGGAACTTCAGCTCCGTATTTTTTAGCTATTTTGGCAATTTTAGGCGAATCAGTGTCAACAATTACCCGATCTAACAACTTACATGCCAAAGCCTGTTTAATCGTATAGGCAATCAACGGCTTGCCTAAAAAATTTCTAATATTTTTATTAGGAATTCTCTTTGACCCTGAACGGGCGGGAATAATCACTAAAATAGTATCTTTTTTCTTTGGCATAATTTTTAATTTAGCTTACTTGATATTTTAGTTTCCATTCTCCATTGACTTTTTTCCAAAGATGAGGAGATCGATAAGAATCAATAATTTTCCAAAAATGGTCCTCAGTAATATCCAAATATTCCAAAAATTCTTTAAAATATTTTTTAGGAAATTCTCCATCATATCTACGAACCAAAGAAACCCCCTCTTCTCTTGTGATATGACCTGACCGAATTTCCATCATTGCATCTCTAGTTGCTCTACCCAAACCAAATTTTATATATCCAAGATAGAAATGAAATCCATCTGTCTTATCATCTAGACTTGCGTATTTAGAATAAGTGCCTTCAGAATGTCCGTCTTCATTCACAATAAACCCTGTGCTTTTTTGAGCATAATAAAAATTTTCTTGAGGAACCCAATTATGATAATAAGAATGCCAGTGCATTTGCGCGCCAAGTTTTTCTACGTCCTTTAATTTCGGCGGCCTATAAAAATCAAAAGTTTTGTCTTCTGATTCGTCTTTAGTAAGAATACCCATTTCATAACCAAATTTTAATAAGACATCTAAGCCTGTACCCTTAAAGTATAATTCTTCCCAGTTAGCGACAGACTCATATGGTTTGTTAACATTTTGCATTGAACCACCATATTCTACTTCGCCATTCTCTCCGTAAAAAATAAGCGGAATGCCAAATTTAATCGCTATATGGAAAGCATACGCCTTTTGTCCAAAAACAAACGGCTCCCAAGCATCCCCTTTCAATTCAAAAGCAACTCTGGCTAATTTTCTATGCAATATGCCGTTTGGAAAAAAATTTAAATCACTAAAACCAGAATTAATAAAATTCTGAAAATTTTTCCAACCGATATCAGTATATATAAATGGCGCCCATGTCACGCAAAACGGATGCATGCCATATTTAGTTTTAAGCGTATGAGCCGTAAACCCGCTATCTTTACCGCCACTTGATGGAACTATTACATCAAAACTTCCATCTTTAGAGCGATATTTATCGCAAACCTTAACAAGCTCATCTTCTCTTTTTTTCCAATCAATTTTTTTCTTTCTTTCTATATAACGACAAGCATTACAAACACCTTCTTCATCAAATTCAGTGCGAGGTCTCTGGTTGGACACTACACAGCGAGTACAAAATTTTACCTGTTGTGGAAGTTTTATTAATTGCTTATCTAAAATTTTTCTCATAATTATCTACAATTTTAATAAAATTCTTAATTATTTCTAGACCAACGGGACCGCTTTTTTCTGGGTGAAATTGACATCCGTAAATATTTCCTTTTCTTATTGTCGAACAAAATTCATATTCCCCATATTTTGTTAAACTAAAAATATTTTCTTTGTTATCTGGGGCTAAAATATAAGAGTGAACAAAGTAAGCGTCAAAATTTTCTTCCATTGAACTAAAAATACTTTTTTCCCATTTTTGTGATGATTTATAAACATTATTCCATCCGATATGTGGCACTTTTTCATTATTCTTTAATTTTGGGAAACGAATAACTTTACCTTTAATAATATCCAATCCGTCAAAAACTCCAAATTCATGTCCAGTACTTAACATTAATTGCGCTCCCAAGCAAATTCCAAGCATTGGTTTGTTGGACTCTGCAAACTTTTTAATAACATCTACTAATCCCCTCACTTTAAGACCCCTCATTCCGGCCTCAAAAGAACCAACTCCTGGTAAAATCACCGCATCCGATTTTTTTATGGACGCTTCGTCTTCCGAAATATTCGCTTCTATCCCAAAAAATCTGATGGCCCTTTTTAAACTATACA
>CAYPRN010000053.1:0-5742 GCA_964413295.1 uncultured Gammaproteobacteria bacterium | reverse complement strand
TAAAAGTAAGAATAACTTTTAAATTAGGTGATTTTGGGCTTGAACCACATCCTCATATGTATGTTTTGATTCCATTTAATAATCAATTTTTGAAATTAAAAAACCTTAATAGTGAAGTTAAAAAAACAGAAGAATTAGGCAAAGGCTGTTTTGGAGAATGGTCGCCATCCATTCAAGACATAAAAGAAATAATAATTACCTTAGCTCACGCTTCAAAAAACCATAAAAACGATTTGATAAATATAATGCAATCAATTACTAAATAATAACCTTGAAATTATAAATATCTTCTTTTTTAATTGATTTGCTGCCTACTCGACAAGTGATATTTCTAAAATAATCAATTCTCTCATTAATTTGTTTGCAAATAATTTCTTTTATTTGTTTATTTTTTTTATATTGATTTTGGACATCAAAAACGTAAAACATATCATTTAAAATATCTTCCCTGACATTAACTAAGCCACACTTTCCTACGCTTACATTTCCAACTCTAACTACTGCAATTTTATAATCTTCAATTGCTTTATCTGGTGGAATTTTGTTTTTTGTAAGAATATTTTTTGCAGAAATATTATTTTCTTTGTATGATTTTTTAATTTTTATATTTTTATTCTCTAAAAATTTTTCAAGTGGAATACCTTTGTCATTTTTAATATAGCCATTATTTTTATGAAAAATTATTTGTGGAATTAGCTCCTCATTAAATTTATCTATATTAAACACTTCTTCATTTTTAGTACTATTCTCGTATATTATAATTATTTTATCTTTTAATTTTTCAATATTAGTAAATATGGCAAAACAACAAGGTATATTCCGATCAAACCATATTTTATCATTTTGGTAGACAATAATTGTTGAAAAATGTTTTAAAATTTCTTTTTTTACTGCCTTGTTTTTATTTTTTATAAAAAATGAAATGGGCAAAACAAAACCAATTGTGGAGTTTTTATCCTTTAAGTGCTTCAAGGCTTTTAATATAAAAATATTCTCAATCTTTTCTTTTTCTTTTTTTAATTCATTTTTTGTTAAATAATCAATTAATGAAACCCTTGACTTTAAATAATTTTTTGGAAAAAAATAACTATCTTTCAGATTATATTTGCTAAACGGGGGATTGCCTACAATAAAATCATATTTATTTTTTATTGATAGATTAAAAAAATCAGATGGTTTTTTTGTTAATTCTGAATCTATCTCACAATCATCAATATTTTCAAATCCTTTTTGTTTTAAGACTTTAATAAAATTTCCTGTTCCAGATGAAGGCTCCATGATTTTTATATTTAGACTATATTTTTTATGATCAAATAATAAATCTAATAGTTTTTTGACTATTTCAGTTTTGGTAAAATATTGTCCTAAAGTTTCTTGTTTGTTTTGCATATTAAAATTTCTTTAGTCTGTTTATAGTCAACTCGCAATATTCTGGATTAATTTCAAATCCTATATAATGCCTCTTTAGTTGTTTGCAAGCAACTGCTGTACTGCCACCTCCAATAAAAGGGTCTAAAATAATATCATTTTCTTTTGAAAACATCATTAAAAGTTCTTTAATAAAAGTTTTGGGCTTGGGTGTAGGGTGATTAATAAAACCTTCATCTGGCTCTACCATTTTTCCAGGAGTATCCACAAAAATATCCTTACACCTCTTGATCATTTTTGGATTACCCTTTTTAAATACCATGCAAGACATATATTTTGTAAACCCTATTGGCGATGCTACTCTTCCATTAGGACAATATAAAATAAAATTCCAAAAATATTGGAATGGATTATTTTTAAAAATATCTGGCAAAAATTTTGTGCTGAAAAAAGTTATTAAAAATGTATCGTTTTTCAAGACCCGATAACTTTCAGGTAATATTGAATAAAATAAATCCAAATTATGATCGTTTTTAATGCCAGTTTTGTTTAAACCATAAGGGGGGTCTGTAAAAATTAAATCAATAGAATTATTTGGCAATAATTTTAAAGCTTCAAGGCAATTTATATTCTGAATTGTATTAAGCCAATTGTTTACCATGTTTTTTAATTTTTAAAATTTTAATCAAATCCTCACCTTTAAACCTCCTCAAACCATTAAATTTAATTGAAGGAATTTTATTTTCAGCAATATACCTTTTTATAGTAATTGGTGAAACCCTTAAAATTTCTGCTACTTCTTCAGTATTATAAATTTGATTTTTATCCACAGTCATAGTAATATTAAAAGTATCAATTAGTATCATTTTAAGTATAACATATTTTATAAAAAGAAAAAATAAATTCATGCCCGAATTACCAGAAGTAGAGACAATTCGCAAGGATTTGTCTCGTAAAATCATTAATAAAAAAATTAAAGACGTGGTTGTAAAAAAGCCACGTTTAATTAAGGGCAGTAAGAAAAAATTTATTAACGTACTCAAAGAAAGCGCTTTTAAAAAAATTGACCGCTGGGGAAAATTATTAATTATCCATCTAAAGAAAGATGGATTTTTATTAATCCATCTGAAAATGACTGGGCAGTTGATTTATCAAAAGGATAAACATGTTATAGCTGGCGGACATGGTCAGCTAAAAATAGATGAGTTGCCAAATAAATTTTCTCATATTATTTTTACCTTCAGCGATAAGTCACAATTATTTTTTAATGATATGCGACAGTTTGGTTATATGAAAATTGTTGATAAGCAGGAATTGGAAAAAGTTTTAGCAAACTATGGAGTGGAACCATTAGATAAAAACTTTACTTTAAAAACTTTTAAAAAAGTTTTACAAAATCCTACTACGCTAAAGCTTCGCAGGACAAGTCCCGCGATAAAGTTTTGGAAGACAAATATTAAATCATTATTGCTAAATCAAAAGTTAATTGCTGGGATTGGTAATATTTACGCGGATGAAATTTGTTTTTATGCTAAAGTAAAGCCTAGTCGCAAAGTTTCAACTTTAAACGAGGAAGAAATAAGAAAACTATACCAAGGCAGTAAACAGATTTTAAAAACAGCTATTAAAAAACGAGGTACTACTTTTAATAATTATCGCGACACAGGTGGTAATAAAGGAAGTTTTATAAGTTTTTTAAAAGTATATGGACGAGCAAAGGAAAAGTGCAAACGTTGTCAAATAGGCGTGATTAAAAAAATAAAGCAAGGTGGCAGAGGAACTCATTATTGTGATAAATGCCAGAAATAGAAATACTTGATTTAAACAAGTAATCATGTTAACATGCGAGCATACTATGAAATAAGGAGAGGGAAATGAATAACATGACAAGGTTTCACTTACTCAATGACAGAAAGTTAGATGACCTTGTACCATCGAGCACTCTTGCCCTTTTACAGATTATCTGTTGTGAGCCTCCAAAGAAAGAAAAAGAGATGGAGGATACAAAACATAAGTAGAAAAAGTAATAAATTTAAAGGCCAATTTTTGGCCTTTTTTCTTTTTATTAAGTGGTATGCTACAATGTTTTTATACTAATTTTAAATTGTGTTCTGCTGGTCGGAACAACTACTCGCCTCGCTAAAGCTATGGCGAAGCGGGTAGCTGTTCCGACCAGCAAAAAATATGCTAACCTTAGATACAACAATAGAAAAAATAAATAAAATCGGCAAAGCAGTTGCTCAAAAATTAAATAAACTGGGCATCAAAAATGTTCAAGATTTATTAGAATATTATCCTTTTCGTTATGAAGATTATTCGCAGATTGTAAAAATTTCTGAATTACAAGCCGGGAAAAAAGTTAGTGTGCAGGGAATTTTAGAATTTATTCAGAATAAACGAAGTCCGAGGAAGCGAATGATGATTACCGAGGCGCTTATTAATGATGAAAGCGGTCAGCTGAAAATTATTTGGTTTAACCAGCCGTTTATTAGTCGGACCCTAAAAGTAGGGGAAAAGGTATCATTGGCGGGATTAGTGCAGGAAGATGTTACTGGTCCACAAATGAACGGACCAGAATATGAACGATTAACATCTGGTAGAGCTATTCATACGCAAGGATTAGTGCCGGTTTATCATTTGACTGCTAACTTAACTAATAAGCAGGTGCGTTTTTTAATTAAATCAGTTATCAGTATGGCCGCGCAAGTTCCTGAATTGTTGCCGAACGAAGTAATTAAAAAATATTCTTTAATGCCTTTGAATAAAGCTATAAGTATTATTCATTTTCCTAATAGTCAAGCTGAATTTGAACAGGCAAGCAGGCGGTTAAAATTTAATGAATTATTTTTAATACAACTAACAGTTCAGATGCAAAAAGCAGAAGTTAAGAGACATAAATCAGATAAAATAAAATTTTTTAAAAAAGAAACTCAAGAGTTTGTAAAAACTTTGCCATTTTCATTGACAGATGCGCAAAAGAAATCAAGTTGGGAAATTATTCGGGACATGGAAAATAATAAACCAATGTCTCGTTTGTTAGAGGGTGATGTGGGAAGTGGTAAAACCGTAACGGTGGCCTTGGCTATGCTTAATGTAACCTTAAATAAAAAACAAAGCGCCTTGCTAGTGCCGACGGAAATTTTAGCTAGCCAGCACTATGATACTTTGTGTAAATTATTCAAAGACAGTAAAGTAAGAGTCGGATTGTTTACTAGATCTAGTCGGAAAACTAATGCTGTCATTGCGATCCGCCAGCTGGCGGAGAAGCAATCCCGTGAGGAAAATGACATTGCTGTAGAAACGGGGTTGCCACGTGATTTTGTTGATACAAAATCACTCGCAATGACAAAAAAAGAAATTTTAAATTTAATCAAATCTGGTGAGTTAGATATTGTAGTCGGCACGCACGCGATGATACAGGAAGATGTAGAATTTAAAAATTTAGCGCTGGCGATTATTGATGAACAACATCGCTTTGGGGTGGAGCAGAGAAAGGCACTTAGAAAAAAATCTGGAAATTCTAAAACCATTCCACATTTATTAGCAATGACAGCTACGCCTATTCCGCGTAGTTTAGCACAAACAGTTTATGGAGATTTAGATTTGTCTATTATTGATGAGATGCCTAAGGGGCACAAGACGATTAACACTTATTTAGTGCCGGAAAAAAAACGAACTGACGCTTATGGTTTTATTAAAAAAGAAATCGCCAATGGACAACAAGTATTTGTAGTTTGTCCATTGATCAGTGAATCTGATAAATTAGGCGTAAAATCTGTAGAAGTAGAATATAAAAAATTAAATGAACGTATTTTTAAAGATTTGCAGATAGCTTATTTGCACGGTAAAATGCCCGCCCGAGGCGGGTCCGCCTTGGGAGGAAAGACACCTAATAAAGAAGAAACAATGCGAAAGTTTTTGGAAAATGAAATAAATATTTTAGTATCAACCTCTGTCATTGAAGTAGGAGTAGATATTCCTAATGCTACAATTATGATGATAGAGGGGGCAGAAAGATTTGGTTTAGCGCAGTTACATCAGTTTCGCGGACGGGTAGGGCGTAGTGATATGCAATCATATTGTTTACTTTTTGCTGATTCTTTAAATCCACAAACTCGCCAACGTTTAGATACTTTTGCTAAAAGCAAGGATGGATTTAAGTTAGCAGAAGAAGATTTAAAAATGCGAGGTCCGGGCGAAGTTTACGGTACAGCCCAAAAAGGTTTTCCAGAAATGAAAATAGCTACTTTAGACGACTATGTTTTAATTAAAGAAGCTAAAGAAGCCGCGGAAAACATCATGGCTCAAGGCATAAGTAAATATCCAGAATTGATAGAAAGAGTGAAAAAGAGTAATGAGTGGATTATAGGGTAA
>CAYPRN010000052.1:0-5981 GCA_964413295.1 uncultured Gammaproteobacteria bacterium | reverse complement strand
ACAAAACACAAAACATACTTTTGATGGCATGGGCATATCACCTTGGCTTTTGGAAGTTTTAGACAAATTAAAGTTTACTATACCAACTCCTATTCAATATCAAGCAATCCCGCACGCTTTGCAGAATAAAGATATTATGGGGATTGCTCAAACAGGTACTGGCAAGACCTTAGCTTTTGGTATTCCTACCCTGCAACGTCTTAGACAGTTTAAGGGTAGCGCTTTAATATTATTACCAACTCGTGAATTAGCCATACAGGTTAATGAAGAACTTATCAAACTTGGTAGTTCTATGAAATTGCGCACTAGCGTTATTATTGGTGGCGACAACATGTTTAAACAAATCAAAAGTCTACGTTGTAATCCTCAAATAATTATTGCTACACCAGGAAGATTAGCAGATCATTTAGCGCGAAAAACTGTTTCATTAAATAATGTAAAAACATTAATTTTAGACGAAGCTGATCGCATGTTAGATATGGGTTTTGCTCCGCAGATTAAGAAAGTTCTTCAGTATATACCTAAAGAACGTCAAACCATGCTTTTTTCAGCGACCATGCCAGCAACCATTGTTGACCTAGCAACATCATACATGCGCCTACCAGTACGGGTAGAGGTGACTCCCTCTGGCACAGCCGCGCCAAATGTTACCCACGAAATCTTTTTCGTTAATCAACCCGCCAAAGTTGAATTATTAAAAAAATTATTGGCCGAACACAAAGGTTCAACCTTAATATTTTCTCGCACCAAACACGGTGCCAAAAAAATTTCTGCTGGCATTCGCGCGGTTGGTTACACTGCCACTGAAATACATTCCAACCGCACTTTAAATCAACGTCTAACAGCCCTGAGAGGTTTTAAATCAGGAGAATTTCGTGTGCTAGTAGCGACTGACATTGCAGCCCGTGGTATTGATGTTAAAAACATTGAATTAGTCATCAACTATGATTTACCAGAAAAACCAGAAGACTATGTCCATCGTATTGGTCGCACTGGTCGCGCTGGACATGAAGGTCATGCCATTTCTTTTGCCACCCCATCGCAAAAGCGAGATATTTTTGATATTGAACGATTAATAAAGAAAAATCTACCAATCTCTAAACTACCCCACGGCGTTACTTCCGCCACCCCGGATCCAAACTTTGCTGACAATAGACCACGGAGAAATTTTAGATCATCCCGTCCGAGTCGTCCGAGCCATGGGCGTCCGAGCCGTTCTGTTGGTCGCCCCCAGCGCTCTGCCAACCGATCTAGTAACAGTATTGGTAAGCGTTTTAGTAAAAGCTCTGCTAGTAGCCAAAATTCTGGCAAAACCTTTGGTAAGCGTTTTGGTAAAAGTTCTGCTGGTCCAAAATTTGGTCAACGTTCTAATCAGCGCCCAAGTCAAGGTTCTAGCCAAGAATCTGGTCAACGTTCTGGAAGCTTCAGTCAACGTTCAAACCAACGTCCTGCCGGAAAAGGTTTTAGTTCACGAGGATCTCGAAAAAGTTCTAACGGTCCTCGCCGACGCAACCTTCATTAAATTTAGATAATAAAAACCACTCGTTTTTGTAAGGGTGGTTTTTTCTTTTTTACATGCGTGGCAAGGACGTGGTATAATTTATGTAACTATGAACAAGGAAATATCAGCCAATGCCATAAAATTTATTAAAGCAAATAAAAAATAGCCGTAAGATTTAAAGTTCCTTACGGCTTTTATTATTTATGAATTTTAGAAATGAGCGTAGTATTTTTTACCACATGTACTGCATTCGACTAGTCCTCTTCCACCAGCAAAGATGGATATTCCACAGCACTTGATATAGCCACTCGGGTCCATTTGTTGGTTCTCAATGTCTTCAGTCTGATCTACAAAAAGAGATAAGAATGACTTAAACAAAGACTGGGATAGTTTTTTCATTTTTTTCTCTTTCTGGCCAATAGGCGTAGTGTTGTGTATGACATTTAAAACACCAAACCGGACCAATTCCTCCTGCATAAACAAGCTTGTTACAACATGTAATATATCCTTCCTCGTCTATTGGTTTATGAGGCATTTTGTCAATTTGTGATGTTGATTTTCTTTGACTCACTTTTTTATCCTCCATTTTATGTATAGAATGTGAAAATTTAAAGATTAGTCTTTTGACAGTATAGTACTGTTAGTAGTTTTTGTCAACACGCCAACAGTCCCACCACTGGGACTTTGTTTTTTTAGCAAAATATCAGTATAATAAGAATATATGAAAGTAGCCAATATCGCAAAAAATACCAGTTATTTTACTCTGGCCTTAATTTTACAAAAGGTCATTTCTTTTAGTTATTTTATAATTATCGCGCGGGCGATCGGGCCGGAAAATTTAGGCAAGTATTATTTCGCTATTTCTTTCACCACGATTTTTGCTATCTTCATTGACGTGGGAATGGCTTCGGTGTTGATAAGGGAGACGGCTAAGGTGCGTAATCGAGCTGAATATTATTTGCGTAATGTGATTGGGTTGAAGTTGATTTTGACTTTATTTTCTCTGGTAACTGTTTTTGTTTTAATCAATCTAATGGGTTATCCGGAATTGACTAAGCAGTTGGTTTACCTTTCTTCAGTGGCCATGATTTTAGATTCTTTTACCTTAACTTTTTTTGCAGTCAGTCGTGGTTTTCATAATTTAAGCTTTGAGAGTTTTGCGGTGGTTTTGTATCAGGCGTTGATTTTAAGCATGGGTAGTTTGTTCTTGTATTTTAATTATAGTTTGCATTGGCTGATGGGGGCGATTGTAGTGGCCAGTGCTATTAATTTTTTGTATTCAGCTGGGATTGTAAGATACCGGTGGAAGATGTCTTTGTGGCCACAATTTAATCAGAATATAATTCGCAATATTATTAAAATGTCTTTGCCATTTGCTTTGTTTGGAATTTTTCAGAGATTTTATACTTATTTTGATAGCATCTTACTGTCCATTTTGGCTGGGGACACTTATGTTGGATTATACAGCGTGGCTTTTAAAATAACTTTTGCTTTGCAGTTTTTGCCACTGGCTTTTGTAGCTTCACTTTTTCCAGCCATGAGTTCTTATTATGTTCATAATAAAAAACAGCTGTCTGTTATTTTTGAGCGGGCCATGAATTATTTGATTATTATTGCTTTGCCAATTTCTTTTGGAATCATTGTATTGGCCGACAGGATTGTGTTGATTTTTAAAGAAGGATATACGGGGTCAATTTTGCCGTTGCAGATTATTGTTGCCAGTTTGATTTTTATATTTGCCAGTTATCCTGTCGGGTCATTACTTAATGCCTGTGATCGGCAAAGAACAAATACGGCCAACATGGGGATAGTATTGGTATTTAGTGTGCTATTAAATATCTTTCTGATTCCTCGTTATCAGGCGATTGGCGCAAGTATTACAGTGCTGATAACTAATGCCTTGCTTTTGATTTTAGGCCTATTCTGGGTGCCGAAAATTATTGAGTATCATAAAAAGGTTATTATTACTGTTTTTGCTAAAGCGCTATTGTCAGTTTTGATTATGGGACTGGTTATCTGGTTGATTAAGGCCTATATTCCGATTATTGCCAGTGTTTTTGTGGGAGCAGTTGTATATATTGGAGTTTTGTATATACTAAAGGGTTATATAAAAGAAGATATTATTAGCATTCGTAATGCTATTATAGGTAAAGCTTAAGTTACACCCCACAAATTTACAAATCAGCTACAAATATCACGAATAATTATTTGTAATATTTGTAGCTGATTTGTAAATTTGTGAGGAAAAAATATGTCAAAAGATAATACATTATTATTTACATTAGAGTATCCACCCCAAATAGGCGGAGTAGCTACTTATTATAGTAATGTTGTAAAACACTGGCCGTCCTTCGCCAAGGCTACGGACGACAAGCCCTTCTTCGCTTCATTCAACGCTAAAGCTATAGATGACAAGAATGCTACGGATGACAAGTCCAGTGGTGGTATTTTTGTATTGACAGGGAAAAAATTAACTAAACCGCATTGGATTTTTTCTGTATTTTATTTATGGCGAGCGATTAAAAAGTACAAAGTGAAGACAGTATTAGTCGGTCATGTTTTACCATTAGGCACAGTAGCGTATTGGTTAAGCAGAATCATAAGGTTTGATTATGTTGTTTTTATTCATGGCATGGAATTAGGGATTATTAATAAGCATGCGCGCAAGAAAAAAATAACCCGCAAGATTTTAGCTAATGCTAAGAAGGTGATTACGGCGAATAATTATACAGGGGAGTTGTTAAAAGAATTAGTAGATGAAAATAAAATTGAAATTGTAAATCCCGGAATTGAAACACGCGTAACACATAACGCACAACGTATAGCGCAGTTGAGAGAAAAGTATAATCTGGAGGGTAAAAAGATTTTATTGCAAGTTGGAAGATTAGTTGAGAGGAAAGGATTTGATAAAGTAATTGAAGTATTACCCAATGTGCAAAAAGAATATCAGAATATTGTCTATGTCTTAGTAGGAACAGGACACTGTCCTGTTCATACGGATATTAAAAATCTTATTTGTATTACAGATGCAGATGATAATGAAATACAAGCATGGTACGAACTGTGCGACATATTTATTATGCCGAGCAGGAATGTTGATGGAGATTTTGAAGGATTTGGAATTGTTTATTTAGAAGCGAACGCCCACGGCAAGCCAGTCATTGCTGGCGATAGCGGGGGAGTGCGAGATGCGGTTCAGAATGGTGTGAATGGATTATTAGTAAATCCAGAAAGTGTGGAAGAAATTAAAAATGCGATTGTTAAATTATGTAAAGATGAAGAGTTGCGTGTTAAATTAGGCGAGCAGGGAAGAGAATGGGTGAAGAAGTTTAGTTGGGAGAAACAAATTGAAAAAATTGTTAAATTGTTAAATTGTTAAATTGCTATTTATGCGAATTTCAAAAAAAATTATTGAAAAAGTTGAAAAAGAAGCAAAAAAATATTTTATTGGCGCTAGTGGCTGTCATGATTGGACGCATGTTGAGAGAGTTAAAAATTTAGCTTTAAAAATAGGTAAAATAGAAAAAGCTAATTTAGAAATTTTAGAAGTTGCAGCTTTATTGCATGATATTGGCAGACGAGATGAAATGAAAACAAAAGGTAAATTTTGTCATGCAGAAAAAAGCGCGGAAATTTCTGGTAAGTTTTTAAAGAAATTAAAAGTTAATAAACAAGATATTGAAAATATTTTACATTGCATAATTTGCCATCGCTACCGCAATTATCATGTGCCAGAAACAATTGAAGCAAGGGTTTTATTTGATGCTGACAAAATTGATTCTATTGGTGCGGTTGGTATTGGTAGAGATTTTTTGTTTGCTGGCAGTGCTGGGTCTAATTCAATGTACACTGGTAATGAAAAAAAGGTTATTAAAAATTTAAAAGTAAAAGATTATGCTTTTACTAAGGAGGATTCAGCTGTTTTAGAATATGAATTTAAATTAAAAAATATTAAAGATAAAATATTAACTAAAACTGGTAAACGCATTGCACGTGAACGGCATAAATTTATGATAAATTTTTTTAAACGATTTTGGGAAGAAATTGAGGGGAAAAAATAAAAAACGCAGTCCTTAGGTAAGAACTGCGATGAAAGATTAAAGTGAAATTATGGATTCACGCCATGAAGACTTTTAACAGGAACAACAAGCACCCTCTCTTTTTCTGTAGTTTTATGTATAACATGGAGTATGGTATCATTATTGCTTGGACCAAGACCAGTAACATCAGGGTTACTACTAAAGTGTCCAGAATCTATCTCAGCTTTTTCTGGAGTATTAAATGTTTTTCTGTAAAAATCAAAAGTTACTTTTATTCTCTTTTTTATTTTTTTTCACCTCTTATTTTTTTACAATGATCGAAATTATATTATAATAATATCATGAGTTTAATTTTTTATCAAGTTTAGAAGTAAATTATGCATCAAAATAACCTAATTTCCATTATAATACCAGTCTATAATAAATTTTAAGAATAAGAT
>CAYPRN010000051.1:0-6020 GCA_964413295.1 uncultured Gammaproteobacteria bacterium | reverse complement strand
AGTAGTGCAGTGGAGAATAATGATTTGCTTATTCTCAGTTTTTTCAATTGTTTCTACTGCCTCTCTAATTTCTTTAATCGTCGCCATACCAGTAGATAAAATAATCGGTTTTCTAGTTTTGCCTAAATATTCAAATAAGGGGAGATTAGTCAAATCACCTGAACCAACTTTCCATAATGGCAGATCTAATTCAGCTAGTTTTATAGTCGCACCTCGACTCATCGGAGTTGAAAAAAAAATAATTCCTAATTCATCAGCATATTGTTTTAACTCTCGCCAAAATTCAATCGGGGTAATATTGTGATTTCGCTTTACCCACTGATAACGATCACTACCTTTAAAATGCGACGAAATTACTTTTATGTTTAATTGCTCATCCTCTATGTTATGTGTTTGAAATTTAACCGCATCAGCGCCAGCCTCTTTAGCTGCTTTCACTAATTTTTTGGCGTTATCTAAATATTCAACTACAGGTCTATCTTCTTCAGTTTGAATAAAATTTTTACCAATTTCGGCGATAATAAAAACTGACTTGCCTGATATTGTTTTAGTTTGAGTAAAATTTTCTAACATAATTAGTTAATTAAATAAGACCATAAATTATTTTCTAAATCGTTAGTGTTGTCATCTCCTTGGGAAAGATACCGCCCAAAATTAAATTTATCAAATAAATCATCTTGTTTATAGGTAGTTAATATTAATTGATATTGATTTTTTATTTTAGTGATGGTCTGAGGATCATTTAAAATATCTTCTTCCGCTCCGAAAGGATAAGCAAAAACATTAATTTGTTTATTAATAATGCTAGCTAAAATTTCTCTGGACTTAATTATTTCTTCCTTAAACATAGCATTATCTGTCTGAACTCCTTGGATAACCGGGTGGGTATGAGTATGCGCGCCTATTGTATGTCCAGCTGTACTAATTTTTTTTAAATCATCGCTACTTAAAAAAATTTCCTGCATAAATTCCGGGAAATCTATTTCTATATGCTCTTTATAAACTCCTAGTAGTGTTTGTCGTAAATCTTTATGTTCTATCTCCCTTTTAACAAAATTCTTAAAAACTTTATAGAGTGCATCAATTTGTATCTTGTCTGGATCTACTGGTAATAATTTAATAAATTCTGAATTTAATACTTGTAATTGTTTAATAAAAAAACTATAAAATTTTCTAATACCATAATAAGCTGTGCTAAAATGCCAAATTTGTGGATTAGGTGGTAAATTTTCAAAAATACAGGTAGAAATATTAAACACTGCTTTAATATTTTTCTGATTAAGATATTCAGTTATAGATGTATACTGTTCTTTTAAAGCATCATCAAAAGTAAGTAATAAATATTTTTTATCATTTTTGAAATTTTTCTGTATAACATCATCAGCTGAAATAATGGTATAATTTTTTAAATAATAATCGATATGTTTTTTAAACAAATTAAAATCATGTCCATAAATCCTATGGAAATTATCTTTTCTTTTGAGGTAATGATAACAAACTGAAGTTAAACTAGACATACTTTATTTATTTTTATAACCAATTAAAAAATGTGATTTAGCTAAAATAATATTAGTTTTATAGGGTTGGGATAAAAAAGATTTTCTTACTTTTACAATTAATTTATAAATGTTAGTAATAAACTTATCAGTAGATATTTTTACTGGTGTAAAAATAGGAAAAGGAGTAACGTGAGTAATTTTTAATTGCTGAAAACCTACTTGTTTGGCAATTTGTTTATATTCAATTGCTTTAAGAGAATTACGATAATAATCTTTTTTTATTTTATCCTTTTCTTTGCTGAATTTTTTTTTGAAAAATTTTAAAACATTATTTAAGGATTGGATAGAAAATTTTTTAGGTACATTTAAAGAAATCATAATGCCTCCTGGTTTTAATAAACGCAATTGTTCAATAAATAAATCATGGGGGTTATCTAAATGTTCAGCTAAACCAATAGAAATTACAGCATCATACGCATTATCAGGTAATCCTGTACTACAAGCGTTAGCTAGATAATATTTTGCCTCAACATTATTTTTATTAAATTCTCTTTGAGCAATTTCTAAGGCATCTGAAGAAGTATCTAATAAAGACACTTCGGCGTTTAAATATTTTTTAGCAAATAGTGACATAGTACCTCTACCACATCCTATTTCTAGAACATTTTTTCTATTAATTAAAAATTTTTCCATAAACTTAAATAGATGATACATGTTAAATTGTCTTTGAGTCAAGGGAATATTATTTAAATCCGTAAAAAGAGACTGTTCATCAGAACTAGCGTCTTTATTTTTCATTTTTTTCCATTTATCTATAAAAGTATTCATACATTTTTATATTCTTTAATCGTTTTTATTATCTCTTCGTGGTAAATTATAATTTAAAAAAAGTTTAATTTTTTTAATTCTATATAAGATAAAATATTTAAATAAAGTAACTTCTCTTATCTCCCAAAAAAAATAATTTATTAACCTTAGCAATCTAAATTTCGACGGTCGGCATTCAATTTTCAATCCTCCAATTTTCAATCCTTCTTGTGATTTTTCATCGACATCCTCTGCTTTATTATATTTTTTATCATATTTGGTTAATTTATAAATATAACGCTGGCGCAACGCTTTGCGCGCCCATATTCGTTGTAAACGACGGCGCCCTTCAACGTATACAATTTTAATTGATTGTATATAACTAAGAAAAAACCAAGCAGATTGAAAATAACCTTTATCCCTTCCTTTTCCAGCGCCACCATCTATTATCATTAAATCGTATTCTCTTGACGGTGGCAGCATCCGATAAGTGTTGATAATTTGATAACGACCCTGAAATTGCTTCAAATTCTCTTCAAGCCTACTTCGACAAAAACTATTTTGTTCATAAATATCTAAAAAAGCATTGGAATTACTAAGAATTGTATAGCTCAGAGTCCCTATTCCCCCACCCATTTCTAATACTCTTTTTGGTTTAATTTCGTGACAAATATCTTTTATATTTTGAATACTAAAAAATTGTGCTCCACTTTCTGAACCAACTTGTTCTTTAAAGTGATTATAAATTTCTACTGTTTCATTATTAAATTTTTTCATAATTATTAAGTTAATAAATATTTATTATTAAGTTATTTATCTACAAAAGTGTTCATACGTTTTTATATTCTTTAATCGTTTTTATTATTTCTTCTTCTGTCTTACGACTAGAATTTCCTAGCGGTAAATCTACTATTTGACTAAGATATTTATCCTTAATTTGTATATCGTAATTTAAATATTTATCAATATTAAAAATATAACGCTGTAAATCATTCTCATCTTTTGCATAATTAATAAGCTCTTCAAAACCAGTGAAGTAATCCCATGGTTTATCTGTAATTATATCGCCGAAATAAGGTGAGATAGCGACCTTGTTGGCAATAACGGCTTCAATCAGAGTTGTAGAGTTAAAGCCAATAACCGCCATAGATTGCGGAATTAATTGCGCTGAATCACCTATGTTAGTAATTTCTAAGTTATCTAATGGCTCTTTAAAATATTTATTAAAAATATCTTTAACATAATCAAGAAAAAATTTAGCTACTTTTGTTTTTATAATAACTTTTACTTCTGGATTATCTTTAGCAAAATTCATAACATATCTATAAAACTGCTCTGATCTTTGATAAGCAACTAATCTTTGATTATCATCTTTAATAAGATAATTAAATCTAAATTCTGGATAAAAGGCGAAGAAAACTATTTGTTTTTCTTTAGTAAAGTTTTTATTATGAATATAAGCATCTAATCTAGGTATGCCAATAATTCTAATTTTTTCTAATGACAATCCTTTGATGTTGTTTTTTATTAAATAATCTTTAATTTTATCATTATATAAAAATATTCTAGCCCCTATAAATTGATGATTATTATATGCTAACTTCCGCTGATGAAAACCAGCCATAGCTAATCCTTCTTTATGTAAAACGATAAATGGTATTTGAAGTAATTTTTTTTCATTTTCGCATAATCTGGCTATTTCTTGTTGTTCAATGTAACCAAAATTGCCAGACATAATAACATCAATATTTAAAAACTTACATAAAGTAGGAAACATTTTTTTTAAATATGAATAATATTTTTGTTTACCTTTTTTACCAATATCATGAGTATGATAGTTAACTTCAGTTAACTGCTCTATCTCTAATTTAGTTAAAAAATGATGGAGGATTATTCTAAACAAATGTCGTTGAATAGTAATATATTTTATATTCTTACCAAAAACAGCTAGGGCATTTACATCAAGAGAAAAAATACTTCTACCTAAACACAAAACTGTAAATTCTCCATTTTTATTAACTCGCCTTACGGTTATTGCTAAAATTAATGCTGTTAATCTGGGGCTATTTATAAATAAACTTAACTTAAGAAAAAATTCAGTTGTTACTACTATAATTTTAGTTTTTACTTTTATTAAAAATTGCATTTTATGTTTATTTTTTTAAATAATAATACCTAATCTCCTTACTCTCTCAAGTTATGCACTTTAGTAAAGTATGATTTCTTATCTTTTAATAATTGTTGAGGGCTTCCTTCCTCAATAATTTTGTTATTATCTAATACTATTAATTTATTAGAATTAATCACTGTAGAAAGTCGATGCGCAATAACTAATACCGTCACTTTTCCTTTTAAATTTTCAATAACTTTTTGAATCTGCATTTCCGATTCATTATCCAAAGCGCTAGTTGCTTCATCTAAAATTAAAAATTTTGGTTGCCTAACTAAAATTCTGGCTATAATAATTCTTTGCCTTTGGCCGGCGGAAAGCATAACTCCTCTTTCGCCGATTACAGTAGCTAGTCCGTCAGAACAACTTTGAATAAAGTCATAAATATTAGCTTTTTTAATTGCTTTTATTATGTCTTTCTCGAAAATAGAGTTATCATAAAATTTAATATTATTAGCAATCGTATCATTAAGTAAAAAGATGTCTTGGGAAACATATCCTATATTATTACGCCATTCCTTCATGTTAATATCTGAAATATTTCTGCCATCTAATAAAATTTTGCCACTAGTAGGATTAAACAAACGTAAAATCAAGTCCACAATTGTTGTTTTTCCAGCGCCCGAAGGGCCAATTAATCCTATCATGTCCCCTCTGCTAATACTAAAATTTACGCTTGTTAAAATTTCTTTTTCAGTATTATAAGCAAAGCGTACATCTTTAAACTCTAATTTATCATCAAATTTAAAATGGCCCGTGCCTCCTTTTACTTCTTTGTTTTTTATAACTTTTTCTTCATAGTCCAATGCGCTTCTTAAAAAAGGCACCATCTCATTGGTAAGATGCAAACTATTTTGTAATTGTTGAATATAAGAAAAAATTCTCTGCACTAAATATATTATAACTACCAAAGAAGCAAAATTAAAATTTGGTAATTTGTAAGAAAAAGCAAATATTACACAGATAAAAATTAAACTGACTGGCTGAATAAAAGCGCCGGTAATATTTTTAAATAAGAAAAGTTTTATTTTTATATTTTTTAATCGGTAAAAATATCCGGATGCTATGTTGATAATTTGATTTTCAGCTGACATTACCTTGGCTGTTTTTATGCCAGTGATATTTTCATTTACATAATGAGCCACCTCTTTATTAATATTAGTAGTTTCATAACCCAGTGTGCGTGTTTTATGTACTAATGGTTTAAAAATAAGAAATAAAATACCACCGAGAACAAATGTCAATAAAGTAACGTTCAGAGAAATATTTATTGCCACCAATGTATATATTAATAAAGAAGTTAGCGTCATTATCACACTACTAATTTGACTCAACAAAAATGATGCACGCCCTATATCACTCATCAAAATATTTTCTAAATAACCGATTTTTTGTTTTAATAAGTGAGACCAGTTTGATCTTAATGTTTTACTAAATAAATTATTTCTGGTTTCTTCTTCATAGTCCGCAGTTATTTTTGCCTGAATATAACCACCTAATACTAAAGCTATTGCTCTGATAATAAATAAAAGAGAGATAAAAAT
>CAYPRN010000050.1:0-6121 GCA_964413295.1 uncultured Gammaproteobacteria bacterium | reverse complement strand
TGAATTATTCTTTCAGCATAATCCAAAACTGTATACAACGCTATTATATCTTACAGGTAAGTTTGTAATTTTTATATAAATACTATATACTTAAATGTGTAAATGATGAATTTATCTATATGGACAAAAAGGCAATTAATAAAATTAAAAAAGAGTTGTTAATCAAGAAGAAAGAAATAGAAAAAGAGCTAAAGAATTTTACTAAAGAAGATAAGCACGCCAAAGGCAAACATCGTCCAGAGTTTGTTGATTTAGGATCAACTAATGATGATAATGCCAAAGAAATAGACATGTATAGCACAAGCCTATCTGTTGGTAGGGTTTTAGAGAGCGATTTAAAAGATATTGAAACCGCATTAAAGCAAATTGAAAAAAATACTTACGGAATTTGTAAGTATTGCAAAAAAGAAATAGGCGAAAAAAGGCTATTAGCTAGACCAGCGTCAAGCTCTTGTGTTGCTTGTAAAAATAAATTGCAAAAAAGTGTATAAATATATACAAAAAATAAGGGGAAATTATAAAATGATGGTTGCGATTAGTAGCATCATTTTTTTATTTTTAACAGATCAGGTTATTAAGCAATGGGCGTTACAGAGTTTATATAATAAAAATATTGTTATTATAAAAAATTGGATTTATTTAGATTTGTTTCAAAATAAAAATATTGCTTTTAGCCTGCCACTCCCGCCCCTGATAGCAACTTTTTTAAGTATAATAATTATATTAGCGTTCATTTATTATTTTATTAAATTTACAAAAAAATATTTTGGCCGGCAGGAGTATGCCTTACTTCTGATTATCATGGGAGCAATAAGTAATTTAATAGACCGTTTATGGCACAACGCAGTGGTGGATTATATAAATTTTGTTTACTGGCCAGTATTTAATATAGCCGACATAATGATTAGCGCGGGTATAGTTATTTTACTTATTTTATTATTAAGAAAGAAATATGAATAAGATCATTTTTGACATTGAAACATCCGGCGTTAATTGGGAAAGCTTAGATGAAGAACAGCAAAAATATTTAACTAAGTTTTGCAAAGACGATGAAGATATAGAAAAAACAAAAGAGCAATTAGCTTTATATGCGCTAACTGCCGAGATTGTTTGTATTGGTATGCTTAATCCAGGGACCAATAAGGGCGCGGTTTATTATCGCGCAACAGATAAAGATGAAAAAGATTTAAATGAAAATAATATACTTTACAGCGCTGGCAGTGAAGTAGAGATATTAGAAAAATTTTGGCAGGCAATGAGAAATTATCAGCAGTTTATTACTTTTAACGGGCGCGGTTTTGATTGTCCTTTTTTATTAGTACGTAGCGCCATCCTTGGTGTGCGGGCGACTAAAAATTTATCGCCCTACCGCTATGCCACTAATATTCATATTGATCTATTAGAGCAATTAAATTTTTACGGTGCCACCAGAAAATTTTCTCTGGATTTTTATTGCAAAGCATTTGGAATTGACAGCCCAAAATCTCACGGCATGAATGGTCATGATGTGCCAAAATATTTTTGGGAAGGTAAAAATTTAGAAATCGCTAAGTATTGCGCGGGAGATTTACAGGCCACAAAAGAATTATATAACAAATGGAATAATTTTATTAAGTTTTAAATTTCATTATTAGTACCATTGGGAAACTAAAGTAATATTTTTATAAAATTAGACCACCCTCCGCCTTCGCTAAAGCTACGGCGGACAAGCCTGCCCCCACCCCTTATTAAGGAGGGGGAACTATACTAAAAATTTTATAAGTTTTTAATATGTCTGATAATCAACAAATTGGCGCTTATGGCGAAAAGTTAGCTTGTGATTATTTAAAGCGCCATGGCTATAAAATTTTAAGGACAAATTATAAAGCCAGCCATCAAGAACTGGATATTATCGCAGAGCAAGGCGATTTTGTTGTTTTTGTAGAAGTTAAAACTAGAACTTCATTTGTTTATGGAGATGGTACAGAAGCGGTAGAATGGAAAAAACAAGCCAGCCTACGTAAGGCAATCACCCAATATTTAATAAAAGAACAACCGCCCTGCAGTGATGTGCGAGCCGATTTAATAACGGTTTTTATTGATAAAATAAATAAAACAGCCAGAATTAAGCATTATGAGGATATTCTATAAGCCCAAAGTCAAAAAGTCCAAAGTCTAAAGCAGATGGAGCAGAAAATATCCACAAAATTTCCCCTTGTCTATTTAATGTCATGGTAGTAAGGTGAGGGCACTATGAAAAAAGCCCTCATAATAAGGGGAGGAGTAATCATCTGTATTATTATTTTTAGCAGTATTTTTTTGGCGCTAAACTCGCAGGCAGGAGGAAGGGGAATAGAAGTAGTTGATCATACGTTGTTAAATGAACAGGAAAAAAAAGAAGTAACTAAAAAAGATCAACCGCAGATTTCCGCCACTCGCATTGAGCGGGAAAAAGATGTTACTACTTCTGAAAAACAGGGGCTTGAAGGAATAGATTTTTTAAAAGATAAAGTGGGCGGTTTTCAAAAAGGATTTTTAATATTCATTGCTATTATGGCTGGGTTGATGAGTTGGGTTTGGACACAAGGCAGAAATAGTTAATTGTTTTTCCAGTCTGTAAATGCTGTTTTTCGTAAAAAGTTTTAATTTGCAATTCAGGTGATAAATCATCAAAAGCATAAAGATTATTTATGCTTTTTTTTATTTCCCAATTTTCAGCTATAGCAGTTTCAACCGAATAATTAAATAAATTTAAATTATCAGTTTTAAGATGAATTAATCCATCTGGTTTTAGAATTTTTTTATATATTTCTAAAAAGCGCAGAGAAGTGAGGCGACGTTTGATATCGCGTTTACGTGGGAATGGGTCGGGGAAGGTGATCCAAATATCTGTAATAATAGGTTGTGATTTTTGGGTTAGTTTTTTAGTGGAGAGAACATCTTGCACACCTAAGTTTTTCATCACCACCCCCTGTCCCCCTCCTCGCTTAAGGATGGGGGACGATTTTGTAATGTTATTTGCTATAAAATATTTATCTAAAAATTGGATTTGCGTGCGCAAGAAAGCGACATTGGTTAATTTTTTTCCCAACGCAGTTTTAGCGCCTCGCCAAATACGCGCGCCTTTAATATCTATGCCGATGAAATTTTTAGTTGGAAACATTTTTGCCAAACTTAAAGTATACGCACCATGGCCACAGGCGAGTTCTAGGATAATTGGATTGTTGTTGCCGAAGTGCTTTGGCCAATCAATAAGCTGTGGTTTAGTTGGCTGAAGTACGTTAGAAAAAGTTTTAAGTTCGGCAAAGCGTTGGAGTTTATTTTTAGGCATAATGCAAAATTACTAATTAAAATGCGAATCTACGAACTCGCAAATTTTTAAAATAACTCACATTGTAATATTATAGGTTGTTTTGGGGTTGTGTCAATTTTGGTGTATAATATGGATATTATTCAGAGCATGGAACAAGTCATCAAGTTTTGGCCTATTTAAAAATTGACCAGCTATTTTTTTAAGTTCCGTGGAATTTAAAATAAGTCGCAAAGCATACCCAAGTTGCCTAATAAGTAGTAAAAGCTATTTGTTTTTGCCAACTTAGCAGGCACGCTATTGTTGAACTTTAGCAATAGTCTTTTGCTTGTTGCGCCAATTCTTGTTGGCTTGTTCTGTGTTTTGGAAAAAATTAACTTCCTTAAAAGGGAAGTTTTTTAGTTGATTTTATAGTGTTAATGTGATTTAATTATAGAATATGAAGAGAGTTATAAAGTCAAAAGTTAAAAGTCATAAAGTATTTGTCGGCCTTTCAGGAGGTGTAGATTCGTCTGTAGCCGTAGCATTATTAAAAAACCCGCCTTCGCCTAAGGGCTACGGCGAGGCAAAGCAAGGTTATGATGTAACTGGTGTTTTTATTAAGATTTGGCAGGAAAAATGGGGACCTTGCGGGTGGAAAGATGACCGACGCGACGCGATGAAAGTAGCGATGCATTTAGGTATTGAGTTTAAAGAGTTGGATTTGTCAGATGAATATGAAAAAGAAGTAGTTAATTATATGGTGCGAGAATATAAAGCAGGACGGACGCCGAATCCTGATGTGATGTGTAATGCCAGCATCAAATTCGGAGCTTTTTTGAAATGGGCACTTAAAAATGGAGCTGATGCTATTGCGACAGGTCACTATGCGAGAAGTAAACAGCAAATAGTAAATAGTGAACAGGGACGAAAAGCGATGGCTTTACTGGCTGGGGAAGATAAAACTAAGGACCAGTCTTATTTTTTATGGCAGTTGAAGCAGGGCCAGTTGAAGCACTGTATATTTCCGATTGGGGAATTTCAGAAGAGTGAAGTTCGTAAAATGGCAAAGAAATTTAAATTACCGACAGCGGACAAGAAAGATAGCCAAGGGATTTGTTTTATTGGTAAAATGGGAATAAAAGATTTTTTAAAAAAATATATTAAAGAGAAAAAAGGTAATGTTTTAAATTTGGATGGTAAAATTATTGGGCATCATGACGGAGCGGTATTCTTTACTATTGGCCAGCGACATGGGTTTGTAATAACTAAAAAAGGAACAGATGATAAGCCGTATTATGTGGTAGGGAAGGATGTGGTGAAGAATGTGATTACAGTGATGAATAGACCCGCCTTCGCTAAAGCTACGGCGGGCAAGCAACTAGAAATACAAATAAACAAGGTTAATTGGATTAATGATGAGCCGGATTTAAAGAAGAAGTATAGGGCTAGATTTCGGCACTTACAAGAGTTAAAAAATTGTAAAATTAAAAAATTAAAGGACGACGAATACGAAGTTAAATTTACAAAACCACAAGAAGGGATAGCGTCGGGGCAATCGCTGGTTTTGTATGATGGGGATGTTTGTTTGGGGGGAGGGGTTATAAAATAGTTAATCAGTTACCTAGTTGATTAGTTGATTAGTTTTTTTATCATATAAGTTCCCTCAACCCCGTCATCCGATAGGGCAAGTCTATACCCAAGTTTTTTGTAATAATTACGAACACCGATTCCAGAAATTACGGCTATTTTTTGTAAGCCGTATTTTTTTATTATTTTTTCAGCTTCTAACATTAGTTTTTTACCAAGGCCTTTGTGTTGAGTGGCTTGTGATTTAGAGCCAATAGTTTGCAATTGACCATAGGTATGTAATTCGCGGATTAAGCCCGCGTTGGTTAGTTCTGGGAAAATTGTACTTTGATTATCAGATGGAATGCGTAAGCGAACAAAGGCGTATATAATATCGCGTTTTGGTGATTCGTAAGAAATGAAGTATTCGGTGCCGTCAGATGATGGGTATTTTTGGATAAATAATTTTATTGCATTATTCACGGGATTGCCACGCTTCGCTCCACTTCGTTCCGCTTCGCTCGCAATGACAGCGTTGTTGGTGCGTCCGCGCACTTCACGACAGCGAATACACTTGCATCGTAATTTTCGTTTTACTAATTCAGATTCTAATAATTGTCTTAAATTTGTTACTTTATTGCCGGCAACAATACTTTCTTCAGGGATGTCGCGGATTAGTCTATTTATTCTGCAATAATATGGCACAATGTTTTTTAATTTTATAATTAAATCAACCAGTTTTTGATGAGCATAAGGTTTGTATTTACCTTGCTGATACCATTTAAATAATTCAGAATGTTGATTAACAATAGTTGGGTAAATTTTAATTTGGTCTGGCTTAAAGCGTTCATCAGAAAAAATTTGTTCTACTGTTTTAATATCTTTAGTAATAGTTGCGCCCGGCAAGTTTGGCATAATATGATAATCAATTTTAAAACAAGCGTCTTTTAATAATTTAGTCGCGCGCGCTAAGTCAGCAACTGTGTGCCCGCGTTTTATTTTTTTTAAAATTTTGTCATCTAAAATTTGCGCGCCTAATTGCACGCGAGTACAACCAAGTTCGCGTAAGTTTTTAATTTCATCTTCAGTAATCCAATCAGGACGAGTTTCTAAAGTAATACCAATAATATTATATTTTGCTTTTTCATTAATTTTTTGTGCCTGGATTAAATTGCGAGAAATTTTAGTTTTTGGAATATGCTTTCCTTCATATTGCAAATAGTTAGCACTCTCAAAACAGCGCTTTATAAACCACTGCTGATATTTTTTTGGATAAGCAGACCA
>CAYPRN010000049.1:0-6167 GCA_964413295.1 uncultured Gammaproteobacteria bacterium | reverse complement strand
TAAATTTATCATTATTTTATTTTACAGGTGTTCTATTTCAAATGCGAATGTAGGACTTCGCGGTCGTTCAGGAGATGTTTTTTCACGATGATTATAACTTAAAATCCTTAATAATTAAAAGCGAGAGTCCGATTATTCTAGACATAGGCGCTAATATTGGAGCTTTTTCTATTTTGGCCAATTCCTTATTTAAGAAAGCAAAAATTTTGGCATATGAGCCCGAGGAATCAAATTTTAAAATTATAAAAAAAAATATTAATTATAATAATATTCAGGAAAAGATTTTCCCTTACCGGATGGCCTTGTCTACTAAAGAAGGAGAGCAGGAATTTTTTTATCAAAATATGAATATGCCCATAGTTTAATATACAGTCAGGTAGTTGATCATGCAAATAGAAAAGGAACTGTAGTTTGTACTACTATTAACAATATAATAAATAAGAATAATCTTAATCATACAGATATTCTAAAATTAGATATTTATAATGGAGCATGAGGTATTATATAAATTATCAGATGAGATTTATAGAAAGATTAAATATATATTACTTGAAATTCATTCACAAGAAGGTTATTCGAAAGATGATTTAATTAATTTTTTAAAAAATAAAAAATTTAATATTCTACAGTCTACAGAAAATAAAAAAGTTTTTATAGCAAAAAATAAAAATTATAATAATTGAGCTAAGATTTTTTATTTAGGATACTTCTGATACCAATCAAAAGTATTTTTTAGTCCTTGTTCTAAAGAAGTTTCTGGTTGCCAGTTGACCAGATTTTTTATTTTAGAAATGTCGGCCAGACGGCGCTTGACGCTTCCTGATGGTGATTGTTTTTGTTCTATGCTTTGCGGGGACCAGCCGGTTACCGCAAACATTTTTTTGGCTAAATCTAACATGGTGATTTCTTCAGTATCGCCGATATGGACTGTTTCTATTGGCTGTTTATTTGTATCTGAAGAATCCATTAGCATTTGCATGGCTTTTACTGCATCTGTGATATAACAGAAGGTGCGAGTCTCGTCTGTGCCGTAAACCGTGAAAGGGCTGATTTTATCTTCGATTCGTTGGCAGAATTCTGGGATAACATGGTCATAGCCAGCGCGAGGGCCGTAAAAATTATGTGGTCGGACAATAACAGCCGGGAAATTATAAGCTTTGGCATAATGGATGACGAATAATTCGCCAATCAACTTGGTTCCGCCGTAAGACCAGCGAGGATTATAAGGGTTGTCTACTACTAAGGGGACATTTTCAGGGGTAGGAATAGGAAGTTGTCCAAAAGCGGATAGGGCACTGGCGTAAGCTTCATTTGAAGAAGTGAAACAAAGTTTTGGTTTTTTAGATAGATGTCTTAACCATTCAAGAATGTAGATTAGTGAAAGAGTATCAATGCGCAAAACTTCTTGTGGTATATCATAAAAATTTTTAGTACCATTAATGGCGGCTAAATGATAAACATGATCAAAGTTAGTATCCAGTGTTTGATAAAACTTAGGATCTGTTAAATCGGCTTTGATAAAATTTACTCGCGGATTATTTAGTAAATCTTGAAAATTTTCATCCATTTTACCGCGCTGTAAGTTATCAACCAAGACAAGCTGATTTTGTTCATTTGCTAAAAGATGGCGAGAAAGATGATAACCGACAAATCCAGCACCTCCAGTAATTAGTATTTTTTGCATAGTTTTTTGCTTTATTCTAAGTTGTGTGTTATATATTATAATAATCTATATTATTATTTTGTAAAGTCTTATAAATTATGCGGATTATATTAATAACCTCAAAATTGAATTTAGAAACAGCTGGCGGGTCAGTAGTTGATTTGCATTTTAAAGCTAAAAGATTAGTAGAATTAGGCCACCAAGTTACAGTGGTAACGGCTTTTTCTAGGGCTAATAAGATATCTGAGCATTTGCCATATATTGTTAAAGAAGAGGATGTTTCTACAGCTTATTTTGTCAGCCTGCAGTATAAAATATTTAAGCTTTTGCGGAAATATGAGCAAGACGCAGATGTTTTTTATATTGACGGCAATAGTTTTTTGTATGGTGGAGGAATGTTTCGCTGGTTAGGTGGAAAAATTTCAGTAGTTGCTTTTTTTAATGTTAAATTAAGCTGTTGGTCTGATACAAAGGATAATTATAAGAAAAAACAGACAATTATGGCTAAAACCAAGAGGAAAGTGCGGTTATTATTAGAAAAGTACATTGGAATAATAATAGCTAATAAGTTAGATGCTTTTATATTTACTACGCCAATGGTAGAAAAATTATATCTTGATTTTGGATTTAAAAAGTCAAAAAGTAATATTATTCCTGATTTTGTTAATACGCAAGAGATAATTAATAAACAGCATAAGGATATTAAATTACATCATCAATCATCTGAAACTATTAATATTCTTTGTTCTGGCAGAATGATTATTGAAAAAGGATTTGATTTGGTTATTAAAGCATTTGCTACACTTAATAATAAGGAGCGTTTTAGGATAATTATAAGCGGTGATGGTCCAGACAGAGAGCGTTTACAGCGGATGGCAAATGATTTAGGGTTGCAATTATATATTTCATTTCCGGGTTGGGTTGATAAAGAAGAATTAGAAAAATTTTTTCAACAAGCTCATATTTTTATTTTACCAAAATGGTGGATAGAATATACCTCTGTGCTTTTAATTGAATCAATGGGCTATAGTCTACCTTGTATTGTGCCAGCAGGTGGAGGATTAGAATGGCTGGCAGAAAAAGGAGGACTAACTTTCACAAAGGACGATTCTGCTTCTTTAGCGCGTAGAATAGAAGAATTGGGAAACAATAGCGAGTTAAGAATTGATTTAGCAAAAAATATTTTAGCTAAAGCAATAGAGCTGGATTATAAAAAACTTGTAGTAAAAATGGAAAAAATTATACGTTCAGTTTCTGTTTAGTTGTAATAGAATATTTAATTTATAGATTGAATATTTAATTTTTTAGCAATTAAATCTACTAAAGGCATAAATCGTTGTTCATTTTCTTTTATTTTTCCCCCTCCTTCTATATCCCAAAATTGCACTAAATCAACATCAACGCTTTCTTTATAAATAGCAGTAATAAGATTTAGTAATTCTGTTTCATTATGATTAAAATTTTCTAATTGTTCTTTAATTAAATAAGGAAGATCTTCTATTGCTCTGCATCTTTTTACCATTGATAATTTATTATAAAGTACGTCACCAAATGTTATGACTGGTTTTTTAAATAATAAAGCTTCCCAGCCAACTGTACCGGCAGTAGTTATAATAATTTTAGCATTTTTTGTTAGACCAAAACTTTCTATGGATGGGGAAATCAATTTTACATTAGGGATTTTTTTTAAAGCTTTGTAAAAGCGACGCGGGCGGTAGCCAAACATAGATGGATGCTCCTTTATATATAATTTATAATTTAGAGGTAATGAACGAGCAATTTGTTTAATAAGCCAAAGTGGATCGTTGTAAAAAGGAGCAAAAAGCATTTCAGACATTTCTGGTTCAAGTTGTAATGGAAAAAAAGCAAAATCTTCTGTTAAATTAATCTTATCATACAAATCATTAAAACCAATCAGAACTCTTATTTTTCTTTTTGCTCTATCTGTAACATAGTACCATGGTTTAATAGTGTAATGGTCATCGCGATGATCATTAAAAATATAATTAGTAAATGTTTTAATGATCCATTTAAGCGAATTAATTATTTTAGTTGGTAGCAAAAAATTAAATTGTTTTCTTCTAGTAATTGGTCTAGTAGTAGGAGAGTCTACGGAGGAATAGGGGGATGGTTTTTGTCGGAAATCAGTTAAAAATTTTTCCGCCATTTTTTTATGATTAGGATAAGCTACTTTACCTTCTTGAATTTGAATAAATGTTTTTTCAATATAAGTTAAGGTATAATATTGTTCAGTAATAGAATATCTAGTATTAATACGAACTCCCTGAATAAAAAATATTTTTATGTTCTTTTTTTTAGCTATATTATACAATAATAATGTGCTAATATCCGCAATAACAGAAAATATAACAGCATCAGGTTTTTCTTCTTCAAAAAATTTTATAATTTCTTTAGCCTTTACTTGTATTATTTTTATCATTTCTTCATGGGAATATTGTGGGGTATTGTAGGGATATTCTCTAACAAGCATATTATAGCGCACAACACGATCAAGCTCTATATATGGCCAAAGATTTGGCATGCCATATTCTTCTTCTAAATATTTTAAATAATCTAAATCTAACTTTTCATCTTTATATTTTTTATGAATATCCTCGTCTAATAATAGTTTTTTATAATTAATATCTGGTTGAGATTTTAAAAAATTAAAACTAGATCTCATATAAACATAACCACAGAATTCATTTACGCCATATTTTTTATTAAATGACAAGGCCATTGCATGTCCAATATAGGCAAATCTTCTTTGTAGTATAAAACAGATTTTCATAATAAATATTATTTTTTTAAATTTTGTATCTATATATTAGCATATAACTTATTTTTTGCAATCCTCTTTTTTATTATATATTTTAGCAAAAATTATCCACATTAATACTCATTGACACCTATTAACACCCTGTGTATAATTTAAATATGGGCGAAGAAATAAAACCAAATGCAATTTATACTACTAAAGAGACTCAAGAGCTGTTAAAGATTAGTAACAGTACTATTAAACGTCTCTTAAAAAAAGGTTTAATAAAAGCTAATAAAGTGGGTGGCCAGTATCGTATCTTAGGCAAAGAGATTTTATTTTTAGTTTCTCCTAAAGTAGAAAAGGATGCAACTAAATCTTATTTAAAGTTGAAGCAAAAAGTTGTAGATAAAATAAATAAATGGTAAATTTTATAAATTTTGAGTTTTTGTTAGACTTATTAATATGAAAAAAAATAAATTATTAATTTATCTTGCTGATGTTGACCATTTTCTTGAAGGAAATAGAATTTCCATACCATTGGGCATAGGGTCTATAAAAAGTTATTGTAAAGAGATTTACGGAGATAACGTTGAAATTTTATTATTTAAGCATCCAGAAAAACTCATGAGCGCCATCCAAGATTCCCCTCCAGATATTCTAGGACTTTCTTTATTTATGTGGAACGAAAAACTCGCTCTAAAAGTAATTGAATGTTGTAAAATTGTTAGTCCCACTACAGTAACTGTTGTGGGCGGGCATAATATTGCCAGAAATACTTCTCGCTATAAAGAACTTTTAACAAATAATCCTGCCCTTGATGTAGTGGTTCTTGATCAAGGCGAAAAATCATTTTCAAATATAGTAGATAAATTTTTACATCAAGATAAAAAATCTTTTTTTTTTGAAACCACCCATGGTTGTGCAATAAGAATAAATAATACCAATCAAATTGAAAGAGGAGATATAATTAATGATTTTACAGGTCTTGATAAAATACCCTCCCCTTATCTCATGGGTTATTTTGATGATTTTCTTGAAGCGGGATATTTGCCAGTTATTGATACAACTAGAGGTTGCCCCCATCAATGCACTTATTGTGGTGGCGGAGATAAATTTTTTTCTAAAATAATAGTTAGAGACGAAGAGCTTGTTTATAAAGAATTGTTGTATTTATTAAAAAAAGCAAAGTGTAGAGGTATTGATCTTGCCGATACAAATTTTGGTATGATGGGCGAAAGAGATTTGAGAATTATTTCATTTATCCTTGAACTTAACAAAAAACATAATTTTCCGTATATAATTGGTTATGCTACATCAAAAAATAAAACAAAAACCTCTATTGAAGTAATGAAAGCTATGGCGAAACTCACTGGAGAGTTATACCTTGGGTTACAAACTCTTACAGAGAATGTTCTTGATAACTGCAAGCGAAGAAATATCCCTCTTGATACAATGAAAGAATTAATTGATGTTGCAAAGAAAGCAAACATAAGGGTGGTAGTAGATTTAATTTTTGGGCTCCCTGAAGAAACAGTGAAATCTTTTATAAAAACAATGTCTAAACTTTTATCCATGGGAGTGAAATCTCCTGAAATATATCAATTAAGAATGCTTCGGGGGACTGAAATTTGTGAAAACAGAGAAAAATATAATTATTTGTCTAAATTTAGACCTATTAATAACCGATTTGGTGAATATACTCTAATTCCTGGAAAAAAACCAATACGAATAATAGAAGCAGAG
>CAYPRN010000048.1:0-6312 GCA_964413295.1 uncultured Gammaproteobacteria bacterium | reverse complement strand
GAATACATCGCCAAAAACACAAACCTTACCAAGGCAAAAAAGTGGCAAAATTTAAACGATGCCTTTTATAAAAAAAATAATCTTAAACATGAATATAAAAATGGTAAATATCAGATTAATTTTACCGTCACCGGTTTTGACAGAAGTCCGATCATTTCATTAATAGTAGAGGCCAGAAAAATTAAAAATATAAATAAAAAAAAGGTGCAGGATATTAACGGCATAAAAACTGCCAGTTATAATCATTATGGCTTTTCTTTACTCCATGATAAAAATATTAAAAAACGGCTTAAATTATTAGGAATTAGCACGAATTTAAAAAAATATTTTTTAAATTAAACCTGTAGAAAGTGAATTTAATAAAACTAAAAAATAGTTATACGAAATTTTTTTTAAGTCCGTTATTAAATGGCTTGGAATTACAAAATTACTATCAATTCCTCGCAATTATGTAGGAAAAAGTTTAGATCATTACTATTCTAGTAGGGGTAAATTAATATATGACGTTTTTGCATTTCTAAACAAAGAAGACTCTGCGGGTGTTGATTTAATAAAACAAATTAAAGGCGAAGCGAAGATGTCGTTAGCAGATCAAGAAGCGTTTTTAATATATGTAACTGTGAAAAAAACCGAAAAAATTGAGGGTGAAATTGCCGAAGTAGGTGTTTTTAAAGGAGACTCGGTAAAATTAATTTGTGAAGCCACAAAGAAACAGATACATTTATTTGACACCTTTGAAGGGCTACCAGATATATGCGAACATGACAAATCAGAGCATGTTTGTAAGGGAGATTTTTTTGCCTCATTAGAAAGTGTCAAAAGTTATCTAAAAAATTATACAAACTTTTATTTTTATAAAGGGATTTTTCCTTCCACCTCTGAACCTGTAGAAAATAAAAGATTTTCATTCGTCCATAGGAGTAAAGAAAGCATTTGACGAATTTTTTAAAGACAAACCAGAGATAATTATTGAACCATTTATCTCTAGTCAGTGTTTGATTGTCAAAGTGTAATAATTAAAAGTTATTTTAGTATTTATAACATTATGAAAAAAAATGTAAATATCATGGCGGTAATTACCGCTCGCGGAGGGTCTAAGGGGGTGCCACGCAAAAATATAAAACCGCTTAACGGTAAGCCTTTGATCGCCTGGGCGATTGAGGCGGCAAAAAACTCTAAATATTTAACTAAATTTATTGTTTCAACGGATGATGAAGAGATTGCTAAAATAGCAAAAAAATATGGCGCTGAGGTTCCCTTTCTTAGGCCTAATGAGCTGGCGCAAGACGATACGCCAGATTTGCCCGTCTTTCAGCACGCTATAAATTTTTTTGAAAAAAAGAAATCTTTTTATCCAGAGATTATCATCCATTTAAGGCCAACCACTCCACTTAGAACAGGGAAAGATATTGATGTGGTGATTGAGAAATTAATTAAAACCGGCGCCGACGGGGTAAGAACCATTAATTTAGTGACGGAAAACCCTCACTGGATGGACGTGATCGTCAATGGTGATATTTTAAAGTCATTTATCCCCGGCGGAAGAAAATATAAAAGAAGACAGGATTTGCCAAAGGTTTATCGGACTAACGGCTTGGTGGACGCTATTAGGTGTGATGTTATTATGAAAAAAAATTCCATGTATGCGGAAAAAAATCAAAGAGCCGTTATTACTGAAGAGCTGAGAGGCTATGAAATAGATACGGAATTGGACTTTTTAATTATTAATCAGTTACTTAATCAAGGTTTAGTTAAAATATAGCATATGGATAAGACCATAAAAATTTTATTAGTTAACCCTAAATCAAGCAACCAAGACGCTTTGCCGATTCCTCCTTTGGGAATTTTATATTTAGCTGCGTATGCTAAGAGAAAAGGTTATCAGGATATTGAAATAATCGATAATAACCGTGAGAATATTTCAGTAGATAATTTAACCGATAGAATTAAGGCGGCCGATATAGTCGGCTTGACCGGAACTACCAGTCAATTCAGACAGGCTAAAGAAATTGCTTCTTTGGCTAAAAAAAATCATAAATTAGTGGTGGCCGGTGGACCTCATGCTACTTCATTAGCCGAGGAGGTGTTAAAAACTAGTGATATTGATGTAGTGGTGGTTGGGGAAGGCGAAGTAACTTTTTATGAAATTTTAGAAGCTGTAAGGTATGGAAAGGGCTTTTTCAATATTAACGGAATAATTTTTAAAAACAATAATGAAATAATAAAGAATAAAGAAAGGCCTTTTATTATGAATTTAGATGAGCTACCAATGCCAGGGCGGGATTTAATTCCAATGACAGAATATCCCCAGCGTGAGCTAAAAAGATTTTCAGGAAAATTTACCCATATGATGTCTAGCCGGGGCTGTAGTGGCAAATGTATTTTTTGCTCAAGTCCGATGATGTGGAAATATCCTAGATTAATGAGTGCGACAAGAACTTTATCCGAGATGAAAGAAATTTATGATAAGTATGGTATTAAAAATATTCATTTTCAAGATGATTCTTTTACTATAAATCGCGTTAGAGTTAATGAATTATGTGATTTGATATTAAAAAGCGGAATCGATTTTAAGTGGTCTTGCCAGGCAAGGCCGGATTGTGTAGACTTTGAATTATTAAAAAAAATGGCAGAAGCCGGTTGTGTTCAAATTGAATTTGGCGTTGAAAGTGGCGATCAGGGATTGTTGAAATCAGCTGTAAAGGGTTATTCCAAACAGCAAATTAGGAAAGCTTTCAGTGATGCCAAAAGCGTTGGATTAACAACATATGGCTTTTTTATAATTGGTCTTCCAGGTGAAACTATAATTACGTGGCTAAAAAGTATTATTTTTGCTAGATCCCTTAAATTAGACAATTGTGTTTGGACAATTTTAGTACCATTTCCAGGAACCAAAGTATTTATTGATAATATGGTGGAAATTATTGATAAAGATTATCTTAATTGGCGTTATAAAAATCCAATTATTAAAGTAGGCTATTTTACCCCGAGAACTTTATTTGCCATGAGAAAGATTTCAGATATTTTAACCAACGGATTATTTAATACAGGAACCTATAAAAAGAAAATATAAATTAATTATAAATAAAAATATATGCCCAAAAAATAAAATTTTAGAAATAGATTTTTGTTAAAAAAATAAAATTTATTATTAAATTAAATGTATGACAAAACGAACACAAATAGAAATTTTCCCTTCACAATTAATACTTTGTCATTAAAATGTCAAAATGAATAAAAAATTATTAGTAAAATTAAAAAAAATTAAATTATTAGTTTTAGATTTTGACGGAGTTTTAACTGACAATAAAGTAATAGTTAGTG
Organism: uncultured Gammaproteobacteria bacterium; assembly: GCA_964413295.1. GTDB lineage: Bacteria > Patescibacteriota > Patescibacteriia > Patescibacteriales > XYC2-FULL-47-12 > CAYPRN01. The sequence continues at coordinate 2,988 of CAYPRN010000048.1, read as the reverse complement.
AGGATGGAAAAGAATTAGTTGTCTGTGATAAGATCTGACAGTTTAGGAATAGATATGCTTAAAAAAATAATGTAAGTTATTGTTATTTCTAAAGAAACTAACAATGTCGTAAAAAAAAGATGTGATAAGCTAAAAATCAAGTGTTATGATGCCACTGATGATAAAATATCAAAATTAGCAAATGTTGTTAAAGAGATGGGCGTAGAGGTGGAAAATGTTTGTTATATGGGTAATGATATAAATGATTTAGCTTGTATAAAAAAGGTTGGATTTGGGGTAGCTGTCGCAAATTCATATCTGACTATTTTATCAGTAGCTAATTATGTGACAAAAAATAAAGGAGGGGATGGTGCTGTCAGGGAAGTTTGTGATATTTTATTAGAAGCGCATAATTATAAGATAATTAGTTAAAAAAATAAAAGATGACAAATTTAAAAAAAAGAAAAATATGTTTTATAGTTCATGATGTTTATCAAAGCGATAATTATTTTCCTTTGGGTGTTGCGTATCTGGCTACAATTGCGCAACAAGCGGGGCATGAAGTGCAAATATTTTCCCAAGATATTTGGCATCAATCTAATCAAGAATTAGCGCTATTTTTAGATAATAATAATTTTGACATAATTGGTCTTGGTTTTCTTGCTGCTAGATATGTAGAAACTATTCGTCCTCTTGCTAAAATTATAAATAAACACAAAAAAAACGCTAAGTTTATTTTAGGGGGACATGGTGTTTCTGCTATTCCTGAATATATTTTAAAAGATTTAAAAGCGGATATAGCAATGCTAGGAGAGGGGGAAAAAATTATTGTGCCTCTATTAGAGGATATAATTAATAAAAAAGATTTTAGTGAAAGAGATGGGATAGCTGTTAGAATAAATGATAAAATAAAAGTTAACCAAAGAATATCTCCAATAATGGATTTAGACTCTATACCATTACCTGCTTGGGATTTGTTTCCCATGGAAAAATATATAAATTGTTTAGATTTACCAGGCAGTAATTTAAATGATAAAACTTTAGCAGTTCTTACTTCTAGGGGCTGTATAAATAGATGTAGTTTTTGCTATCGCATGGAACAAGGAATTAGATTACGAAGTATTGATAATTTATTTATTGAATTACAAATTCTTAATTCCAAATATGGAATAACTTATTTTCTTTTTGTGGATGAAATGTTTATACCTAATAAGAATAGAATTAAAGAATTTGTAACTATGCTTAAAAAATTAGAAACGCCGATAAAATATTATTGTCAAGCTAGAGTAGAATTCGCCAAAGATAAAGAAATTTTAAAAATGTTAAAAGAATCAGGCTGTCAAATTATAAATTTTGGCTTAGAATCTTTAGATCAAAATGTTTTAGATTTAATGGGTAAACGTGTTAAAGTAGAGGATAATCATATTGCTGTACAAAATACAATTGAGGTAGGTATGCATCCAGGATTAAATTTTATGTGGGGAAATCCTGGAGATTCTTTAGAAAGTTTAGATAAAATTGTAAATTTTTTATTAAAATATGACACATTAGGACAACTTAGAACTTTAAGACCGCCAACCCCTTATCCCGGTTGCCCCTTATATTATAAGGCCATAAAAGATAGGAAGTTAACGGGTCCAGCGGATTTTTTTGAAAAGTTTAAAAATTCTGATAGACTAACTGTTAATTTTACAGACATGCCAGATGAGGAAGTTTATAAAGCTCTGCTAAATGCTAATCCTATTTTAATAAAAAATTATTATCAAAAGAAAGCAAAATTATTAAATAAAAATAAAGAAGAATATAATAGAGAAGCCGAAGAAAAAATAGAATCCTTTAAAAAAGTTTATTTTCCTAGCTCCTTAGAAGATTTAAAGTTCAGGGGCGCACGGCATAATGTAAAGAAATGATAAGGTTGACAAAAAGAATGTTTATGTTATGATGTTATCATAAAAATTGTGTACATTAAGGAGAAAAATAATGAATACAGAAAAAAATAAATTATTAGCTAAATTAAAAGGCATTAAGTTAGTAGCGCTTGATTTTGACGGCACTTTAACAGTAGGTGCTTTCGTTATTTTTAATCAAGATGGCCTTGAATCTGTAATTTGTAGCCGTCGAGATAGTTTGGGTATTAATATGCTTAAAGAAGTTGGTATTGAAGTGGTGGTAATTTCTAAAGAAGTGAATCCAGTTGTTACAGCTCGTTGTACTAAAATGAGTATTAAATGTTGGCAACAAGTAAAAGATGGGCAAGGCAAGTTAGAAGTTTTACAATCACACGCAAAAAAAATGAAATTGAATCAGAGTGAAGTTTGTTTTGGCGGAGATGATGTCAACGATCTCTCTTGCATTAAATGGGCTGGCTTTGGTTTCACTGTTGCTGATGGCCACGAATTTTGTAAAAAAGTTGCTGATTATACCACAGAAGCTAAAGGCGGAGAGGGTGCTGTGCGTGAAATTTGCGAAATGATTTTAAAAGCGCAAGGAAACCCAGTTACAGCATAGAACAATATAATAAAAAATATGAGCGACCATCTAAGGTCGCTCTTTTCTTTATTATATTAAGAAAAAAAATTGACAGAAGCTCTATTTTTTTCTAAACTTGTGAGATAAAATAAGGTATATGTGGATAACTCCTCAGCTTATTTTAAATAATTTAAATAAAAAATATGCAAATAAGCAATAAGAGCGTTTCGCTCAAAGTAAAAGGAGTAGGAGGAAAAGAGCCGGTTTTTATCGTAGCTGAAATCGGCATAAATCATAACGGTGATTTAAATATTGCCAAACGGTTAATAGATGTCGCTGTCCGCGCCGGCGCTGACGCTGTAAAATTTCAGAAGCGAACAGTTGACGTTGTTTACACGCCTGAAGAATTAGATAAACCCAGAGAAAATCCCTTCGGCTCCACTAACGGCGATTTAAAAAGGGGACTGGAATTCGTGCAAACAGAATATGAAGAAATAGATAGATATTGTAAAGAAAAGAGAATTTTATGGTTTGCTTCTT
>CAYPRN010000047.1:0-6518 GCA_964413295.1 uncultured Gammaproteobacteria bacterium | reverse complement strand
AAATTTTCTGTCTCTGTGTTTAGATATACAGGAATAGAAATAATATTACTATTTTTAATTAATTCATTAAATTCAACTGATTGGCAATTATTTTCTTTAAAAACATTTTCAGCCACATTTGGATCATGAGCTAAAACTTTCATGTTAAATGTATTACCATATCTAACCATCATTTTTCCTAACCGCCCCAATCCCACTATTCCTAAAGTCTTCTCGCTTAAATTATGCCCACGAAATTTTTCCCTGTTCCATTGGTAATTTTGGACCGAATTAGCGGCTACATGTGTTAAACGCATTAAATTAATTATTAAACCAAAGGTCAATTCGGCTGTTCCAGTAATAGTATTCAAAAATTCATCTTCTCCACGTAAACTTAAAATTTTAATCCCTTTATCTTTGGCGTAGTCTAAATCTATATGATCTAATCCAGTAGTAGCCGTTGCTATTACTTTTAAATTTTTAGCTTTATCAATCGCCTCTTTATTAATATTTAATCCTAACCCAACTAACAATATCTCGTAATCTTTAATTTTTTCTGCTAACTCTGTTTGAGTTAATTCTAAACAATCAACCGAACCAAGGCGCTCTAAAATTTCTTTAGCTTGGGGTGTAAAATTTTTACCGATTGTAATTAAAATTTTATTATTCATAGTTAATTATCTTTTAATTTTTGTAACCAAAATTCAGCCAACTCAAAATCTACTAGTTGATTAATGTCAATTGACCGCTCTCGTGGCATAATATATGGTCGAGAAATTTTACCAAATAAATCATTTTGCCTAATAAATTTAGTCTTAGTTAAATAAATAGCGCAATTTCTTTTATACACTTTTTCTAAACTTTGACGGGTAGCCGAAAAGGTACCCTCTTTATCTAACCAGGGTTCAATAATATCATCTTTGATTACTTTTAATTTTTTAACAGAAAAATCATCTAGTTCCATCACACTCATTACTGAATCTACATCTGTATCAACTGCTTTTTTAATGCAGCCATCAATATCTTTAGTGCTTCTTAAAGGCGAGGTTGGCTGTAAAATCATTACATAATCATATTTCTCATTAACATTTTTTTCTAACCAATCCAAAGCATTATTCACTACATCTAAAGATGTGCTGTCATCTTGAGCTAATTCAGCTGGGCGCATGAACGGCACTTCAACTCCATACTGTTTAGCAATTTCTGCTATTGTTTGATCATCAGTGGAAATAATAGTACGCGTTAAATACTGTGAAGTTTTTGTAGCTTCTATAGTATACGCAATTAAAGGCTTACCTGCTAATTCTTTAATGTTTTTTCGCGGTATGCCTTTAGAGCCACCGCGGGCGGTTATTATTCCTAAAATTCTTCTATTTTGGTACATAGTATTGACTTATTTATAAAAATGTGATAATATATTAAATAATCTTTAATCTTTATATAATTCTAAATTATTCTAATTAAAAGGAGTTTATTATGATTGGTGAACGTTGGATGTACTGGACATTAGGAGAAGCGGGAATGAAAACGCTTACAAAACTGCTTCAAAAAGTAGTGGGAATTACTAGCGCCATATTTTCGCATGTGCTGTTAGCAACCATAATTATTGGTATCGTGCAAACTATTTTCGGCTTTATTTCATGTAAGTATAGAAATATAAAACTGTTTTCAAATGCAAAGGAAATTGTGGGAGCATGTATTTTTGGTCTTTTTGCCTTTGGCGCTAGTGTATTGGGATTTTCTGTTTTTCTTTTGGGTGGCGATATGGGAGTGAATACTTTTATTATCACCTTGTCTATCATCCCTGGCGCAATTATTGATCAAATTTTCTTTAAACATAAGCTCGCTCCTCAACAATGGATAGGGGTATTTATTGCTATCATTGCTGGATATACCATTTTGGAATGTCCATCTATTTCGCAAATTGCAACTCTGCCATTGTGGGTATGGCTGTCGTTTGGCGCTATGGTGCTTGTAGCAATTAATCAAGGGATTACCCAAAAAATTAAGAGCATTAATCCAATGCTAAAAAATTTTTGGGGAGGGCTAACAACAACAATTTTTGCTCTTATAGTAATAATTACTATTCTTTATTCTGGAAAGGCCATTGGCATTGAAAAAACAAACGCAGTATTTTGGAGCTCATCATTCCTTATTGGCTTCATTGTTGTTTTAATGTGGACATGCAATGTAATGAGCTATAAACAAGGCGCTTACATCGCGCTTAAAAAACTTGTTATGAACGGCGCTTATTTAACCGCCATCATGATTCTGGGATCAATCTTCTTTCCAGAAGAACACTTCACTTCCGCAAAGCTCTATGGTGTCTTTATTTATTTATTGGCATTTTGTCTAATAGATGAAGGCACTTGGAAGTTTATCTCAAGTAGCATGAAGCCACAAGAGAAAAACGTAAATAGCTAATCTGATGTGTAATAAATACATCTTCCATCCGCCCAGAGGATTCCTTTGAGTGGATTTTTATTTTTTATAAAAGATCCTTACAATAACTTAAATTTAAATTCTATTTGACAAATTTATTAATATATATTAACTTTTAGACTAGAATCTAACGCAACACATTTGGCGCGGAGCGCCAAAAATGTTAAGTTAGATTTCTATGATAAATTATAAACGATTAAGTGATTTAGAGCGAGAGGAAATTAGTCGGATGCTCTCGCAGAAATGCTCTTTTCGCAGTATTGCCAAAGCACTAAGCCGGAACGTAAGCACAATTAGCCGTGAAGTTTGGGCGGGTAGTGGTAATAAATATACCTATCGGGCGACCAAAGCTCAAAACCGAGCCAGAAGGAATGCAACTAAAAGAAAAGCGGGAAAATATAGGTTAAATGATAACCCTGAACTCTGGAAGTATATTTGCAAGAAACTAAAAAAGAAATGGTCACCTCGCCAGATTGCCGAAGAATTAGAAATAGATTATCCTAAAGACATGACTATGCGTATTGCCCCAGAAACAATCTATACCTATATTTATATTCTTCCTCGTGGCACTCTTAAAAAAGAATTAACAGCAGGTTTAAGGCGTAATCATCAAAGAAGGCACAAACAGTCCGGAGAGGTTAAAATAGAGCGTAAATTAGAGGATATGCTCTCAATTGAGGAACGGCCGAAAGAAGTGGAAGACCGAATTATTCCCGGGCATTGGGAAGGCGATTTAATTATTGGTAAGAACAATCGTTCGGCTCTTGGCACTCTAGTGGAGCGCACGACCCGCACGACTATCCTCATCCCGGTTAAAAATAGAAAGGCAGAAACAGTAGCTAAGGCATTCGCCAAGGAGGTTAAGAAACTACCCATACAAATGAAATTATCAATGACTTATGATCAAGGACGAGAAATGGCTCAGCATAAAACTGTTTACTAATATCACTGGGGTTAAAGTCTATTTTGCCCATCCGAGAAGCCCGTGGGAACGAGGAACTAACGAAAATACTAACGGACTTATCAGACAATTCTTCCCTAAAGGAACAGATTTCAACAAAGTGACAAGATATGAAGTTAAAAAGGCGCAAGACTTGCTTAATGGGCGACCAAGACAGACACTCGGCTTCAAAAAACCGTATCAAGCATTTAATACACTAATGAATAATACTGTTGCGTTAAATTCTAGAAACTAACTATATTTTAAATCAACTTTGCTCTTTACATCTATTACTACATTTTGAAAAGGAGGCATAATCATGCCAAAAAAATTGTTGGCTTCATTATTTTCGTATGATATTAACGGTGCACGAAATTTAAGTAAAATCATGCAACGTCTACTCTCGAGAGGACATAGGATACTACACGCAACTCTAAATACTGATTTGACCTTTGATATCCTTAATCCGCGTCCAGATGTTTTGCTAATAAATATTGCTTCGTTTAAGAATGATCATGATTTACAGCTCTTGGAAAAAACAATTAGTGCTAATCCACCGATTCCGACTATTATAATCGCCGATACTTATAATACCTGTACCAGACCAATTATTCAGGATTTAAATTTACAACATGCGATTGCTATTGTTGCCGGACCGCACGAAATTCAATCAGCAAAAGAACTTGGTTACAGTGATGCTTTCTTTTTTGGTGGACCGCCTATTTGGTCAGACTGGTTTAGTCTTGTACCAGCGGAAATAAACCGTAATGATGATAAAAAAATCATTGTTGTTGGTGTAATTAAAGACGCAAGACTCACGGATATTTTACTACAAAATGTAGTGAATGCTATAAAATCGCTAAGTATTAATTCTACTTTAATTCTGCGATTACATCCAAATGAGCAAAGCGACGCAATGAATGATGGTCGACGCCAAGAAATTCTACAAGATATGAAATGGAATACTGCACCTGAATTTGATACTGAACGGGTAGTAGTTGCTGCTGATTTGGCAATATTTCCAAATAGATCAACACCCATGATTACCGCTGCTCATATGCGAATACCTGCAATATCCTTCTCTTCAGATGAACTTAAAACTAGCAGTATAAAACAATCTGGTAGTTCTAGTTTTCATCCTATTGATGCTGGCGCTATTCTTTCTGCGACAACTGACACGCTGGAACAAATTATTCATAATCTTATTGTTTCAAGTTCTGATATTAGTCAACTTAAGGAAAAACAAGAAAAAATTTATCCTGTTCCTGCTCCGGGCAAATCTCCAGCTGAACAAATCGTACATTTTATGGAAAAACAATTTCTCATCTAATCCATTTTTATATCTATCTTTCTAATATCTCTAATCCGTTTGAAAACACTTTTGAACGGATTTTTATTTAAAAAAACTAATCTTGAAAACTTTTCTGGGTATATAAATCAATAGTCGCTAAAGTATCAACAATTTTTTTACTAGTTCCTTCTTGGTAATAAACTGTGCTCCTTTGATATTTTCCGTGATTAAGCTGTTGGTTTATTGCTCTAATAATTTCACTCTTGTTATAATTAACATCAACAACATTATCTGCTCGCATACGTTTATTTTGTCTGGTGCCAATGTTAACAACTGGAATCCCTAAATACGAACATTCCTTTATGCCGGCTGAAGAATTTCCAACAAGGCATCCTGTTCTTTGCAAAAGACCAATAAACTCTTTAGGCGACAAATACTTTATAAAACGTACGTGTGGCAAATCATTATGTTCTCTAAAAATACGGATTCCTTTAGAAATTTCGTCAGTACCAGCATCAATATTAGGCCAAAACCAAATTGTTGGAATTCTTAAATTATATACAGCATGAAGTGTTTCATTTATATTTAAGCGATTTTTATCCACTTCTGTAGTTACTGGGTGTTGCATAACCATTATATAAGGCTTATCAATATTTACTACATCACCAACTCCCCAATGATTAATAATTTCATTGGTTATAGAAAAATTATTTTTCGCTACAAATTCTAATTCTGGAGCGCCAAAATTAAAAACATATTTTAGATTCTCCCCCATACGTAAAATTCGTTGTTTTGAAAGTTCATTAGTTGAAAAATGTACATGGGCAAATTTTGTAATAGCATGGCGCACACTTTCATCAATAGTGCCAGAAACATCACCGCCTTCTATATGTGCCACAAAAATATTTAAATAAGCGGCGGCAATGGCGGCTGACAATATTTCATAACGATCGCCACGAATCAACACAATATCTGGTTTTAAATTATCAAAACTAGTAGCAAACTCTGTAATGCCTATACCCGTTGTTTTAGCCATAGCAACCGGCGTGCCACCTTCAAGAGTCATTGTTATCTTAGCATTATACTTGAATCCATCTTCTTCTAATAACTTTTCTATATTGCCATACTTTTCTAATATAGCTGAAGCTCCAATAATAATTTGAAGTTCAACATCATCTCTATGCGATAGTTCTTCAAGTAAAATCTTACTACGGCTATAATGAATACTGGAAGTAATAACAAAACAAATTTTTCTTTTATATATAACATTTCGTTCAATAATATCCCAAGTAACAGGGTCATATTTATTTAAATCTTGCTTTAATTTTTTTCCTAAAATATTTTCGTATTCTTCAGAGGGTAGTCCACCTGAATATACCTGTGGACGCATTGCATAAATCATTTCTTTAGTAATTACTGTACCAGCTCTTAGATCTTGCCCGGCCATTAATGACTTTCTAAATAGGGGTCGAAATTCTAATTCATCTTTATATAATACCTTATTTACCTCTCCATAATTTTTTGTATCAAATTTGTCACCTTGCTTAATGCTCTTCACCATTTGTTTAAATTCGTCTGGTAGCAAAGACACCTTATGATCAGACCCCCATAAATTCCTATCAAAACTAAAATGCTTTTCTATTACTACTGCCCCTAGATCAACCGCAACCACTGATGACTGCCACTCTACAGAATGACTGGAAAAACCAATTGGCAATTGATATCTCTGTTGAAAAAATTTTATTGTTCCTAAATTAAGCTTTTCTATCGGACAAGGATATAAAGAAACACAATGCATTAGTATAATATTATTTGTCCTTTTTTGCAAAAAAGATATAGCCTTATCAGTTTCCTCTAAATTAGTCA
>CAYPRN010000046.1:0-6683 GCA_964413295.1 uncultured Gammaproteobacteria bacterium | reverse complement strand
GATTATTTTCTTTATCTTAGCACTTTTCTGTGATAAACTCTATATGAGTTCATAAATAAAACATTAAATATGGCTAAACAACAACCCTCCTCTGCTAAAGCTTCGACGAGGCGAGGACAAAAATATAATTTTTCCGTAATTATAGAAAAAGACGAAAGTGGATATTATGTAGGACGGGTGCCTGCTTTACGAAGTTGTTATACACAGGCAAAAACTTTGCCAGAGCTTTATAAACGATTAGAACAATTGGTGTCTTTATGTTTAGAGGTGGAAAAGAAAGATTTTAAGCAAAAAATACCTCAAAATCAATTTATTGGTATTCAGAATTTAGAATTTGCTAAATAGAATGTATGCCCAAATTAAATATCATTTCAGCCAAAAAAATGATAAAAATTTTGAAACTTTTGGGCTTTAAATTATTACGCAAAAAAGGATCTCACCATTTTTTTATTAATTACAAAACTAAAAAAACAACCGTAATTCCTTTACATAGCAATGAAGATTTAGGTGTTGGAATTTTAAAAGAAATATTAAAAGATATTGAATTAAATATAGAGGAGTACGAAAAATTAAGAAGAAAAGTTTAGTTTAAAAAAACGTTTAGTAAACGTTTTTTATTTTGCAAACAAAAACACATGAAAAATAATATATTAATAATCGGTTCACTAGGAATGCTTGGACAAGAACTATTAAAAATTTTTTCAGATGCTGTTGCATGGGATAGGGAAGAAATAGATATTACGGATAAAAATCAAGTTGAAGATAAAATTGAAAAGTTAAATCCTGAAATAATAATAAATTGCGCTGCTTACAACGCAGTTGATAAATGTGAAACTTCAGATGGATTTAAATTGGCTAAAAAAATAAACGGCGAAGCAGTAGGTTATTTAGCGGACGCATGTTTAAAAAATAATGCTATCCTAATTCATTTTTCAACTAATTATGTTTTTAATGGAGAGAACCAAAATGGTTATAATGAATATAGTGAACCAAATCCAATTTCAAAATATGGACAGACAAAATTAATAGGTGAACAAGAATTATTAAAGCGCCCAGAATTAAAATATTATTTAATTCGTACATCAAAACTTTTTGGAGAAAAGGGAAGTAGTGAAGTGGCTAAAGATAGTTTTTTTGACATTATGATAAAGTTGGCAAAAACAGAAGCTGAAATACGCGTAATAGATGATGAATTAAGTAATTTTACTTATACGCCGGATTTAGCAGAAGCAACTAAAGATTTATTAAAGCAAAATTATCCAGTTGGTATTTATCATCTTGTTAATGAAAATCCCTGCACTTGGTTTGAAGGCACGCAGACTTTATTTGACATATTAAAGAAAGATGTTAAGCTAATTCAAGTTAATTCAGATGAATTCCCTCGACCAGCTAAAAGACCGAAACAGGCAATTTTAAATAATAATAAATTTCCAAAGTTGAGAAGGTATGAGGATGCACTTGCAGAATATTTATATAAATAAATTTTCAATAATCAATTTACAATTTTCAATCAATTATTAAATTTTCAATTACCAAGTATTGCGTAGTGGTAGTGTTTAAAAATTAATAATTAAAATATTGAAAATTGAATGGAAATTGATCATTGAAAATTGTAAATTATGAGAGGTATTATATTAGCGGGTGGCGCTGGTACGCGTCTATATCCCTGCACAAAAATTACTAATAAACAATTACTGCCAATTTATAATCGGCCGATGATTTATTATCCCTTAAATACTATAATTAAAGCCGGCATTAAAGAAATTTTACTTATTATTAACCCTGAAAGAATAGGGGATTTTATAAATTTATTAGGATCTGGTAAAGAATTCGGCGTTAAATTAACTTATGCAATTCAAGATAAGCCACTAGGTTTGGCTGACGCTTTTGTTATCGGAGAAAATTTTATTGGACAAGAAGATGTTTGCATGATTTTAGGTGATAACATCTTTGAAGATGACTTAAGCGAAGAAATAAAAAGTTATAAAAGTGGAGCAAAAATATTTGCTAAAAAAGTTTCTGATCCAGAGCGGTTTGGCATAGTTAAATTTGACGCTAATATGAGGGCGGAAAAAATCGTAGAAAAACCAAAGGAATGGGTTAGTGATTATGCTGCCACTGGTTTATACATCTATGACCATCGAGTAGTAGAAGTAGCTAAAAATCTTCAGCCTAGCGCTCGTGGAGAATTAGAAATAGTAGATTTGCATAATTGGTACTTACAAAAGAATGAATTAGAAGTAGCCATAGTTAATGGCGCATGGTTAGACGCTGGCACTTTTGACAGTCTATTAGAGGCGCAGATTTTAGCTAAGGAAAAATTAGTTGATAAATTGATCATCTAAGTTCAAATTAGTTATACATATCTATAAGTTTATCAAACCATTAATCTGAATTCGTTGTGCTGGCTTACATATTTGTGCAACCATCCGCCCGCCATACGCTAAACCTGCCTGCTCGCCTCGCTATAGCTCTGGCGAAGCGGGCCGGCAAGGCAGGGCTTTGGTGGGTAAAAATGCCACGAAAAAAAAGAACAAAGGAGCGTTATTATGTGTGATAATAGATACGAACATCCGTCCGATCCGTCTTATCCCTATTTTTCACCCATGGATTTAGGCAGGGAAGAACTATCTCGAAAAAGAAAATTTCACGGTCTTTTAAATAAAATAATTTGGTCTATTTGCATGATTACGTTTTGGTTATTTTTTCTGTACATACTTTATTATTTATTTGTTGAATTGCCTTTTAGAAAATTTTGGTAAAAAAACAAAACCGCGGTAATAAAACTCGCGGTTTTTAAATATATTTTTTCATTCTCCTATTTTCTTTATAGGTCTTACCAAAACAAGACCTCTGTATGGACTATCTGGTTGTGTATCTCTAACTTCTACGCAACACCATATTTCTTGATTTTGTGGAAGCGGATAATCCCATTCGTCATACTTTTTCTGATCATAGCCATTTATACGAACGGATTTAATTCTAGGAACTTTTTCTTCTCCTTTATTCCAATCGCTAAAATCAACAACATTATATAAATCTTTTTCTTTTATAATATCTTCAGATACGCGGATGAGTTTATTATCTTTAATTATTTCACCAACAATTTTATGATCAGGAGTGTGAGAAAATTTCACTTGAATTAAAGTTGCTTCTTTTTTTACTGTTGTTCTCCGTTGTTGCTGGAGCATTTGCATTGTAACCATAATCCTTCCTCCATTATTTCTTATTATTTTTTAAATTTTTTAATGTGCAAATTGATTTATCAATAATATCATATAAGTTATAAAATGTCAAATGCCTTACAATATTTTAACTAATATTAAAAAAACACTACCAATTACAAATATACAAATCATAATATATTCCCAATTCGCGGATTAACGTTTATTAGCAGATTTTTATCCACCGTAGCTTTCTTGTCCGCCATAGCTTTAGCGAAGGTGGAAGCATCACATTAGTATATTAGTATATGATTCGTAATTAGTAAGGGATTATTTAATCTTCAACCGATATACTCCTTGTCCATTCTTTAACGGGCTGGTAAAGTAAATAAATTCATTATTAGCGTTCATTGCCGGCAGGGAAGTATTCTGCCAGTCTAAAATTTTAGTCAAGCTTAAATAGCTATTATTCTCCAATTCAATAACATTAAAGCCGTTCTTAGTATTGTAGATAATATGACGGCCACTGGAGTGCCACAGGGCTTGATCTATTTTCTCGCTGATTCTAGTAACCAATATCTGAATTTTATTATTAATATTATAAGACCATATTTCAAAATCATTCCAGTAAAGAATTTGGTCGCCGTTTACAGAAAATTCACGGACGTTGTTAATAACATCTTGAATAGGCAAAAACGACCAAGGATTAATTATGTATAAAATATTATGGACTTTATCCTGCAAATAAATAAGCTTTTGATCAAAATGTATAAATTCATATTGGCTGGAGCTTGGCACTGAAATACTTTTAATTAACTCCCCATTTTGATGATTATAAATATCCACTGTATCGCCTTTGTTATCCTGAGTAATTATAAAAAGATTGCTGTCTTTTACTAAAAAGTCATTAGCTATTTTTTTATTCATTAATAAGGTGGCTTTTTTTTGTGCTAAATTAAATTGATGAATAATTTTATTATGTTGAACATAAATTTTATTATCACTAAAAAAGTCCCAACGCACTTGAGTTATCGCTCCGGAAAAATATCTTTGCGCCTCAACTTCTTGTCGTCCATTTTCTATATTATAAATAGGGTAATTACCATAAGCAAGCAAAACTTTTTTGTCGCTCGGCGCCCAAGAAATTTCTGGAGCTTTGTAGGGAGAATAAAATATGTTTAAAGGAAACTCTTTTATTTGTCCGTCGTCCATATTTATAATTACCAGTGAGTTGTTGCTGATTACGGCTATTTTTTTTTGGTCATGAGAAATTTTAGCTGTTTCTATATTTTTAACAACAACTAATTTGGGCGCGGATTTTTTAAAAAGTAAAACATCGTCTAAAAAAAGCGTTTGCCCTGAATTTAATTTTATCTTTTTTTGATAATTAAAAAAACCATCCTTAGTTAAAATAATTTCATATTCATCTGGCAATAGATTACGTAGTTTTAAAGGAGTTTTTAATTCTCCATCTCCATAAAAAAAATCATAAAGCCAATTATACTTCTTTTTGTTTCCTAAATTTACAGTAGCGTCTTTAGGTTCAGTTTCTATAATTAAAATGCCGGTGCGGCGAACATGCCCGTTTTGAAAATTAAAATCATAACCAGCCGCGTAAAACGAAATAGCCGGCGCCAGAGTAATAAAGGCGCCGATAAATAATACGTATAATAATCTTCGTTGTTTAAGATTCATGTCTCAAAAATTATTTATGGATTTATAAATATTCTATCTTTTTGTCATTGCGACTTCAATGGATATTGAGGGAGAATCCGCCAGCTGGCGGATATAATATTTTATTAATCTCATTAATTATTATAGATCCCTGCCTTGCCGGCAGGCAGGTTTCGCTTCGTTTGTCCCTATGGGACTTCACTTCGTTCAAAATGATAAAAAGAAAAATTTACTTGCATCGTAATATTCTTCTATATCTCCACAATATCAGCCCCTAACTTTTTTAACCTTTCAATAATATCTTCATATCCTCTTTTGATGGAATACAAATTTCTTAAAGTAGACTTACCTTTAGCTGCCAGCATGCAAATTAAAATATTCATGGCCGGACGCAAGGCAGGGGGACAAATTATTTCTGCTGATTTTAATTTAACTGGACCTTCTACTATCAAACGATGTGGATCTAATAGATCAATTTTAGCGCCCAATCTTACTAATTCCGTAGCGTAAATCGCCCGATTTTCATAAACCCAGTCATGTACTAAAGTTTTGCCCTTAGCTCGCAAAAGGATTGGCACAAAGAAGTGTAAATTATCAATATTTAATCCTGGATAAGGTTGAGCATGAATCTTATCCGGTGGTGCCACTAATTTTGAGGGGATTATTTTAAGGTCAATTAAATCAAATTTCTTATTTTTAGATTTGTGCTTTTTTAATATCTTAAATTGCTGTCCCATTATTTTTAGTTTTTCCAGCTCTATTTGTAAAAAATCAATTGGACAATTTTTAATAGTCAATTCTGATTGTGTTACAATTGCGGTTGCTATAAAAGCCATTGATTCAATTGGATCAGGCATAATTGAATAATTAGATACTGGTTTTAATTTTTTAACGCCAGTAATTTCTAAAGTAGTTGAGCCAATTCCTTTAATTTTTGCGTCGGATTTCTGTAAAAAATAACATAAATCTTGCACCATATAATTAGAGGCTGCTAATTTAATTATAGTTTTGCCTGGAATTGTGCAGGCCGTCATAATAATATTTTCTGTACCAGTATCACTCATTTCATACATAGTAAATTCAGCCGACTTTCTACGGCTGGTATTGATGGTAAAATATTTTTTATTTTCAGAAATTTTCAGACCTAAGTTTTCAAAGCCCAAAATATGAGAAGTAAGCGTTCTGGTGCCTAATTTACATCCACCTGGCTTATAAAAAGAAAAAGTTTTTAATATGCCAGACAAAGCGCCGATCAACATAAATGAAGAGCGAGTTGCTTTAACTGATTTTTTGTTTATATTTTTTAAATTAATCTTACCGAAATTTTCAACTGTCAATTTATTTTTTCCAGACCAAACAACTTTAACACCAATGGAATTTAATATTTCCATTATCCGTTTTACTTCTTCAATCTCTGGCACATCAACTAAGGTGGTCTTGCCCTTAATCATTACTGTAGCGCATAAAATAGACACAGCTGAATTTTTAGCTGAATTTGTAGTAATACTGCCGGTTAATTTTTTCCCGCCATTGATTATATAATTAGCCATAAAAATTTAATTAATAAAATTTAAATACCACGTACGGGAATTATCCACCCACGTCTACGGCAAGGCTGGTCACTCACTAACGTTCGTGAAACCCTTAAATTTAAGTACCACGTACGGGAATTGAACCCGTGTTTCATGGATGAGAACCATGTGTCCTAACCACTAGACGAACGCGGCATAAAAAGGGATTATTAGACTTGTATCACTATACACATTTTAACACTCTTAGTCAATATATAAAACCGTGAATCTATAAATTCAAATTTTTACTAACATAAAAACAAAAAGCTAGGAA
>CAYPRN010000045.1:0-6694 GCA_964413295.1 uncultured Gammaproteobacteria bacterium | reverse complement strand
CAATTAACATTTGTGCTTTTTTATTTTAAAATTATAAAAAATTGAATTTTTCCAAACATTCTGCTACACTATAACATATGAGAATTAAGCTTAACCAACTAACCACCTTATTCCACGTCCGCAATGCTGATTTTAAAACCGGTATATTAGAATTATATAATGACAATAAAATTCGGCTCTTTATTATAGTCGCGCTAATTATTAATATTTTAGCCTGGATAGCTAGTATTTTCTTTAACGCTAATATTGAAGAAAAGATTATTGCCTTGCATCATAATATTTATTTTGGCATTAGTTTGATCGGCGGTCCTAAACAAGTATTTTTTATACCATTGTTGGGACTGATTATTATTATTATTAATACTATTTTTTCATATTTAATTAGACGGGAAGATAATTTTTTTGTTTATCTTTTTACTGCTTCAACAATTTTAATTAACATTTTTTTATTATTGGGTCTAGGTTCAATAATTTTAATTAACTTTAGGTAACACCCTCACCCCCAGCCCCCTCTCCCAGAGGGCGAGGGGGTATTGTTCCCTCTCCCTTTGGGGGAGGGTTAGGGTGAGGGAAATCTATGGAAATATTTATCATAATTAAGATTTTACTTTTAACAACCTTGGCGACGATTATTGCTATTGCCTGGGCACCATTATTAACGCATTTTTTATATAAATACAAGCTTGGTAAAAGCATTAGAAATACTGGTAAGACACCAATTTTTAGTAAAATGCATAAGGATAAAGCTGGTACTCCAACTATGGGTGGCTTAATGATTTGGGTAACCGTGCTTATTTTAAGTTTATTTTTCTTTTACATTAATAAGCTGGTGGATATAGATTTTTTTAGACAGATGAATTTTTTAACTCGTAGTCAAACATTACTGCCTTTAGGAGCTTTAGTAGCAGCCGCTTTAGTGGGTTTGTTTGATGATTTTTTAGATGTACGTAGTAACGGCAAAGGTGGATTAACAGTTAAACGTCGTTTACTGATTTATACTTTAATCGCTATTGTCGGCGCGCTCTGGTTTTATTTTAAGCTTGATTGGGATTTATTACATATTCCTTTCTTAGGAAATTTTCAAATTGGTCTGTGGTACATTCCAATTTTTATTTTTGTTATCGTTGCCACAGCTTTTTCAGTTAATGAAATTGATGGTTTAGATGGCTTGGCTGGCGGTACACTATTAACTGCTTTTGGCGCTTACGGAACAATTGCTTTTATGCAAGGTAAATATGATTTAGCAACTTTTTGCGGAGTTATTATTGGCGCTTTAATTGCTTTTCTTTGGTTTAATATCAAACCAGCCCGTTTTTATATGGGCGACACCGGAGCAATGTCATTAGGTATTACTTTGGGTATTATTGCCATGCTTACTAATCAAGCGTTTCTGTTGCCAATTATTGGACTATTATTTGTGATTGAATCACTTTCTGTAATTATTCAAATTGTTTCTAAAAAATTATTCAATAAAAAAGTTTTTCTTTCTTCACCAATTCACCATCACTTTGAGGCGATCGGCTGGCCAGAGTATAAAATTGTTATGCGGTTTTGGCTAGTTAGCGGAATTACAGCAGTGATTGGAATAATAATTTTCTTATTAGACAAGTGAGTTGTAAGACTTAAGTTGTAAGTCGTAAGACACGAGATATAAAATGTAGATTAAATTTATTTATTAAATTAAAAATATGGAAAAATGGAGAAAATTAAAAGTATGGCAGAAAAGCCATTTTTTAGTATTAGACATTTATAAAATTACAAAACATTATCCAAAAGAAGAATGTTATTGCCTGGTATCACAAATGCGTCGAGCATCTATTTCAGTAGTTGCAAATATTGTGGAAGGAAGTAAAAGAAAAACAAATAAAGATCAAAAACACTTTCACGTAATATCTGATACCTCATTAGAAGAATTAAAATATTATTTTATTTTAAGCTATGAATTAAACTACATTACTGCTGAACAAGGAAAAGAATTAATGGAGAAAGCAAGAGAAATAGGAAGAATGCTAAATGGGCTTATTTTATATTTATCTAAGTGACTCAAGTCTTAAGACTCACGTCTTACGTCTTACGTCTTACAACTCATGAATCGACGTCTTCAAAGGATAAAACTAATGTTCCGCAATTTATTGCATGAACGCGCTAATTATCATCATCCTGATTATTTTGTTATTGGCATTGTGAGTGTTATTGTAATTTTTGGATTAATAATGCTCTCTTCTGCTTCTAGCGCAATTTCCTATGTTCGTTTTAATGAAAACATGTATCATTTCTTCAATCGTCAAATTGTAGGAATAATTTTAGGATTTTTTCTTTTTTATATTTTAAGTAAATTTGATTATCATCGCTATAAAAATATTTCTGTTCCATTGTTAATTTTTTCTATTATTTTATTAGTATTAGTCTTTTTACCATGGTTTGAGCCTAAGGGGTATAGAAGCGCTCAAAGCTGGATTAGAATACCGATAATACACATTGAACTACAACCGTCAGAAATAGTAAAATTAAGTTTTCTTCTATATTTAGCGGCTTGGTTAGAAAGTCGTGGTTCAAATTTAATAAAATTAGAGCACGGAACAATTCCTTTTTTATCAGTTTTGTTTATTATTAGCTTACTAATGCTTTTACAGCCAGATACTGGCACATTATTTATTATTTTAATAATTTCATTATCTACTTACTTTATAGCAGGAGGAAATATAAGGCATATTTTATATATTGTAATCGGAGGAATTACGGGGCTATTTATTATGTTAAAAATATATCCTTATCAGCTAAATCGTTTTCGTTGTTTTTTTGATTCATCTTTTAGCCCTAACTTTTATTGTTATCAAATTAACCAATCATTAATAGCTATCGGTTCCGGTGGATTTTTAGGCAGGGGTTTTGGCAATTCAAGACAAAAATTTCTTTATCTCCCTGAAGTGCACGGGGATGCAATTTTTCCTATTATTGCAGAAGAGATGGGATTTATTATAGCTGTTGTCTTAGTTATTCTTTTTGCTTTTTTATTTTATCGTGGATACTTAATTGCCAAAAATGCTCCTGATGTGTATGGTAAAATTATAGCTATTGGTGTTGTTTCATGGCTGACTATTCAGGCATTTATTAATATAGCAGGAATGACAAATTTATTGCCAATGACTGGTGTTCCACTTCCTTTTATTAGTCATGGCGGTTCTGCTATGATTGCTAATTTAGCGGCGATAGGTATTCTTGTTAATATTTCGAAACAAACAAAATAGTCATATAAATAGAAAACAAATCCAAAATCCTAATATCTAAATCCCTACCGGCAGGCAGACAAAACAAATTTAAAATATAAATTAATAAAATCCAAATACGACACCGTGTTTAAAAAATTTTAAGTTTTGATATTATTTTGAATTTTGTGCTTAGAATTTATTTGTCATTTGATTTATGCTTAAAAACAAAAAAAACAGAATACTGTTAACAGGCGGTGGCACTGGCGGATCAGTTATGCCACTTTTAGCCGTGGTTGATGAATTATCCGCCTCCGCCAAGACTTCGGCGAGACAAGGGTCAAAAGATTTTGAATATCTCTGGATTGGCACTAGAAAAGGAATGGAGCGAGAAATAATTAGAACAGAAAACCTTAGATTTAAGTCTATAGTTTCTACAAAATTACGCCGTTATTTTTCTTTGCGTACTTTACTGGCGCCTCTTTGGCTTATTGTCGGTTTTATTCAATCTTTTTTTATTATTTTAAAATTTAGACCTCAGTGGATAATTTCTGCTGGTGGTTTTGTTAGCGTGCCAGTTGTTTGGACTGGCTGGTTGTTAGGTCGAAAAATTTTAATTCATCAGCAAGACGCTCAACTAGGATTAGCTAATAAATTAATGGCGCCGTTCGCTAAAGTTATTACAGTTGCTTTTGAAAAATCATTGTCAGACTATGGTAAAAAAGCACACTGGATTGGAAATCCTACTCGTGTAGGAACAGGGCATTGCCCTGTTCTTACGGAACAAAAACAAAAGTCATTTAATTTAAAATCAAGTTTACCTGTAGTTTTAATTTTAGGCGGGGGAACAGGCGCGATGTTTATTAATCAATTAGTAGCTGACAGTTTAGAAGAACTAATAAAATTCTGTCAGATTATTCATGTCACTGGCAAAGGAAAACAACCCAATAATATTCCAATAAGTATAGCCAATTATTATCAATATGATTTTTTAAATTTTAATCAAATGGCTGAAGCATATCAAACGTCAGATGTAGTAGTATCACGTTGTGGTATGTCCACTTTAGCTGAACTTTCATACTTAGGAAAACCATCTATTTTAATTTATCTGCCTGGGCATCAAGAATATAACGCACGTATCTTTGAAGAATACAGCGCCACCATTGTTCTAGACCAACCAGTCTTAGAAAAAACTTTTTTCATAAATCATCTAAAAAATTTATTAAATGATGAAAAACTACAAAAACTTCTAAGTAAAAACATTAAGAAAGTACTAAAAACAGGCGCCAGCCAAGAACTTGCTAAAATAATAAAAACTTGCTAATCTATACTTAATTTTTGATCTTTGAAAAAAATCTATAGAGATAGGGAGAAAGAACAATGGCCAGAGATGTTAGCGCGCGCGACGGAAGTCATCAGTATATTCAGGATGTAATTCAACTTTATATGGCAATACTTACTTATTGCAAAAGTAACGAACTCGGAGAAGTAGATGTAGATAATATGTGTCTGAAAAGAGTATTTGATGGTAATTTATCAAAGCTGATAAATTATGCAGGTAATCTGGTGATAAATCATGGGGAAAATTATCTCAAAGAACTAAGACAGGAAGTTGCTCATATTATTATTCATAGTTTTATTAACCGTAATATTTTTCCTGAACACGGAGAGCAAGAACTTGCGGTTAAGTTTGTAGAAAAAGATGTCTGGGAAGCAAAAATTTTTGACATAAAAACATTAGAAGAAAAAAACTCAAAAATAAAATCACCAGCTACATTAGTGTTCTGCTTTTTAGTAAATAAACAGGACGAATGCGTTGGTGATGCGCGAATTCTTTGGTGCAATGAAGATAAATCTATTACTATTGAGTATGACATCAGCTGCTATCAGGATATTTTTTATAGAGAAGATCCTACGGCAGTAGATCAACAATTTACTCAAAGAACAATTGATCTAGAAGGAAATATTCTTATGGATTATATTGAGATAGAAGATGCTAATAGCGGAATTTTCATTCCTCTTTCTCTATCTGTAATAGGATTAGCATCCGCGCCAGTAAGAATAGTCAGAAAACATCTTTTGACTAAAAAGGATTTTGATCTGCAACATCTTATTGATAAAAATGACGACTCATGGGCGACTGATGGTGGAGAGGTTGAAGAAGATTTAAAAACATTATTCCTTGAACAACCTGAAATGGTGAAAAGAACAATACAGGAACTATTGCGAGAAAATTCAAGTCCTGATTTTCAAAAGCAACTTCAGGAACGTTGCCAAGCAATTTTCGGGGTATTGCTTTATCCTTTAATGCGTGAAATAGTGCAAATAGATGAAGTCATGAAACCGATAAAAACACTTGAAACAACAATTTTGGATATAATCAATAAGCCTCTTGAGGTTCCTGAGCGCACATCTGAATAAAACCCCAGCCTGCTTTACTTTTTAAGCAGGCTTTTTTTATTTTCAGTTCTATGTTAAACTAAAAAATGATAAAAAAAGGAGACGGAATAGGGTTATTCCGTCCCAAAGAACTTTTTCCATCAAACTATAGAGGTTAATGTTTCGATAATTTTGATAACGCATTCTTCTTATACACACCACCTCCTTTTAACAAGTTATGACACAACATCCTTAATTATTATAACATGAAATTAAAACAAGCGAAATATATATACATGATCGGTATTAAAGGCGTGGGAATGACGCCGGTTGCTCAAATCCTAAAAAAAACAGGCTATATTGTTAGTGGTTCTGATATTAAAGAAACTTTTTTTACAGACAAAGTTTTAAAGCGAGAAAAAATAAAATTCCACAATGGTTTTAATAAAAAAAATATTCCAGTAAATACTGATTTAGTAATTCACTCTAGCGCTTTTCGTGAAGACAATAATGTAGAAATGAAAAAAGTTATTAAGCGTAAAATTCCAATCATGTTGCAAGCTGAAGCTTTAGCGGAAATTTTTAATGGTTATCAAAAAAATATTGCTGTTTGCGGTTCGCACGGCAAAACTACTACTAGCGCTTTATTAGGATTTATTTTGCAGGAGACAGGATTAAAACCAACCGTAGAAGTCGGTTCAGCTGTGCCACAATTTAAAGGTAATGCAATTGTTGGTAAAAGCGATATTATGGTTATTGAAGCAGATGAATACCAGAATAAATTAAAATATTATCAGCCACACGTTGTTCTGCTTAATAATATAGATTACGATCATCCAGATTATTTTAAAACACCAGTGTTATATCAAAAAGTTTTTGCAGATTTTGTAAAACGAACTCCAAAAAATGGTTTTGTGGTAGCAAATATGAGTGATAAAAATGTGGCAAAAGCAATAAAGGGATGTAAATGCAAAATTATTAGATACACTGCTAATAATCAAACCACCCCCGACACCTGCCTACCGGATAGGCAGGCATCCTTAAATAAGGAGGGAAGCTATCTATGGATTAACGAGAAAATCAAAAGAGGTTATCAATATTTTCAATTA
>CAYPRN010000044.1:0-7403 GCA_964413295.1 uncultured Gammaproteobacteria bacterium | reverse complement strand
AACGTACCCGTATATGCGAAGTTGCCTATGAGCAAGTGCCGTAGGCACGAAGCGAAATAGGCAATTTGCGTAAGCATTTTTCGTTTAGAAAAGCGCGAACCGTATATACGGTGTTATCGGACAGTAGTAAAAAACAGAGAAATCGTGACCTTGACACTTGGTTTAAATGATGTATACTGCAATGAAGTTCTTTTACTGAATTATCATGTAAAAATACATACGATTTCTTAAATTTTCGTAGAAAATTAATTTTGACAATTCTTCACTAAACTGAGAAAGGAGGACTCTATCGTGGAAGTTTCGGAAGAAAAACTCAAGAAAGTAATGGCAAGAGCGGAAGAATGTTCTGCATGGCCAGTAGCAATTGAAGTCGCCAAAATATTGGACGATCATGATGCAGTTGACAGGTATGTCGACCAACTTGTCGAAAGAATGAAAGTTGGCATACCTTGGGTTGAAAGAACACCCGAGAGACTTGCCGAAGAAAGACAAAGGATACTGTTAATGGTTTAGTCGATCTTCTCTTTTTTGCCTTACCGCGTCGGGATCATCCTCGACGCTTTTTTATTAAAGAATTGTCAAAATGTTTTTTACTATTTCAGCTAACTCCTTTCTATCCGAAGTGTTTTCAGATAGAAATGATTTATTGCATACTATGCGAAGTAAATGCTAAAATATAGTTAGTCTAATTTTAGTATAATACTTCTATATGAATATGCAAGATTACTTAAAACAAGTTGAAGAAGAGTTAATATTACGCGCTTATAGTGGTAAAACAATTACCAGCTATATCAGATGTTTAAAAGATTATTTTTTATTTTTAAAACGTGATTTTGAAATATTAGAAGTTGATAAGGTGAGGGAATTTTTATTAACTAAGCAAGCCAAAAATTATGCGCCCCAGACTGTAAATTTATATTTAAATGCCATTAAATTTTTTTATAGTAATATTATAAAAACTTCAATTAAAATAGACTTAAAATTTGCTAAACGATCAAAGAAATTACCAGTAGTTTTAAGTTATGAAGAAATACAGGCAATAATCAATTGTACTACCAATCAAAAGCATAAATTATTAATATCTTTAGCTTATAGTGCCGGTTTGCGAGTGAGTGAGGTTATTAATTTACAAGTTCAAGATATTAATTTACAGGAGCTCACTATACATCTTAAGAATGCAAAAGGTAAAAAAGATAGAATTACGGTTTTTTCAAAGAAATTACAAGATGAATTAGAAAAAATAATTACTTTAAGAAATAATAGTGACTATATATTTAGTAGCGAGCGGGGCGGAAAATTAACAGAACGGACAGCGCAATTAATTTTTGAAAATGGATTGCATAAAGCTAGTATAAAAAAGAAAGCCACTTTCCATTCATTGCGACATAGTTTTGCCACACATTTATTAGAGAATGGTGTTGATATACGACATATTCAAGAGTTATTAGGCCACGTTAACATTCGTACAACCCAGATTTATACTCAAGTTACTAACCCAAATTTAAAAAACATCACCAGCCCGCTTTAAAGTTTTATGTATTGACAAGTTAATGCAAATACAATACAATATAAATATAATAAATTTTAATGCAAAAAATATGAATAATCAAAAAACAATGACCCAGCTACAGGTTAGAATTGATAAAAAAACTAAAGATAGAGCCAAAATTATTTTGGAAGACTTAGGTATGGATATAAGCACAGCAGTTAAAATTTTATTTAAACAAATTGTGCGAGCAGGTACTATGCCTGTTGAGTTAAGAGATGTTAATGGTTTTCGTCCGCATAAAGCGCGGGAATTAAAAGAAGCTATTAAAGATGCGGAAAATAGTAAAAAGACCTATAGTTCGGTTGATGAACTTTACAAAGATCTTTTATCTTAAAAAAAGCATGTATAAATTAAGATATTCTAGTAAATTTAGAAAAGATATTAGAAAAAAGGCAAGGGATTTTAAATTTCCGTTAACAGAATTAAAAAATATTACTCAAGACATAGCTGACAAAAAAGAATTAGATATTAAGTATAGAAATCATAAATTATCAGGTGATTATGTTGGCTGTCTTGAATTTCATTTAAGGTCGGATATTTTAATAATATATAGAATAGATAAAATAAAAAATATAGTTTATTTAATTAGGATTGGCTCTCATTCGGAGCTTTTTTAATTTATGACCATAGGCATAGACGCATCCCGCGCGTTAAAACAAAATAAAACAGGCGTGGAATGGTACGCGTATTATATAATTGAAAATTTACTGCAAATTGATTCTGCCAATCAATATATTTTGTATTATAAAAATCAACCTAATGAATGGCTGAAAAAGTTGAGTGAGCGGAAAAATGTAAAAATAAAGCGATTGTGCTGGCCGTTTAGATATTTTTGGACACAAGGCAGATTAAGTTTAGAAATGTTATTGCATAAGCCAAATGTTTTATTTATCCCCGCTTCTGCTATGTCCATTATTCATCCTAAAAATACCATATCGGCAATTCATGATGTTGGCTTTATGAAATATCCAGAAGCGTATTCTAAATGGCAACTTAAATATTTAAAATGGTCTACCAAGTTTGCAGTTAAACATGCCAGAAAGATAATTACTATTTCAGAATTTTCCAAACAAGAAATAATTAAGTATTTTAAAGCAGATGCTGATAAAATTGCAGTAACATATTTAGCAGTAGAAAATCAAAATCCCACATCTTCACAAAAAAATAAAAAAATTAATTCGCCATACATATTTTTTATTGGTCGTTTGGAGAAAAAAAAGAATATTATGGGAATTATACAAGCATTTGTTTTATTTAAACAAAATAATCAACTGTCACACAAGTTAGTTTTAGCAGGCAGTAGAGGATATGGATGGCAGGAAGCAGAAAAGTTGATTAAACAAAATAATTTACAGAATGATGTAATTATTACTGGCTATGTTTCAGATGAAGATTTGCCGTATTTATATAATGGCGCAGATTTATTTTTATTCCCGTCTTTATATGAAGGATTTGGTTTGCCGATTTTAGAGGCAATGGCTTACGGTGCGCCAGTAATAACTTCAAATTTTGGCGCGATGGCAGAAGTAACTGGTGATTCAGCTATTTTAGTTGATCCTAATTATTATAAGAATATAGCAGAGCAGATTAGCAAAGTTTTGGAAAATAAAGAATTGCAGAAAGATTTGATTAAAAAAGGATTGCAACAAGTTAAGAAGTTTAGTTGGGAAAAATGCGCTAAAGAGACTTTAGAAATATTAGAAAATTAAAATTTGTTTTATTTTTCTATATAACATATAATAAATATATGAAAAAAATTAATTTAAAAAATGTAGTTTGGAAAGAAGGCAGGTATTATGTTTCCTGGAATATTAATACTGATGTTTCTAGTTTTGGTGATACAAAAAAAGAAGCTTTAGATGCGTTAGAAGAAGCTTTAGAGCTTTATTTTGAAGATATGCCAGTATCTAAAATAACAAAAGTGGAACGGCTTGATATTGTCCCGCTTAGTTTAAAGTATGTCTAGACCAATACAGTTAAGACTGGTTTTAAAAGTCCTGCGCGCCAAGGGCTTTATTTTTATTTCACAAACCGGTAGCCATGCCAAATTCCGCAAAACCAGCAACCCGGTAAAAACAGTTATTGTTAAAATGAGTAAAAAAGAAATACCGCACGGAACTTTTCATTATATACTGCTTCTTTCTGGGCTTAAAGAAGATGATTTTAGAAAAAAATAAAGGATTGCAACAAGTTAAGAAATTTAGTTGGGAGAAATGCGCAAGGGAAACATTGCGGAGGTTAGGTAATATCTAATATCTTATTTATATTTTTGACTTTTGACTTTTGACTTTTGACTTTAAAACTTTTGACTTTTAACTTTAGACTTTTTGACTTTCTAACTTCATAAAGATATAATAAAGATGTTATGAAAATATTCAAAACATCTTTTTCTGCCAGAAGCGCCTGCCTGTCCGGTAGGCAGGGACCAGCCCTGGGTTGGTTTTCTCTTTTTTCAACCTGTTTTATTTTAACAGGTTTGTTTTTTTTCATAACAGCTGTAGAGTCGGCGCAGGCGTTATTACCTAATGATAGTGAATTTAGCCAGCAGTGGTACTTACAAAGAATTAACGCGCGGGAAGCCTGGGATATTCAATATGCCAGCCCACAAATTGTAATTGCAGTTTTAGATACTGGAGTGGATATTGATCATCCTGATTTAAGCGGTAACATTTGGATTAACCAAGATGAAATTCCGGATAATGGTCTTGATGATGATCAAAATGGATATATTGATGATTATCAGGGTTGGGATTTTTTTAATAATATTGCGGATCCTCGGCCAAAGTTTGCTGAAGGATTTACTGAAGTAGGCATACATCATGGCACTTTAGTAGCTGGTATTGCGGCCGCGGCTGGCAACAATGCTTTTGGTGTTAGCGGGCTTACTTGGCAAGCGCAGATTATGCCTTTAAAAGTATTAAGTGATAGTGGAGAAGGAAGAGTGGCTGATGTGATTAAAGCGATTGATTATGCCACTAATAATGGCGCTCATATTATTAACTTAAGTTTTGTGGGAATTGGTTTTTCTGATAGCCTGCAAGAAGCAATCCAGCGCGCTTATAACGCGGGCATTATTATTGTGGCGGCAGCTGGCAATGAAAATGAACAAGGAGAGGGAGAAAGTTTAGATAAAAATAAAATGTACCCGGTTTGTTATGATGGAAATAAAAATATGGTAATTGGCGTAGCAGCTACTGATGCTATTGACCAGAAAGCAATTTTTTCTAATTATGGATTTTCTTGCATTGATATTTCCGCGCCTGGCACAGGTATTTTCGGCTTAGCAACTTATGATCTGAAACAAAGAAAGAATGGAGATATTTTTGATAAATATTATCAGGGTTATTGGTCAGGCACTTCAATGGCCACACCGATAGTTTCTGGTAGTTTAGCTTTGCTCAAAGCTGTTAATCCAAAATTAAATCGTAATGAATTAATTGAAATTTTATTAAGCACGGCCGATGATATAAACAGAGTTAATCCTCATTATCTTAGGCAACTAGGAAGTGGGCGATTAAATTTGCAAAAAGCAGTGGAAAAAGCTTATCAAGAATTGGTTAATTTTAATGATTTAATTATTACCGCGCCACAAAGCGCTACAACGAGCGCAGTACAGATTTTTAATACTAATAATACAGTTTTAAATAAGTTTAATGCTTATACTGACAATTTTTTAGGCGGAGCAAATATTGCTTCCGGTGATATTGACGGCGACGGAGTTGACGAAATAATTACTGGCGCTGGTCAAGGAGGCGGTCCGCATGTACGTATTTTTGACTCGCAGGGAAATGTTAAAGGCCAATTTTTTGCTTATCATCAGAATTTCCGCGGTGGCGTTAATATAGCAGTTGGCGATATTGACGGCGATGGTATTGACGAAATAATTACTGGCGCTGGTCCGGGAGGTGGTCCGCATGTACGTATTTTTGATTCAGTCGGTAATGTTAAAGGTCAATTTTTTGCGTATGACAAAAATTTTAAAGGCGGTGTTAAAATAGCGGTGGGTGATATTGACGGAGAAGGCAATAATGAAATTATCGCTGGTCCGGGCAAAGGAGCCATAGCCGAAATAAAAATATTTGATAATCGGCTGAGAATTAGGAAAAGCTTTTTTGCTTATCATCAGAGTTTTCGTGGTGGCGTTCAAATAGCAGTGGGTGATACTAATGGCGACGGTATTGAAGAAATTGTTACCGGAACTGGATTTGGTGGTGGTCCGCATGTGCGTATTTTTGATAAACATGGCAATGTTAAAGGTCAATTTTTTGCGTATGACAAAAATTTTAGGGGCGGTGTTAATATTGGTCTGGGTGATATTAATCAAGACGGCATTGACGAAATCATTACTGGCGCTGGTCCGGGAGGTGGTCCGCATGTGCGCGCCTTTAACGCGCGTGGCATCCTCTTGAATGGCTTCTATGCCTATGATAAACTTATAAAAGGAGGAGTAAATGTAAGTAGTATTAGTGTGAAGACGAAAGAGTAATTATTTATCACTGTCATTTAATCCTTACGGGATTGCCACACTTCGTTTCACTACGCTCGCAATGACAGTTAAGTTAATTGTCATTGCGAGGCCGTAGGCCGAAGCAATCCCGTGAGGATTAAATGACAAAATAAATGACAATATTTTATAAATTTATTTTATTTCATAATCTAAACATATGCCTAAACGCGCTATTTTTGACAAAAAAAATGTTCTAGTTGCTGGAGGCGCCGGTTTTATCGGTTCCCATTTGTGCGATCGCTTGATTGAAGATAATAAAGTGATTTGTGTAGATAGTTTTATTACTGGCAATGAACGTAATATTGATCATTTATTAAAGAATGAGAATTTTGCTTTTATTCGGGCAGACATTAATGAACTAGCTGAATTAGAAACTCTACCAGAATTGCAGAAGTTTAAAATTCAGTTTCAGGGAATTCAGGAAATTTATAATTGCGCCTGTCCAGCTTCACCAGCGCATTTTGACGAAAACAGGATTGCTACTTTACTTACTAATTCAGTTGGCTTAAAGAATTTATTAGCCATTGCCGTTAAGTATAAATCACAATTTATTCATTTTTCTTCTTCAGTGGTTTATGGTCCTCGGCGTGAAAGTAATGTTAAAATAAAAGAAGATGATAAGGGTGTAGTTGATTTTATTGGTAAGCGATCTGCCTATGACGAAGGTAAACGTTTTGCTGAAAGCATGGTGTTGAATTATCGGGATGTGCATAACATCAACGTGCGTGTTGTTCGTTTGTTTCGTACTTATGGTCCACGTATGCCTCTTAATGACAATCAGATGCTACCTGATTTTATTTTTAACGCCCTGGATAATAAAGACCTTATTATCCATGGAGATAAAAACTTTACTTCTAGTTTTTGTTATGTCAGTGATGCCATTGATGCTATTATCAAGCTAGCGCAAAGCGATTATCAAGAGCCAATTAATATTGGCAGTGATATAGAGGAGTCTTTAACAGATTTAGCAAAAAAAGTTATTGCTTTAACCAATTCGCAGTCACAGATAACTTATGAAGATCCGATTTTATTTATGACACCATTATCCATGCCTGACATTACCTTAGTAAAAGATAAATTAGGTTGGATGCCGATTACTACTTTAGACAAAGGCCTAGAAAAAACCGTAGAAAATTTAAGGGCGAATAAAGGGTTGGTGGGGATAGAGAGCGCTATTTAGTTAGAAAGTCCAAAGTCTAAAGTTTAAAGTTACTGGTTAAAAAATTTTAAAGCCAGTAAATAACAACTTTCCGACTTTCAACTTTTTACTTTAGACTAATTTTATGAACATACAAATCAAAGCGGAAAATTTAACATTAGATGAGCGTTTAAAAAATTATATTTGCG
>CAYPRN010000043.1:0-8707 GCA_964413295.1 uncultured Gammaproteobacteria bacterium | reverse complement strand
TTTCCTAGCTTTTTGTTTTTATGTTAGTAAAAATTTGAATTTATAGATTCACGGATATTAAAATAGATATTAAAATTCAACATCCCCCTGTTCTATTTTCCACCCTAAGGCGCCTAAATTCTCTTCCATGTGCGTTTTGCTGGTTGCTTTGGGGATAGCGACGATATTTTGTGAAATAAGCCAATTCAAAGAAATTTGAGTTGGTGTTTTTTTATATTTTAAAGCTAGCGATCGCAGTGTTTGATTATCACTATTTACTATTTCTCCTGTAGCTAGAGGGCGATAGGCAATTACTTTTATGCTATAGTTTTTGCAAAAAGGGATGATATCTTGTTCGGCTGAACGGTTGATAAAATTGTATTCAATTTGATTAGCTGATATTTTCGTATGGTCCAAATATTTTTGCGCTTCTTGCATTAGATGGACAGAAAAATTACTTACGCCGATATGCTTTACTAAACCATCATCAACTAACTTTTCCATGGCTGGCATGGTTTCAGATAAGGGGATATTTTCATTAGGCCAATGGACTAGATAAAGATCAATATAATCTGTCTGCAACCTAGCTAAGCTTTGTTTCGCAGAAGACAGCACATCTTCATAATGCAGATTGTCCTGCCAGACTTTAGTAACTATAAAAACATCTTGACGTTGATAATTTTTAATAGCTTCACCGGTTATTTCTTCAGACAGACCTTGGGCGTAAATTTCTGCTGTATCAATTAATCTAAAACCTAAATCAAGGCCGGTTTTAAGAGCTTGGATGGATTCTTGTTTATTGTTTTCATCTCGTTCAAAGCGTCCGCCCATGCCCCATGTGCCAAGACCGAGTAGTGGAATATTCATGAGTGTAAAATTAAACAACTCTTGGTGTAGGATTAGGAATAATAAATTTACCTTTATATCCTTTAGCTTGCAGTTTGGGAATTAATTCATCAGCAATGTTCCATGATAATAGTAAGCCGTAGTCTGGCTGTTCGCGCCAAAGCCGTTCTTCATCTATTACCGGAATGTGAGTACCAGGAGCAAATAAACCTATTTTTAATTCGCTTTTTTCCGCTAAATAATCAATCATGTCTGGACCCAAACTGCAATAATTAAGTAAAGTATTTCCTTTGGCTGGAGCGCCAATTCCGATAATACTTTTTCCTTGTTTTTTTAAATCAACTAATATTTTTAGCAGTTCAAATTTATTATCTTTAACTTGCTGGGCATATTTATTAAAAGTATCTATTTGATATAAACCATTTTCCTCTTCCAGGCTGATTAATTTTTCTACTGATGGACTTACAGAATGACTACCTTTTTTAGCCGCATAAATACGAATTGACCCACCATGAGTAGAAATTCTTTCAGCATCAATAATTTCCATATTAAATTGGCTAAATAAATGTATTAGGGGTTTAAGTGAATAATAACGCAGATGCTCGTGATAAATAGCGTCATATTGCATTTTAGTAATTAAGTCTAACAAGTAGTGCGATTCAGAAATAAAAATACCATCACTGGCCAGCAGACAAGAAATACCACGCATAAAAGAATGTAGTTGATCAATATGGGCAAAAACATTAGTGGCGGTTATAACTTTTGCTGGTCCATATTGTTGTATCGCTTGAAAAGCGGTTTGTTCGTTAAAAAAATCAACCATTGTTGGAATATTTTTTTCCAAAGCAATAGAAGTTGCGCTAGATGGATCAATTCCTAAAATACGCACTTGATGAACCAGATAATTTTCCAGCAAAGTGCCGTCATTAGAACCAACATCTATAGCTAAATCAGATGAGGTTAATTGCCAGCGATCTACTATTCTATCCACTAAATTTTTAAAATTAATTTTTAAGCTGTTATTAGTGCCACTGTTATAGACGTAATCTTGAAAAAGAACTTCTGGATTAACTGCGTGACCAAGTTGGACTAACTGGCATTGCTTGCAAATAAAAACATCCAGAGGATAAGTTATCTCTGGTTGTTGTAAATCATAAGCTTTAAGAAACGCGTCGCTGGGCGGTTGATGTCCTAAGCTTAAAAATTTATGCAGATTTTCATTTCCACAAATATAACATTTCATAATTATTTTTTAAAAAAATTCCAAATATCTATAAAAATTTTATCCTGATAATCCTGCGGATTTATTTCTTGATATTCTTTATGTGGAGTAGCTAAAATAATAATGTCAGATTTTTCTAATAACGCTCTTAAAGGCACAAAATCAGGATGATCAATATGCGCATCATGACATAAAACATTATTGCATTCAAAATTAGCGTATTTTTTTAATTTATAAGAAAGGCTTTCTCGCTTATCATCAATATTTGCTTTAAAGGCCATGCCTAAAATACCAATCGTTTTCTTTTTTAATTCTTCGGTTCCTATTTGTTTCTTTAAGCGTTGAATTAAATAATTAGGCAAACCTTCATTTATGACCATTGAATTATGCCCCATGATAAAATTATTATTATAAAAAGAAAATAATTGCAAAGTATCTTTTAATAAACAAGGGCCGGCTGCAAATCCTGGAGTAGGCAGTCCGTCATTACGGGGATAGTCTTTAGTCATGGCTTTATGAATATTATAAAAATCTAAATCATGGTCTTGAGCGATCATAAAAAACTGGTTAACAGCTGCAAAAGAAATATAACGCCAGGCATTGCAAAAAAGTTTTGCTAATTCAGCCTCCAGTGGACTGGTAATAATAATTTCTTTATTGGTAATTTTTTGGAATAATTGAGCTACTGTTTGAGAAGTATTATTGTCAGAGGCAGAAACAATTTGCGGTAAATTTTTTAATTCTGTTAAACTTTTTCCTTGAGCAATTCTTTCAGGACAAAAAGCAACTTTTATATTTTTTCTTTGATCGTTAAAATATTTTTGCACCCGCTCGGTAGTTCCCGGATAAACAGTGCTACGTAAAATAAAAATTTGATTTTCATTAAAATAAGGAAGGTATTTTTCGCAAATTTGTAAAATTCCTTTTAAGTCCGGATTTAAACGTTCGTCAATCGGCGTACCAATTACTGATAAGACCATATTACTTTGGCTAATTACTTCCGGAGAAACAGAGGTAAAAATAGTATTTTTTTCCCTAGCCTGCTTTAATAAATATTCCCCTCCTTCTTCAATAAAAGGCATTTCTCCATGATTAATCTTTTCTAAAAACTTTTCATTAACATCTAACAAAACCACCCTTACTCCAGCATTAGCAAAGGCTATTCCTAAGGGTAGTCCGACATGGCCAGCGCCTCCGATAATACATAAATCATATTTATAATTATTCATATTTTTTGATAAATAATTTATAGCATATTAAATTGTTTATTTTTTATTTTTTACGATTTGAGTAAATTTTTATAATATTCATTGGTTGATAATTATAATCTTTAACTGCTTCAGAAATATTAGAAGATTTAAAAACGAGTAAACGAGGAATTTGATCTTTGAAAATGAATAATTTTAAATAAGCAAAAAATTTTAAAATGAATAAAGGAATTTTAAAAATAAAAACTTTACTTTTAAAAAATTTTGAAAGTAAAATTACTAATTCCTTATATTGATAATCTTTTGGTCCAGTTAGTGTGTATATTTTTTTA
This sequence comes from uncultured Gammaproteobacteria bacterium, assembly GCA_964413295.1. Classification (GTDB taxonomy): domain Bacteria; phylum Patescibacteriota; class Patescibacteriia; order Patescibacteriales; family XYC2-FULL-47-12; genus CAYPRN01. Next base: position 5,120 of record CAYPRN010000043.1, on the reverse strand, counting down.
TCTATTTTGGGATATAAAACAATTTTAATTAAAAAATCTACTATGTCTTGATAATAGACTGGATTAAGTAAATATTTTCCATTTCCAGGAATAGGAATAAATCCACCTTTCTGACAAGATGCTATCAGCTTATCAATCCCCTCTTTTCCTTTAAGCCCATGAATTTCTGACGGTCGAATAATTGTCCAGTTTATATTACTTTTTTTAATTTCTTCTTCCGCTAAATATTTTGAATATCCATAAGCGCCAGCTTCTTTACCTATTGCTCTAGTGCTAACAAAAATTAAACGATTAACTCTATTTTTTTTACAAGCCAAAACAACATTTTTTGTTCCCTCAACATTAACTTTAAAATAATTCTTTTGATTATGAGAATGAGTCAAGGCAACTAAATGAATGACTAAATCAATACCTGAAAAAAAATTTTCTAAACCGTTTGCATCTAAAATATCAGCTTGTATTTGTTTTATTGGCTTGTTAATTTTCTCTTTATGAACTAGGGCGTAAATATCTTGGCCATCATTTAATAAAGCATCAATTAATTTTAATCCTAATTTGCTAGTGGCGCCAGTAATTAAAATTTTCATAAATTATTTATTCTTCCAATATTTAAATTCCTTTATCCTAAAAATTATTAAATTTTTAATAAATTCAAAAATAGCAGGAAACTTAACAAAAGAAGGTCGTTTTTCATTTTTTTTAAAAATAGTGGGCACTTCTCCTATATTTATTTTAAATCGTCTAGCCCCGATCATTATTTCTGCATCAGCAAACCAGTCATTAGAAGTAAGGTTTAATTTATCTAAAAATTCTCTAGTAAATATTTTAGGTTTGGAATTAATATCTTTAACATTAAGACCAGGAAACAATATTTTAAAAAATAAATTATAAAAATAGGAAATAATCTTTCTCCATGGATTATCCATCCTTTTTTCTCGATAAGTTTTCACTAGATCAAATCTATTTTCTTTTATTTTATGATAAACTTTAATAATATCTTCAGCTAGCATTTGCCCATCACCATCAATAATAGCAATATATTTTCCATCAGACACTTCTAAACCACTACGCATATCCCAGCCCATGTAGCCTTCCTTTGGCTTAATAATTGGCTTTATTTTATTATTATTCCGAGCCAACTCACTAACTACCACTGGAGTTTCATCTTCTGAATTTGGCCAGTAATTTCCTACCAATACTATTTGATAATCAATTTTATCATTTTCTAAAAAATTAATCAACTCTTCTATAAAAAATCTTAGATTTTGACTAGCACGATAACCTAAAACAACCACTGAAACTTCAGGGGAATTTTGATAACTTATTTTTTCACTATCTCGCATAACATTCTATTAGTTTAATTTATATAAAATAATATTATTATTTGATATTATTTCTTCTTTATCTTCAATAAAAGATAAGTCCCATTCTGGATAATTATTTTTATCCCAAACAATATAATTTACTTTATACTTATCTAATAAATTTTTAAAACCATTACTGTCTTCAAATAAACTCTCATATTCCGCTGATAAAATAGCTATCAGTTTTTTTCTTTGTTTAATAATAACCTCATCTTGTCTAGCCGATCTATTATTATATTGATAAAAATCAAATCCTGATTGATACCCCTCAATAGTTTTATAAAGATTTTTATAAAAAGATTGGCTCTCTTCATTTTTCATTACGCGATTAATATATCCTGAAAAATCATTTCGCGCTTCTTTATTTAGATAAATATAAACATGCAACGCATCCGACAAGCGATCAATAGGTATATCACTTAAAGTGACGGAAGAATTCCAAAATAAATCATGATTAGTATAAATAGTAAATAAATATTCAAACTGATCATCGGCTGCTAAGATCACTCCATGTTTAGCATCATTTTTTAAATTATTTATAATCGGTTTATATAGTTGTTCATAATCCTTAAGTTCTAATGTTGTCAACATTGATCTAGATTGCCCTATACCGGCATGTAAAAAAATAATTAGCATTAATAAAACAAAAAATATTTTTTGCCATAATTCTTTCTTTATTAAAAACCAAATCATATATAACCCAACAATAATAGCTACTGGTACTATAAAATACCAATAGTAATGACCAATTTGCAATATTCTTCCAGTTAAAATTTGCTGATTAAGTGAAATCCAAATCGCTAAAATTAAAGCGAAAATTAAAATAATATTTGGATCCTGTCTTTTTTTATACTTAAAAATTCCTAATAACAGCAAAGCTGCTGCTCCTATTTTACTAAAAATAGGCGCTCGTTCATAAGCTGACCAAAAAAAATAAGAAGCCTGTACTCCTGCTTCAGAGGAAAAAAATAATGATATTTTTATAAGGTTATATAAACCAACTAAAAATCCTATAACCATAATACCAGCCATTATTTTAAATCTAGTTCTGTCTCGCTTTATTAAATATAATAGTAAAAGCGCGCCATTTAACGCTAAAACAAATGTCCAAGTATAAAAATAGATATAAAACAAAAATCCAAATAATAACCCCGTTAAAATAGTGTGTGCTATTTTTTTTGTTTTAATGCTTTTTATTAATGCATTTAAATAAGCAAAAAAAGCCAACGAACTAATATATGGATACATAGTTCGTCCATAAATATTAAAATCATTATAAAAAAGTGTCTTATTATAAACAATATGGTAACCGCCCACAACTGATACTGCGCTTATGACGGCTAATAGTTTATCTCCTGATAATTGTAAAACAAAAAAATAAATCAACAAAATAATAACAAATATTCCAATAAAATTATAAATATTATAGACTGTAACGACATTAACATCTTGCATTCCAACTAATCTTAAAGGAGCCATGAGAAGGCGCTCGTTATACATAAAATATAAATCCTGATTATTTTTGTCTTCTTGTAATAATGGATTTCCTAATTTATTACCTTCTAATGCTTCTTTTGCTCTGGCGGTATAAAAATGAGCGTCACTACCAAAATATGCGATATTAATACCCCGATAAGTTTCTTTAGACACAAATGGATAAATAATAACTGGCCCTAATATAATTAAACTTAAAAATATACCAGTAATTAAAATAAAATAATGATTCTTTATAAAAACTATTAATTTTTTAATAAATATTTCTTTCATGTTATCTAATTTTTTTACAAATTATTATTTGATTTATACCATCGCGAAATAATCGTGATATTAAAAATATAATATTAATAGCAAATTTATAAATAATTCTTATTAAAAAATTATTTTCAGGTAAATCAATTGCAGCTAAGGGAAAATTATATTTTTTTTGTAAAATTATTTTAAAACCATTTTTCTCCATTAATCGTTTTAATGAATTAACCGCATAATGTTGTAAATGGTGGTGATCATAAAGTCTTTTATATGGACCACACAGACCTATCTTATTTAACACTCTAGCTAAGTGATAAATAATACTATTATTATTTATGGTGGTTAAAAGCACCATTCCTTTAGAGGATAACAGGTCGTAAATTTTTTGCACAAATAAATTAGGATCATCAATATGCTCAATAACCATACCTCCGACAATAACATCAAATTTTCTGTTAAATTGATAACTATTAAAATCTCCTTTAATAAAAATAATACCATCTTCTTGATTAGCTGACACATCAATACCATATAATTGCATTGCATTAATATGGGAATGACAAAATTTTAAAAAATCCCCTCTACCACAACCTATGTCTAATAGTGTTATTGGTTGCTTATTAAAATGCTCTTGTATTTTTTTTGTTATAAAATCAAAAAGCTTAACATCAGGATTAGCAAACCAATTTTTATGTTTAGTTAAATAATAATCTTCGTTATAAAATTCTTGCTTATCTTTTGATAACTTAGTAAATACATGTCCGCAATTAAAACATTTCCAGATGAATATCTGTTTATCTTGTATTATATTTCTTTTTTGATTATTGCAAACTGGACAAATTTGTTCCATAAATATTATTTTTATATTTATATATTTTAGTTTAACATTTTTTCTTCTCTAACAGAACATGAAAACTATTAAAATAAAACGGTCTTAAAATAAAAAAATATGGCAATAAAAAAAATACTGCCAATTTGCCGAATTTCCGCTTAATTTTATCTTCTCTTATATCCTTAACCTGAAAGCCAACATTACTTAAAATTTTTTCAATCTGCCTATAGGTATAATAATGCATGGTGGCTAATCTCTGTCGGCCAATATCTTGTGAATCCTGTTTATTTTTTTTTAGCCATTTTAACAGTAATTCTGTCCATGAACGTGGCAACCAATTGACAAAATATAAATGGTAATGATAATCATAAATGCCAAAGCGATTATGAAAGCTTACATAACATTTACCATCTGACTTTAAAACACGATATATTTCACGGCACATTTTAACTGGGCCTTCAACGTGTTCACTGACTTCGGCGCAATTTATAAAATCAAAATAATTATTAGTAAACGGTAATTTTTCCGCTCTGGCTTGTTTTATGTCAATTTTTACTTTTTGTTCATTGGCTGTTTCGTATGATTTATCTATATATTCCCTACTTGGCTCTATTCCAAAGGCATTAAAACCTAATTCAGCTATAGCGCACAAAAACTTTCCACTACCCGACCCGACGTCTAAAACTTTACCTGCAAACGGAATAAATTGTGAACAATATTTAGCATGATTCATAATACTAGTATTCTACGCTATGTTCTCCAGTAATAATTTCAATATCAGTAATTGATTCATTTTGTTTAAGTTCTTTAATAATGCCAACTGAATCCAGATTATCTTTTAATTTAATTGAGAAAACATAAGTATTTATATCTAATCCATGCGTTCTGGTTTGTAGTAAGTCAAACTCGTTAGAATGTCGTGATAAGATAGACTTAATAATTTCAATATCAAAACCGTTTCTAGCATTAAAGGTTAATATTAACCCTATCCCACCAGTAATACTACCAATATTATAGCGGTCAAGCAATAAAATAATTATTGATATTAATGCGGTGGAAATAAAAGCAATAGAATAATTATTAGTGCCAATAGAGATGCCTATTACTAAAGCGAAAAAAACAAAAGCTATGTCCCGGGTTTCTTTTAATATTGTCCTAAAACGAATAAGCGAAAA
>CAYPRN010000042.1:0-8713 GCA_964413295.1 uncultured Gammaproteobacteria bacterium | reverse complement strand
CGTTTTGACCATTGTGGCGCTCGACGAGCTTTTTTCAAACCAGGTTTTTTTCGTTCTTTCTTACGAGCATCACGAGTATTTAAGCCAGCTGCTTTTAAGACTGGTTTTGCTTCTTTATTTATAATTAATAAAGCGCGGGTGATGCCATGACGGATTGCTTCTGCTTGTCCGACTTTACCGCCACCTTTTACTAAAATAGAAAATCCTAATTCTTTTTCCATACCAGTTAGCTTTAATGGCCGCATGATTAGGTTGATTGATTCTTTGGAAGGAAAATAATCTTTTACATCTTTGTCATTTACAATAATAACACCTTTACCATTTTTATATAGGCGTATTTGAGCCGTAGATGTTTTTCGTCTGCCAATAGCGGTAATATATTTTCCTGTAAATTTTTCTTTTGTTTCTTCGGTCATAATTATTTAAAAAATTATTTTTTAGAAATTAGTTGTCTAGAAAATGGAAAATCGTAATACCTGCCTGTCGGCAGGCAGGTATTACGATTTTCTAATTTCTAAGCAACAAATTTCAATTTTAATACTTTCCATGCAACTATTTCTATAGTTTATAATTTAACTAATTTTTAATCTCTTTATCATTTCTTGACGTAATTTATTTTTAGGTAACATATTCCAAACAGCTTTGCGTAAAACTTCGATTGGGTTTTTTTCAAAAAGCTCACTTAGCTTTGTGGTTTTTAAACCGCCCGGATAACCAGAATGACGATAATATTCTTTTTGATCTAATTTTTTTCCCGTAAATTTTGCTTGCTTAATATTTTTTACTTCTACCCTGTCGCCTATATCAATATTTAACTGGAATTCTGGTTTATGTTTTCCACGCAAAAGACCAGCAATTTCAGTAGCCATCCGGCCAATTGCTTTGTCAGTCGCATCTATATTATGTAATTGTCGTTCTGTCTTGTTCATAACTAATAACTAGTTTAACGTATTTAACATATTTTACACTAATTCTATTTGAACAATGCTGGCGCCATCACCCTGCCTTGTCCCTAATTTCACTATTCTAGTATAACCACTTTTTCTATCTTTATATTTTTCTCCTAAAACTTCCATTAATTTTTTAACAGCCATTTTTTGTGGCAATTTTTCTAATAATTTACGTCGCGCATTTAAATCACCTTTTTTACTAATAGTAATTAATTTATCAACCAGCGATCTGACTACTTTTGCTTTGGCTTCAGTAGTAGTTACCTTTTCATAAATAATAATACTGGATGCTAAATTACGTAGCATCATTTCTCTAGGCTGTTTTTTTCTATCTAAAATTTTTGTCTTACTTCTATGACGCATATTTTTAAATAAACAATTTAACAATAAAACAATTTAACAATTTATTTATTTTCATTTTCTTTGTCTGTAACAGACTCATCGTCAGATGATTCATCATCTTCTTCTTTCTGTTTCTTCTCTTTTTTGTCAGATTTCTTTTTCTTAGGTTTATCAGCAGGTGCTTCAACTGATTGTTCTAATAGAAAAGAAAATTGTTCAACTAAAATTTTAGTTACTTCTTGAAAGGCTTCTTTAAAATCAATAGTGCCGTCTGTTTTAATATTAATGACCAATTTGTCCCAGTTAGTCATTTTACCAACGCGTACGTTTTCTATTTCAACTTTAACAACTTTGACCGGACTGAAAACAGCGTCTATATCAATATAACCAACTTCTTTTTCCTGATGTTCACGACCTTCAATTGGAAGATAGCCATAGCCGTGCATAATAAATATTTCTAGTTCAACTTCTGTTTTCTTATCAGTTATTTCTAAAATATGTAAATCTTTACTGGCAATTTTCACCTTACTATTTTTAGTAATATCATCGGCAGTAACTTTTTTAACCCCAGATGCTTTTAATTCTAATTTTATAATTTCATCTTCTGTTGGTTCAAAAACTTTCAGACGCAATTGCTTTAAATTTAAAATGATTTCTAGCACATCTTCTTTTACACCATCAATAGTGGTGAACTCATGGCTGGCATTTTTAATTTTAACGCCGATTACAGCCGCGCCTGGCAGTGAAGATAATAATACTCGGCGGATACCGTTGCCTAAAGTAGTACCATAACCAGGGTAACATGGTTCAATTACCACCTGTCCACTATTTTTTTCTTTACTGGGCGTAAAGGTAACTTTTTTTGGTAAAACTATATTATTCATATATTTATAATTTAACATTAAATAGTATTAAAATTTATCTTTTTTTATCATTCCCGAGACCGCGTGTCGCCTTAGCTTTAGCGGTGGCACAAAGCGGGAATCCACTCCTTATTTATTTCTGCCTGCCTGCCGGCTCGCCTCGCTGAAACTCCTGCGAAGCGGGTAGGCAAGGATTCCCGTTGTAGTTTATCCTCGTGAAAACGAGGACGGGAATGACAAGGAAATAAAACTATCTGCGAGAATAATATTCAACTATTGCTTGCGTATCTATATTTCTTTCTACTTCATCTTTACTAGGGGCGTGTAATACTTTGCTTTCCATTTTTTTGGCGTCAAAATTAAGCCAGCCCGGCAAAGTTTCTGCTTTTGTGCCTAATTGCAAATTTTTAAAATACTTTTTATTTTCCTTCCCTTTATGTAAAGTAATCACATCGCCTTTGGTAACTATATAGGAAGGAATATTAACTTTTTTATTGTTTAATAGAAAATGTCCATGATTAACTAACTGTCTTGCTTGCGCGCGAGTTTCAGCAATTCCTAAACGATAAACTACGTTATCAAAACGCATCTCTAAAATTTTTAATAAATTTTGGCCGGCATCGCCTTCTACTTTAGTCGCCCGATCAAAAGTTAATCGGAATTGTTTTTCAGTAATATTATAAATTACCTTAGCTTTCTGCTTTTCCGCTAATTGCAAAGCGTATTCAGTCAAACGCAAACGCCCCTTCGGTCCTTGGACTCCAGGAGGATAATTACGACGGGCAACCGGACACTTAGCTGATTGACATAATTTTATGCCATAACGGCGACATGATTTGTGTGAATATCTTTTCATTGTATATTTTTGTTATATAATTTTTGTTTAAAACTTTGCTATTATTTAAAATTTTGTAATTAACTCATTATTTACCCACTACTAATTACTAATCACTTACTAATATACTAATACTGCTTAAATGGTTTATAGAAATACAAACTATTAATTTGTTAAAATAGGTTAATAGAATATTGGTATATTAGTATAGATTGGTAATTGGTAGGACTATTAGACTCTTCGTGGTTTACGTGGCCGACAGCCATTGTGAGGAATCGGCGTTATATCTTTTATAGAAATAATATTAATTCCATTGGCGTTTAAAGCTCTGACAGCTGATTCGCGTCCAGTGCCTACGCCTTTTACAAATACGGCTACTTCTTTTAAGCCGTGCTCTTTAGCTTTTTCTACCGCTTTTTTAGTAATGATCTGCGAAGCATAAGGAGTGGCTTTTTTTGCTCCTTTAAAACCGCAACTACCAGCGCTAGCCCAAGAAAGCACATTACCGTTTTGATCTGATAAAGTTACAATAGTATTATTATAGGTGGCTTTAATATTAGCTCGGCCAACTGATATATTCTTTTTTTCTTTTTTCTTTTTCTTACTTTTTGTTTTTCCAGTTTTTTTATTTTTCTTGTCCTTCGTAGCTTCAGCGGAGAGGGGCGTTTCTTTTTTCTGATCCTCTACAACATCTATATTTTCAGAAGATATTTCATTTTTTTGTTCATCATTAACCACTTCTGCTTTAACTTCAGAGACTTCATCTTTTTTTGTTTTTTCTTTTTTTTCTGCAATCATAAATTTAGTTGAAAGTTCAAAAGTATAAAGTCAAAAGTTATTTATTTTAATATCTATTACTTTTAACTTGGCGCCTGTCAGCCAACTGGGCGGGGCTTTATACTTTTCGACTAATTACGTTTTCTGCGCTGTTGCCTTCTTGCCTGAAGCAGCAGTCTTTCTAATATTACCGCGCACAGTTCGTGAATTTGTTTTAGTTCTTTGTCCGCGCACTGGCAACCCCTTAGTATGCCTTAATCCTCGGTAACAATTTATTTCTTTTAATCTTTTTATGTTACTAGAAACTTCTCGACGCAAATCACCTTCTACTGTATATTCTTTTTCAATAATAGTACGCAATATATTCACTTCATCTTCTGCTAAATCTTTTACACGAGTATCAGGACTTATTTTTGTTTTTGCTAAAATTTTATTAGACGCGCTTCTGCCCACACCAAAAACATAGGTTAAAGCAATTTCAACCCGTTTTTCATTTGGAATAGTTGTACCTGCAATTCTAACTGCCATACTTTATTACATTTAACAATTAATATTTAACATCTGACAAATAATGTTAATCAACTGTCAAATGTTATGTGTCATTTGTCAAATGTCGCGCTTTGCGCGTTACTTGTAGTCCGTAGCTTTCTTGCCATCCGAAGCTTCAGCGAATGATGGAGCGAAGGACTAACCTTGTCTTTGTTTATGTTTAGGATTTTTACATATAACATGCACCCGTTTTTCACGACGGATAACCTTGCAATCTTTACAAATTTTTTTTACTGATGATCTTACCTTCATATTTGTTCAAGTTATTTTATGTGGATTTATTAGTATGTTAAACCATTAATCCAAATACTTCGTTCCTATCTAAAATCTCCTGCAACTATCCGAATGCCCCTAATCTTTCTTATTATATTTAGTGCATAATTCGAATCATTAGGATAGTTGCACATCAAATTAAATTAGCACAACTCATTCGGATTAAACGATCATCTATATTAATAAGTCCGTACATATTTAAACTAGCATCACATTCTATAAGTAATTCGCCCCTTACTTAAATCATAAGGGCTCATATCAATTTTTACCTTATCTCCCGGCAAAATCTTAATTTTATACATTCTCATTTTGCCTGATAAATGGCATAAAATTTCGTGTCCATTTTCTAAACGCACTAAAAAAGTAGCACCAGGCTTTAATTCTAATACCTCTCCTTGTGTTTCTATAAAATCTTTAGCATTAACAACTGCCTCCTGCTCCTTATTATTCTTTTTTTGAGTCATTAATATATCTTTGATAACTTAAAAAAATCCTACTTAGTTCTTCTTCTTAAAAAACCCGTAGAATTCTTAAAAAAACTTAATATTTTGTATTTATGTATAAATGTATAATGTAGAATTATTATATATTTTATTGAAAAAAGTGTCAAGGGTGGATGAAATATACATAAAAAAAGCGATTTTCTTTTAAAACCGCTTTTTTACTGTATTACTTAAAATGCTTACATATTCCTTAACTTCTGCAAAATCACATCTTTAGTCGCTTGATCTGGAATAATATCTACCAATTTTCTATAATATTCTTTAGCTTTACTTTTCTCCCCTAATGTTTCATACATCATAGCTAAACTGTAAATAGCATTGGCGTGATTTGGACTTACTTGCAGAATGGAATTAAAAACTGTTTCGGCTTTAATTAAGTCATCATTTTTTTGCGCAGTTCCTGCTCTTCCAGCTACGCTTAAATCTTCTTCATCTACCACGTCTTCATCATCTTCATTAGAAGTAATTTCAGTGGTTTGCTGTTGGGTTAAATTTTGTCCGCTAACTCCTTTGTTAAAATATAATCTGCCTAACTCAAAGCGATAGTCTATACTATCAGGAGCCGCTACGACAGCGTTGCTAAGATTTTTAATAGCTTTATCAAAATCACCCTTTCGTTCATAGACGATAGCAATGCCATAGTAGGCTGGCGCTAGATTAGGTTTTTTCTTAATAGCTTGTTTATAATATTTAATAGCTTCGTCATAAAAATATTGTTTTTCTTCATCAGCTTTTTCCTGATTTGATTGTGCCATTTTTATTAACGCCAATCTGATGTAAGGAGTAGGATTATCTGGTTCTAAAGAAATAACTTCATTATAATATTTTTCCGCCCATTCTAATGATCCACCAATTCCATAAACAGCGGCATTCTCATAAATCAAACCCAACGACTCATTATTAACTACGCTGTTAGGCGCTAGATCCACTGCTTGTTTGCCAGTGTTAATGGCAGAACTTACTAATTGTTGAATTAATGCAACATCAGCATTTTGACCTAACTCCACTTCTTGATTGGCTCTTACTAAATAAAATTTAGATAACTGCAAATAATATTGATCATTTTTATTAAAAGTAGCTATAGCTTTATTTAAATCAGCAATCGCTTCTTCAACATTTTCTGCTTTATTCACTTGGTTAGCATAAAAGTCTGCTAAATATACTTTAAAACCACTAGTGAAAAGCATTACTACTCCAGAACTAACCAATAAAAATAAGGCGGACAATGCTAAAGCATATTTAGGAGATGATCTGAATGACAAAGTTATCTCTTTAAACTTTTCCGGATAATTACTCATTATTAATACTGTTGCTAATGAGCCTAATATTACAATTTCTAAAATAATAACGCCTGACACAGCGCTTATTAAAGCATTAATAATTAAAACCGATACACTGGAAAAAATTCCCAAAAGCAATAATCTTTCTTTATTATTGCCTGTTTTCATTAAGCTGATAAAAGCAATGCTGATAAAAATTAAACCAACAATCAATAGACTAAAAGCGCCGAGTATGCCAATAGTTACTAACATTTCAAAAAAATTTCCACTAGCTGTATCAAAACGAACTGTCCATAAATTGCTGTCATTAAAATCAGTGCCACGATATTTAGCAAAAGCATAATTAAAAGTTGCTGGTCCGCTACCAAATAAAGGGTTTTCTTTTAAACTTGCCTTGGCAATATCCCAAGATAAATTGCGCGATAAACTTACTTCGGTCGGTAATTGTACATTAATTAAATTAAAATTTCCGCCAACTAACAAAAAAATAAGAAATAAAAAAACCGCTACTGGAACAATCATATCTTTTTGTTTTAAAGTAATAACTTGTGATAAGACAAACATTAAAACAATAATAATTCCTAAAATTGCGACTGGCCAAAAAATAAAATTATTTAATAAGAAAAGAAGCGCTAAAGAAGTTAATACTAATAAAATAACAATTACTCGCAAAATGATGTTACCTGCCTTTTTGGCAATTGAACTGGTTTTATTTGTTATTAACGTTGGCGCGACGATTGTTAAAAATGGAAGAATAGCCACGATAAATACTCCTAGTGAGGATGAACTGCCAATTGGATTAAAAGCGGATGTTTTAGTAGCGGCAAAAGGAAGAATAAAAATTCCGAAAATTTGTAAAATAGAATAAATAATAATTAAAGCTGACGAACCTAATAGCGCCCAAGTAAATAATTTGATTCTTTTTGCCGTAATATTATTAATCAATAAATAATAAAAGGCAACATAAGCTATAAAGGCGATAAAGCTTTTAGTAGTCGCGCCAAAAAATCCTAAAAAACTTCCCCCTTTATCAACTGAAAAAATTGAAGAAACTAACAAAATAATCATTAAAACAACCAAAGCTACATCTAAAGGCGTTCTTTTTATTCGTAATTCTCCAACAGCAATACCTTTAGTAACCCATGCTACTATGCCAAATAAAATAAGCAAATAAAATAATATTACTTTTTCAAAAACAATTCCTTGCGAAACTAAACCGGTAAAAAACAGGGGGATCAGTAAAAAAATTAAAAAATTAACTGCTGTAATAATAAAATCACATAATTTAATAAGGCTATTTTTCTCCTTAATTAATACTTCTTTGGGCATAAATTTTAAATAATTATTTTATTAATGGTTTTATTAATTTTTTTAATTCTGGTAAACTTTCCTTATAAGTTTTCCATATTAATTTCAAATCAATTTCAAAATATTGATGCGCTAAAAAATTGCGCATATCTTTAATTTTTTGCAATGGGATTTCCAAATGCTCTTGCTTGAATTTACTGCTTAAATTATTAGATGCTTCACCAATAATTTCCATTTCTCTGGTAACGCCAGAAATTAATAATTCGCTGCTGACAAGTCCCTCAAAATCAACGCCCTTAAGATATGTTTCTATCTTTTGAATTGATTGAAACATATGTTTTAAAAACATTAAATCATCTTTTTTCATAAATTTTTTCCGCTTTTTTTATAACATCATGTCTAAAAAATTTACTGATTGCCCCGGGTGTTAGTAAATCAACTTTTCTGCCCACTTTTTTCTGAAAATCGCGCATAATATCTGACAACTCAAAATAACCAATGGGCGCATTTTTTTTAAACTCAATCAAAATATCCACATCGCTTTTTGGGTGTGGTTTTCCGTAGGCGTAAGAGCCGAAGATGGACACTCTTTTAATATCTTTTTTATGAGGGCTTTTTTCTATCGCTTGTTTAATTTTTTTCTTAATTTCTGTTTTATTCATAATAAAACTCATTTAGAGTTATTCACAAATATGCGCCAAATATACAAATTCTTAACATAATTACTATAACATATTTTGATTAAATCAACAAAACCCCACCTCTCACGAAAAGCGGGGCTTGTTTTGAATTAATACTTTTTTAATTCTTAATTCTAATTTTACTCAAACTCCCCCACCTGAATCTTGCGTAAATCATCGTTTTTAATGCCTAAACTTAAAAATCTCATTACATTATAAGCAGTGTTGCCGTCGCCTAAATAATATCTTCTGCCATCACTGGGATTAATATACCAAGCCTCTCCGTGAGATTCTACTTGCAAAGCAATTCTTCCTTGCAATCTATTAATTAAGCTTTGATTATAATTAAATTT
>CAYPRN010000041.1:0-8818 GCA_964413295.1 uncultured Gammaproteobacteria bacterium | reverse complement strand
ATTGATTATTTTCTTTATCTTAGCACTTTTCTGTGATAAACTCTATATGAGTTCACTGACAAATAATCACAAAAAAGGAGGTACAGTATTTTGAATAAAAAACCGCCATTTATATCTTTTGCAGAAGCTCGAAAAATAGACTCGGACAAAACAGTATTAATAGCCGAGGATCCTAATGCATGGAAATTAAAAGTAGTTACTCCGAGTAGAGATGTATATACTTCTCCATCTGGCTCTGATATTGAGATTGAAGGGTTTGCTGGTTCCATTAAAGTTGTTGTGGCTACTGATAGGGAAGGAAATCCTATATATGATAAATTGCTCTATGTACAAAAACCAGGAGTAGCAATTGTTACCTGGGGCATAAAGGACAGCGTTATTTATTTAGCATATCTTACACAAGCACGACCGTTTGCCAATGACACAGAACAACCAGATAAAATGGGGTCAATGATTTTTGGACAGATTCCCATGGGATTTCTTTCAAACTCTTGACTGCCAAGTTTCCTTGCACGATGGCATCAAAAAGGCAGTTTATCGAGAATTAAAGGAAGAGACAGGAATTAATCAGCAAGATGTCTTAAAAATTGAAATTCCAGAGCCAGCAACTTTATGGCAAGATCCAACATGCATGACAAATGGAACGTATGTTGCTTTTGTCCAGGTGAATACTTCTTCATTCACAGTGTCACAACAACACACACATATAGACGGAGAAGACATTCGAAAAGTAGAATTTTTATCGGTTTCTGAAATTCTTAAGCGAACAGCTCAAGGGAGAACATCGGATGGAGTTGTTCATCACATGGGTATTTCACTTGCTCCTTTAATGATATTTTTTGCTCGTCACCCAGAATGTTTTACATCAAAAGTGTAAAAAGAAGTAATAAGATCATAAACTATGACCATCGAGAAATCGGTGGTTTTTTTCTTTCCTTAAAAATTAAAATTAATTTATATTTTAGGATATTTCTGATACCAGTCAAAAGTTTTTTTTAAACCTTCTTCTAAGGAAATTTCTGGTTGCCAACCAACCAGATTTTTTATTTTAGAAATGTCGGCTAAACGGCGCTTAACACTGCCGGCTAATGATTGTTTTTGTCCTATACTTTGCGGACTCCAGCCGGTAACAGTAAACATTTTTTTTGCTAAATCAAGCATGGTGATTTCTTCGGTGTCGCCAATGTGAACCGTTTCTATCGGCTGTTTATCTGTAGCTGGGGAGTCCATCAGTATTTGCATGGCTTTAACAGCATCTGTGATATAACAAAAAGTGCGGGTTTCATCTGTACCGTAAACTGTGAAGGGGCTAATTTTGTCCATGATTCTTTGACAGAATTCTGGGATAACATGGTCATAGCCAGCCCGGGGACCATAAAAGTTATGTGGACGCACAATAACAGCAGGGAGATTATATGCCTTAGCGTAATTAATAACAAATAATTCGCCAATTAATTTAGTACCACCGTAAGACCAGCGGGGATTATAGGTGTCATCTATAACTAAGGGGACATTTTCTGGAGTGGGAATCGGTAGTTGGCCAAAAGCGGATAAAGCACTAGCATAAGCTTCATTAGAGGAAGTGAAACACAGCTTTGGTTTTTTTGTTAATTTTTTTATCCATTCTAGGATATAAATAAGGGAAAGCGCATTAATACGCAACACCTCCTGCGGTATTTCATAAAATAATTTAGTGCCGTTAATGGCTGCTAAATGATAGACATGATTAAAATCTGTATCTAAAGTTTTATAAAATCCAAGGTCTGTTAAGTCGGCTTTGATAAAATTTACACGAGGGTTGTTTAATAGGTCTTTAAAATTTTTATCCATTTTACCGCGTTGTAAATTATCAACTAAAGTAATTTCATTGTTTTCATTTTGTAGAAGATGTTGAGATAGATGATAGCCGATAAATCCCGCGCCACCGGTAATAAGTATTTTTTTCATAATAAATTATTCAACAGATGAATATATTTTAGTTATTATAACACGGTAGTTTTAAATTTTTTGTTTTCTTCTACAATTAATTCAAATAATTTCATATCAATACCTAGTTCTTTCACTAGAGTAGAGAATGCTAGGGTATCTTTAATTAGGCAATTACCGCCAAAGCCACGAAAATTTTCATTACAATCTAAGTAAGCATCAGCTATAGTATTTCTATGAACCATAGCATTTTTAATTTTAGTATAATCAGCGCCGATAGATTTACAAACCTCGTAAAATTCGTTAGCAAAAATAATTTTTAAAGCATTAAAGACGTTAGAGAAATATTTTGTTAATTCTGCCTCTAGAGGGGTCAATTTGCAAAATTTTTGCGGTAAAGAGCCGTGCGCTTGTTTAATTAATTTATAATTTTGATCATTATAAACACCAATAGCGCACAGGTCATGATTTTCTACAAAATCAGTATAAGTAGCCTTTTCTCTTAAAAATTCTGGGCAAAAAGCTAGTTTTAAGTTATATATTTTAGCAAATTGATCAGTAGTACCTGGCTCTACAGTTGATTTAATTACTACTAAACCTTGATATTGATATTCGGCTAATTCTCTGACAACTTTTTCTACAATAGAAATATCACAGCTACCATTAGGATTTGATGGTGTAGGTACACAAACAAAACAAAGTTCTGTATTTAAAACATCTTCTATTGATGTTTCTGGATATTGAATGTCATAGCCAGCTACATTTTGGCCAATCCTCTCTAGACCGTGTTTAACAGCACCACCAACAACGCCTAATCCAATAATTCCAATTTTCATATTTGTTTTGTTAACATAAATTAAGATGATTTGTTAGATAGTAGTAGTATAATAGTACCCATTTAATTTTTAGTCAATATATATTTATTGATAATTTTTAGGTTGAATATTAAGTTTTTTAGCAATTAAATCTACTAATAATGTCAGTCGTCTTTTTTCTTCTTTAGGTTGAACCTTAGCTTCCCAAATTTCTTGCAAGCCGACATCAGCTGATTCTTCTAAAATAACTCCGATAAAATTTTCTAACTCTTTTTCATTATAGTTAAAATTTTCTAATTGTTCTTTGATTATAAATGGTAATTTTTCTATATTTTGACATTTTTTTACCATAGATAATTTATTATAAAAAACATCACCAAAAGTAATAACTGGTTTTTTTAACACCACTCCTTCAAAGCCAGCTGAGCCAGTAATAGTGGTAATCAATTTACTATTGCGGACAATACTCAGTGAATCTGTTTTAGGGTTCATTAGTTTAACGTTTGGTATTTTTTTTAATTCATTATAATAAGAGCGAGGGCGATAACCAAGCATAACTGGATGTTCTTTCACATATAATTTAAAATGTAATGGCAGAGATTTAGCCACTTGTCTGATTAAATTAATTTGATCAGTCCAAAAAGGAGCAAATAATAGCGTAGCAATTTCAGGATCATAATGTAGAGGAAAATAAGCAAAGTCTTCATTAAAGCCCTCTTTATCATAAAGTTTTTTAAAACCTCTAAGTACTCTAGCTTTTCTCTTTATTCGGTCTATGAAATATCCACATGGTTGTTCAATTGAATGATCGTTGATTTTTTTATTTACCAAGTATTTATAGCATATTTTAATAAACCATAATAACGAGCGGATAAAATATTTTGGGGTGAACCATTTTAATTGCTGACGACGATTACCCCTAGTATTACTATTTAGATTAGAAACATAAGTTATTGGTTTTTGTCTAAAAGTCGTTATATATTTTCTGGCTTCTAATATTTTTTTACTTTCTTTGTTTGTCTGCATCAGATTATCAAATTTTTTTTCTACCCAGGTATATTTTTTATAATCATCAGTTAATATGCAGTCGCCTCCAATTCGTGTTAGATCGGTTATGAAAATTTTTATATTTTTTTTCTTAGCAATTTGATAAAGTAACATACTACCAATAGAACCAACTACTGTTATAAAAATAAAATCAGGTTTTTCTTGTTCTAAAAAGTTTATTATTTTTTTGGTTTGAACTTGAAAAATTAGCATCATTTCCTCATGACTATAGCGAGGAGTATTATAAGGATATTCCCTTAATAACATATTGTACATAATAATTCTATCTAAAACTATGTATGGCCAAAGATTGGGGAAACCATACTCTTTTTCTATTTTTTGTAAATATACTAAATCTAACTTTTCATGATGATATTTTTTATGGATATTTTCATCAAGTAATAGGGTAGTATAATTTATTTCAGTTTGATTTTTAAGAAAATCAAAACTAGAACGAGTCTGAACATAACCACAAAACTCTTCTAATCCGTATTTTTCTTGCAGTATTTTAGCTATTTTATGGCCAACATAAGCAAATTTTCTTTGTAAAAAAAAGCATGCTTTCATATTTGTATAAATATTATTATCTTATATTATTAAGTTAATACTTATTTTTCCACAAGTCAATTTTATTACTGATTATTATAGTATTTATTGATTTTGACACTTATTGACACTTATTGACACTTTGATTTATAATAGAAGTATAATATTTATCAAATAAAAATGCAAGATGGACGATGAAATAAAATCAAATGCAGTTTATACTACTGCTGAAACACAAAAGTTATTAAAAATTAGTAACAGCACTATTAAACGTTTGTTAAAGAAGGGGCTAATTAAAGCTAATAAAGTAGGTGGACAATATAGAATTTTAGGCAAAGAACTTTTACATCTTGTTTCTCTTGAAACAGAACAGAAAGCAACAAAATCTTATTTAAAAATAAAACAAAAAGTTATAAATAAAATAAATAAATGGTAATTTCTTAAAAAAATATGATAGAATCTTTAAAAAATAAAACAATTTTAATAACAGGAGGCACTGGATCATTCGGTAAAAATTTTATTCAGTATTTATTGAATAATTCAGAAGTAAAAAAAATTATTATTTTTAGTCGTGATGAGCTAAAGCAATCAAAAATGAAAGCTGAAGTTCAAGATGTTAATGATCGTTTGCGATTTTTTATTGGCGATGTGCGTGATCAGCAACGATTACAACGGGCATTTCATGGTGTTGATATTGTAGTACATGCGGCCGCTTTAAAACAAGTTCCCACTCTAGAATATAATCCCTTTGAAGCTGTGAAAACGAATATCATTGGTAGCCAAAACGTTATTGACGTCGCCATTGATCAAAAAGCAGAAAGAGTAATTTTAATATCAACTGACAAGGCCGCTCAACCAGTTAATTTATATGGCTCTACCAAACTTTGTGCAGAAAAATTATTTATTAGTGGCAATTCCTATACAGGGGGAAAAACAAGATTTAGTTGTGTTAGATATGGAAATGTAATAGGTAGTCGCGGTAGTATTGTAGAAACATTATTAAAAAATAAAAATACTTCAGAAGTTTATATTACCGATGAAGAAATGACTAGGTTTTGGATAACTATTGAACAGAGTTTAGCCTTAGTTTTATTTGCTTTAAATAATATGGAGGGCGGTGAAATTTTTATACCCAAGATTCCTAGTATGAAAATTATTGACTTGTTTGAATCAATAGTACCAGGAGCTGAAAAAAAAGTGGTTGGTATTAGACCAGGTGAAAAAGTGCATGAAATATTATTAACCAAGGAGGAAGCAGCGCATAGTATATCTTTAAATAAATATTTTGTGATATTACCTGAGCACAAAGATATATTTAATACAGAAAATTTTAATAAATTTTTACAATTAGGAAGCGAATTACCGCCAGATTTTTCTTATACCAGTGACAATAATAAACAGTGGTTGAGCACAGAAGAATTAATCAATATAGTAAGGGAACTAAATATTTAAGCATGATTTCATACGGATGTCAAAATATAAATAAAGATGATATTGAAGCAGTAGTTAAAACTCTTAAATCAGGTTGGCTTACCCAAGGGCCGAAAGTTTTGGAATTTGAAAAAGTATTGGCTAAATATTGTGGTGCTAAATATGCAGTAGCCGTCAGTCATGGAACTTCAGCCTTGCATTTAGCGTATTTATCTGCCGAATTAAAGAAAAATGATGAAGTAATAACAACTCCTAACACTTTTGTGGCTACAACTAATATGTTGTTGGTTATGGGAGTAAAGCCAGTTTTTTGTGATATCCGACAAGATACTAATAATATTAATGAAGATAAAATTGAAAAATTAATAACAAAAAAAACAAAAGCAATTATTCCAGTTCATTTTGCTGGACATCCATGTGAAATGAAAAAAATAAGAAAAATCGCTAAAAAATATAATTTATTAATTATTGAAGACGCTTGTCATGCTTTAGGCGCAAAGTATAAAGATAACAAAATTGGCAGTTGCAAATATTCTGATATGACTGTTTTTAGTTTTCATCCAGTAAAGCCAATAACCACTGGTGAGGGCGGGGCAATTTTAACTAATAATAAAAAGTATTATGAAGAATTATTGTTATTGCGTAGTCACGGCATCTATAAGGATAAACAAGGGAAGAATGTAATGATTGACTTAGGATATAATTATAGAATAACTGATATTCAAGCGACCCTTGGCATTTCTCAATTAAAAAAGCTAGATAAATTTATTAAACAAAGACATCAAGTTGTAAGATGGTATCAACAGGAATTAAAAGAAATGAGGGAAATAATATTACCAGTTGAATTAAAAGATTGTTATAGTGGCTGGCATATTTATGTAATTAAAGTTAAAGATAAAAAAAGCAGAGAAAGTTTAATGAAGTATTTAAAGGATAATGAAATTGGTGTGAATTTTCATTATCCATCAGTATGTTCACACCCTTATTACAAAAATATTGGTTATAAAAATACTAAATTAAAAAATGAAGAAGAATATCAAAATAGCTGTATCACCTTGCCTTGCCATACCTTACTCTCAAAGAAAGATGTTAAATATGTAACTAGTTTTATAAATAAATTTTATCATGAAAAATAATAATAAAATTGTAATAATTGGTTTTGGTTCAATCGGACAAAGGCACTATAAAAATTTATTAGAATTGGGTTTTAAAGATGTTTATATTTATGACACTGATAGTAAAAAAATTAATAATGAAAATTTAAAAATAATTAATAAATTAGATAAAAAAAGTTTAGAACAATTTGACATAGCTTTTATTTGCAATCCAAACAGTAAACATATTGACACCGCTTTAATGTGTGCCCAAGCAGGATGTCATTTATTTATTGAAAAGCCTCTATCACATAATTTAAAAAATATAGATAAGTTGCAAAAAATTGTAGTGCAAAAAAGATTAATTACAATGATTGGTTGCAATATGCGCTTTCATCCTTGTATAGAATTTATTAAAAGTTATATTTCTAAAAATAAGCTTGGAAAAATACATGGCATTAAACATGAATTTGGGTATCATTTGCCTTATTGGAGACCTAAACAAGACTATCGTAAAAATTATGCTGCTAAAAAAAGTACTGGTGGAGGTATTATTTTAGATGATATTCACGAATTTGATTTATTATTTTGGCTTAATGATTTTTCTCAGGTTAAAAAAAGTAAATTTATTTATGATAAATTAAGTGATTTAGAAATTGAAACTGAAGATTTTTGTCTAGCTTTTTTTGAATTTACTAATAAAATTATTGGCTCTGTGCAATGTGATTATTTACAACAAGATTATACTAGAAATTGTAAAGTTATAGGCGTTAAAGGAAATTTAGAATGGGACTTTAATGAAAATGTTGTTTGGTTAAAAAATAAACAAAACAATAAAAAATTATTTGCAGTTAAGAATTTTAATTTTAATAAAGTTTATTTAGAAGAAGTGAAATATTTTTTCAGTTGCGTTGTTAAGAGAAAAGAAACTTTTAATGATATAAAAATTGCTTATGGAGTTTTGAAATATTGTGTAAATAGATAAAATATGAAGAAAAACAAACAAAAAAATTTATGCATAATTCAAGCTCGTTATAGATCAACTCGCTTGCTAGGTAAAGTTTTAAAAAATGTTAACGGACTTAGCTTGCTTGAATATGAAGTAAACAGAATTAAACAGGCAAAAAAAATTGATAAAATTATCGTAGCGACTACTGACGATAAAGATGGTGAAAAAATTGCTAATTTATGCAAACAAATTAAAATAGATTGTTTTCGCGGTTCAGAAAACGATGTACTAGACCGTTATCATCAGTGTGCCTTAGAGTGCCTAGGATATGATAATATTATTAGAATAACTGGCGATTGCCCATTAATTGATCCAGTGATAATTGATAAAACAATTAGTTTTTTTATCAAAGGAAAGTTCGATTATGCGAGTAACGTTGAGCAGGAAACTTTTCCTGACGGCATGGATATAGAAGTTTTTAAAAAATTAGTTTTGATAGAAGTGGCACAAAAAGCAAAATTGCCGTCAGAGCGGGAGCATGTTACTCCTTATATTCGTAAAAATAAAAAATATAAAAAAGGAAACTTATCTGCGCCTAGTGATTGGTCGCATTTTCGCTTAACTGTTGATGAGCCAGTAGATTTTGAGGTTATAAAGTTTTTGATAAAAAAAAGCAAAATTACTAGTGGGTATTTAGATTACATTTCGTTATTAACAAAGAATCCGGGAATTATGATAAAAAATATTAGTATTATTAGAAATGAGGGGATGCTAAAATCTTTAAAAGAGGATAAGAAGTTTAAAAAAATAATATGCCAAAAAAATTTACCAAAAGCCAGCAACTATTTCAAAAAGTAAGTCAAATTATTCCACTTGCTTCACAAACTTTTTCTAAAAGCTATTTACAGTATATAAAAGGTAATGCTCCTTTATTTATCACGCATGGAAAAGGCTCTCGTGTTTGGGATATTGACGGCAACGAATACGTGGATATGATAAATGGGCTATTG
>CAYPRN010000040.1:0-8858 GCA_964413295.1 uncultured Gammaproteobacteria bacterium | reverse complement strand
TAATTCACGCTCTGTTTTTAGGGGGAATTTATGAAAACTCTATATGAGTTCATTGTGATTACACTTTATCATGTTTTTTTAAATAATGCAATAGATGTTTTATTGTTGCAAAACACTAGAAATTAAAGTACGCTAAGTATATGATTTATTCATATATTCGTAATTCGTAGGAGTTTATGCAATACTTCTTTATTCTAGGCAACAACCCAACTTTATCATTTGCGGAGATAGTTTCAGTTTTAAAATTAAAGCCGGAACAGGTTTTATTTTTGTCGGAAAAAGCGATAATAGCAGATGTTCGTGAAGAATTAGATGTTCAGAAGATGATAAGGAGATTAGGCGGGACAATTAAAGTAGGAATCGTGAGTCAAAAGTCAAAAGTCAAAAGTCATAAAGAAATATTGAATTTGATTGATAATAGTAAAATTAATGGCAAATTTAACTTTGGTATTTCATATTACGGATCTGGCAAACTAAAAAATGAAAAACAACTGGCGATGGAAATTAAAAAAGCATTAAAAGAAAAGAGGATTAGTTCGCGCTGGGTTACATCTCGTGATGAACAACTTTCATCTGTAGTAGTAGAACAAAATAAATTAATTACAGATAAAGGCGTGGAGATTGTAATCATAAATGACAATGGTAATTTTTACATCGGCAAGACCTTAGCAGTTCAGCCGTTTAAAGAATTATCAAAGCGGGATTATGGTCGCCCGGGACGAGATGATCGGTCGGGAATGTTACCGCCGAAATTGGCACAAATTTTAATAAATTTATCTAGAGGGAAAACAAACGAGAATATATTAGATCCCTTCTGCGGTTCAGGAACAGTGCTGACCGAAGCAATATTAATGGGATATCAGAAGTTAATTGGATATGATAGTAGTGAAAAAGCAATTAGCGATACTAAAGCAAATATTGAATGGACAAAAGAAAATTGGGTAGGAACAGGGCAGTGCCCTGTTCCTGTGGTGAAGATTTGCGACGCCCGTGAATTATCAAAAGAAATAAAACCAGATTTCATTGACACTATCATAGCCGAACCATATTTAGGTCCATCTAGAATGTCACGAGACAGAAGTACTATTGAAAAAGTTGTGAAAGAATTAGAGCAGTTATATCATGAAGCGATTTTAGAGTTTGAAAAAGTTCTAAAACAACAGGGCAGAATAGTGATGATCTGGCCAGTATTTAGAGTTGACAACGATAATATTATGTTAAATACTAAAAATATTCTTAAATATAGTTCTTTTGAAATAATTAATCCTTTGAAGGATTTTGATTATAAAGTTTTAAAGTTGACCAACAGAAATACTATAATTTATGGCAGGGAAGGGCAGAAAGTTTGGAGAGAAATTGTAATCCTGGAAAAATAAAAAAGGAGAAGAAAATGTCTAAAAGAGAAAAGAAAAGCAAAAAGCAACCAACGTTTATTCTTACTAGCGAACAGCAACGAAACGTGGCAAAAAAATGGGTTAGATGTATATTTTATCCGCTAATAGTACTCTGCCGTCCATTGATTTCATTATTTCGTCGGTGTTGGAATTTTCTTAAAATCAGACCTGATCAAATGTTTTAGTATTAATCAAGGGTTTAAAGTTATTTAGCTTTAAACCCTTTTGTTTTTTTATTTAAATTTGCTAAAATTACAACAATAATATAAGCTATAGCCATGTTCTTTTCAGTAAAATATAACAAAAAAATCCCGCCTCTCAAGAGAGGTACGAAGGAGAAGAATTATGAGCACTCATACTTTCATACTTTAAAAGGTCATAATGGTTGTGTATCTATTATTCTTACAGAAGATCAAGCTGTGAAATTTGGAAAAGATGGGTCGCTATGGGAAATTGGTTTTCTTCCGTCTGAAAAAATTACGGGTTATTATTGCAATAAATGTAAGTCATCTTATGAATATTCTCCAGAAATTTGTGTTTTTATCAGGCGAGAAAAAGAAGGATTTTTTGTAGAACTATTCTATAAATGCAAAGAATGCAAAAAAGTTTTATTTTTTTCGGATCTTCAATCTCCAGAGGGAATTGATCCAAAATATATCGTTCTTGATGAAACTGGAGATTATGTAATTCCTACTTAAGAAAGTATTGAAGAGCAATTAAGTTCAGCGCTTAAATCAGCCAAAAAAGGAGAAGGAAGTAGTTTAAAACATGGACGGTATAAAGAGCGCATTGAACAAGCGTTTCATTGGGCAAAGAAAATTAGTCATAAAATCCTTGAAACACGAATTAAGGAAATTGCTACAACATACCGAAACGCTTATTTGCAAAACATAAAAGAAAGACTACCTACTATTATAAAAGAGATGTTGACTAAATGTTTTTATATTACATCAGAAGATGAGGATAATAATTTTGAACCTGATGATCTAGGTGATTTATTTTATCAATTTCTTGAAGTAATGCCCTATATTCAGGTAGAGGATGAGCATCTCAAGATAAACATTCTTCGAATATTGATGGCATATGAAAATATGTTTAAAGGTTCTGTTGACAATCTTGAAGAAAAAGAAAGGGAGGTAGTGGCTAAAATAAAAGAAAGAAAAGGACATCGAGAAGTACAGGTTGCAGAAGCCCAAGAAATTCTATCGCAATTTTCAGATAAATTAAAAGTTACACAGAACCAAATGAAAGAGGCAAGGAGGCATCCTTTGCACCCTTAATTCAATTGTTCTTATGTTCTTAAATCCAGAGTATCACACTCTGGATTTTTTTATATTCAAATTTGCTAAAGTTACAATGATTATATATACTATTAATGAGGTCTTTTTAGATAAAATATTAAAATAAATCTCGCCTTTCAAGAAAGGTACGGGGTAAAGGAGAAATATTATGAATTATAAAGAAGGCTTTGTTCCAGGAAGCAAAGAGTGGAATGATGTATTGGATGCTGATTTGCCTAAAGTAAAAATAACAAAAGAAATGGTTGAGCGATCACAAAAAGCAAGTAGAAGAGTTAGAAGTAGTGTAAGAATATCAACAGGAAAAGTTTGGGCTGATGATGAATATGAAGAATACAGGAATAAAATTTTAGATCCTTCTTTTTTACCGTAACAATGTAATTTTATTAAGCGAATAAATCAGGAAAGGAGAATTGATAATGGAAACTTTAACATACAGACAATTAATAAGGGAACTTAAAGGATGTGACGATATTCGTCGGGTAAAACAAGACATTGAATACCAAGAGGGCTTGAGCGCATTTGTGTGGGCTGTGTTAATAACGATAGGCGCAATAGGATTGATGTGGGTATCTACGTTCTTTACAAAGTAATAGTATAAAAATAAAAATTAGATCCGAAATTTATTTCGGATCTTTTGCTTTTTTAGAACAAGTTCGCTACACTTTACATATATCATAAAATAATAGAACACGGATCTAACAGATATAACGGATCAGCACGGATTTAATCCGTGAAAATCTATCTAATCCGTTAAATCTGTGTTCTATAAAAACATGACAGAAGAAAATCAAAATAGAATAATTAGCCCAACTGAAAATAATGGTGATTTGGCGTTAGACCAAAGTTTACGGCCAAAGAGTCTGAATGAATATGTCGGACAAGATAAGATTAAAGATAATTTGCATATTTTTATGCAGGCGGCTAAAAATAGAAACGAGCCAATTGAGCATGTTCTGCTTTATGGAGCGCCTGGATTAGGTAAGACAACACTTGCTCATGTGATAGCGAATGAAATGGGGGTAAATTGTCGGGTTACTTCAGGACCGGCTGTAGAAAAAGCTGGCGACTTGGCGGCTATTTTAAGCAATATGGGTGAAGGCGATATTTTATTTATAGATGAAATTCATCGATTAAATAAAACCATTGAAGAAATTTTATATCCAGCCATGGAAGATTACGCCTTGGATATTATTATTGGTAAAGGGCCAAGCGCGCGAACTTTACGAATTGATCTAGCGAAATTTACCATTATCGGCGCGACCACTAAGATGAGCATGCTATCAGCGCCTTTGCGCGATCGGTTTGGCTCTACTTATCATTTAGATTTTTATAATATTAATGATATTGAAAAAATTATTCAACGAAGCGCTAATATTTTAAACGTGCAGTTAGAAATGAGCGCCTGCGACCATATTGCTCGTCGTTCTCGTCGCACTCCGCGGGTAGCGAACAGATTATTAAAACGAGTACGTGATTATGCGGAAGTTAAACATGATGGAAATATAACGCCAAGTATTAGCCAACAAGCATTAGACATGCTAGAGATTGATAGTTTAGGATTAGATTATGTTGATCGGAAAATTTTGCATACTATCATGGAAAAATTTAACGGCGGTCCGGCTGGTTTAAATAGTATTGCTGCGGCGACTGGTGAAGAAATGGCGACTATTGAAGATGTTTACGAACCTTATTTATTGCAATTAGGATTTATAGAGCGCACCCCGCGAGGTCGGACAGTAACCGACTTGGCAAAAGAGCATTTAGGTTTGGATATTGCAAAACAAAATAATTTATTATAGTATTAACAATATAAACTCAATCTTTAGTTCTTTAAAGGAGGACAAACCATCATGAAACGAAATTGCTAGAATTATCCAACTATTGAGCTTTGGGACAACAATTCTGTTATGGCGAACTTGATAAAAAAAATGTTTCGCAAAAATCGGGTACCAATCAATATTAGACGGAACAAAATAATAAAGATAGAGGATTTTCGTTTTAGTGTTGATGGGCGGGTTATTGAAAACGCTTTTGAAGTGACAGCAGAAATGGAAAGGATTTGTAAAGAATACGGAAGTCCTTCTCTTTGGACTAGATTTGTTGCTGACCCAGTTTTAAATTGGTGGTACATGAATGTTACGATTAATTTCATAAGAGATGGTCAGTAAAAGAAAAATTGTTATTTTATTTTTTGAAATTCATGAAAAAATGAACAGTAGTTTTTACTCTGTTCGTTTATTTTTTTACAAAATAGATAGCCGACTTGGCAAAAAAGCATTTAGAGGTTAAAATAAAAGCACAAGGTGATCTTTTGTAAAATTGATCCTTAATAATTAAAAAATAAGGAGGATACGAACGATGTTTATTAAATTTCTTATTGCCGGTCTTTTTATTATAAGCATTCCCACTTTTTTTATTGGTTCAGTTTGGCTTGCCATATTTTGTATCGTGATGGCGTTTTTGTTGTCGTACGGCGAATATCAAAAGAAGACGTAAAAAAAAGAAGAAAAGAAGAAAGGTGATTATCATGAACGAAAAAAATCTATACGAAAAGAGAAGAAATCCTGATGCATCAGAAAGTAGCAATCAAGTCGTGGAAAAGAATCAGAAAATAATTTGGCCGGCTTATCTATTTCTTTTAGTAGTAATAGGTAGTTTGCTTAGTTTTAATTATTTTTTGGATAACACAATTGGTGGTAAATTTTCATACGAAGCATATAAATGGACTCTTAATTCAATAGTTTGTTTTTATATCGTATTTCTTTATTGGTATTGGAACGACATAAAAACAGTAGAGTTTATTTCGGCTATTTTGTTTATCAGTGTGGCTGTTTTAATGGCAGTGTATATACTGGAAACAGATTATAGGGTTGTAATAATAGATCCTATACACAGAATATTGAAAATACCATCAGCAATTTATTTCGATTTTTTTGGGAGGACTTTTGCGATAATGTTTGGATTATCTATTTTTTGGTTTATTTTTGGACCACCTTATTTGTCCTCACAAAGTCATCCACAACGCAGAAAACCAGAGTGGGGCGTACATCGTAATACGAAAGGTTTTCTAGATTAGAAATTTCAGTCATCTTTGGCTTTATAACTGGTAATTTTCGTATTGCCAGTTTATTTTTTTACAAAATTTGCCAAAATTGCAATAATAAGCTATATTTAATATAACATTTGACAGCTAACTGACAGCTAACATTTAACATTTGACCTTTTAATCAAATGTCATGTGTCATGTGTCAAATGTTTTTAGTTAATAATCAGCGAGACTTCGCTCCCTGCCTTTCGGCAGGCAAGCTCGCAATGACAAAATAATAAAGTATGTCAGTACCAAAAAAACGTAGAACAAGAAGTTCGGTTAAGAGACGACAGTCTCATGACTCGTTAAAAAAGAAAAATTTAGCTGTTTGTTTGCAGTGTGGTAAAGCAGTTTTATCTCATACTGCTTGTTTAATTTGTGGTTATTATAAAGGCAAGCAAGTTATTAAAATTAAAAGTAAAGTTGATAAAAAGAAGAAGTAACTTTTGACCCCGCCTCACATGGCGAGGACGGGGTAAACTTTAAACTTTAAACTAATCCTATGTCCAATCGCCATCTTTCTAGAACAATCGCTATGCAAGCTCTTTATCAATGGGATTTTAATGGACAGAAAGAAAAAGATATAAAGGGTTTGTTAAAAAAGTGCATGCAGGAGTTTGCGCCTGATTTTGAAGATGATCAGTTTGCTTATAAACTTGTTAAAGGGGTGATTGATAATTTGAAAGAAATAAACGAACAGATTGTTAATTATGCTCCAGAATGGCCATTAGATCAGATTACTAATGTTGATAGAAATATTTTGCGTATTGGAGTTTATGAAATGCTTTTTAATAAAGACATTCCTGATAAAGTAGCAATTAATGAAGCGATTGAAATTGCTAAAGCATATGGAGGAGAAGCAAGTGGAAAATTTATTAATGGCGTGCTAGGCGCGATTTTTAAAGATTTACAAGCATCTGAAGATGCAAACCCCGTAGAAGACGGGGCAAGTAAAAAATAATTAATTTAATATATTGTTAAATTATTGAATTGTTAAATTTTTTTAAAAAGTAATTAAACAATTCAACAATAGAGCAATCCTACTATCATGAAAAATTTTAAGAAGTTGGAGGATTCCATTGGAGTTAATTTTAAAAATAAGGACTTATTAAAACAAGCCCTTGTCCATCGTTCTTATATTAATGAACATAGTGATTTTGAACTTGACCATAATGAACGGTTAGAGTTTTTAGGTGATGCGGTTTTAGAAATTGTGGTTACTGAATTTTTGTATAATAAATTTCCAGAAAAACCAGAAGGGCAGTTAACTAATCTGCGCGCTAGTTTAGTAAATGCTAAAATGCTGACACAGATAGCTCATGAATTAGGGATTGAGCCCAATTTATATTTAAGTAAAGGAGAATCAAAAGACAGTAATACTAAAGCGCGCAATTATATTATAGCTGATGCGATTGAAGCTATTATTGGAGCGATTTATTTAGATCGAGGAACAAGTGTTGCTAAAAAATTCATTATAGAAAAAATTCTTTCTCATTTAGACGAGGTTTTGGACCAACAGCTTTATTTGGATCCTAAAAGCACTTTTCAGGAAAAAGCGCAGGAATTATATAATATTACCCCTCATTATTCCGTACTTTCTGAAACAGGACCAGATCATAAGAAAATATTTGATGTAGGGGTTTATATTGGCGAAGAATTAGTCGCCAAAGGCAATGGAACAAGCAAACAAGAGGCGCAAGTTGAGGCGGCTTTAGTGGCTATTAAGAAAAAAAAATGGTCATAGCATAAAAAGCTTGACACTTATTTTTGTTAGTGTATAATAAGTATACTTGTTAATAACTTGATAATACACAAAATATGATAAATAAAGCCTTAGTACATAATAAAAATGGCGGTTAAAACATCAGCTTAATTTTTTGTGTTGATTAGACCGCCAAAAGGCGGTTTTTTGATACCCTAAATTATTTAAACCTATTAACATCTGATAATTGTAGAATAGTAGAATATATGTAGTTACTAGCTGTTAATGAATGAACTTTAACAATTGAATAAAAAGCTAATTAAAGCTAATTAAAATTAGATCAAATATATTTATTGCAATTTCAAAATCTTGTTAGATATTATTTGCAACTTTTAACAAGATTAATTCCGTAAAATGGAATAAATCCCGTAAATCTTAACGGGATAAACTTTATGGATATAAAATCTGTAAGGTAAAGAGTAATTTAAGGGTGTATGGTGAATGCCTTGACATTAAGAGACGATGAAGGACGTAGCAGCCTGCGATAAGCCTCGCTTAGGTGGCAAGCAACCTTTGAAGCGGGGATTTCCGAATGGGGAAACCCACTCTGTTGAAGACAGAGTATCCTGACATACGTCAGGATGAGTACCCGGGGAATTGAAACATCTT
The DNA here is from genome assembly GCA_964413295.1 of uncultured Gammaproteobacteria bacterium. Classification (GTDB taxonomy): domain Bacteria; phylum Patescibacteriota; class Patescibacteriia; order Patescibacteriales; family XYC2-FULL-47-12; genus CAYPRN01. The sequence continues at coordinate 704 of CAYPRN010000040.1, read as the reverse complement.
AGTACCCGGAGGAAAAGAAAAAAATGCTTTGCAATTTTACATTTGACATTTAACCACACACTCACTATGTGAAGCGTGGTAAACTTTTGACTTTTAACCTTAAGTTGATTGTCAACTGTCAAGTGTAAAATTTGCGAAGCTTATTCCGTAAGTAGTGGCGAGCGAAAGCGGATCAGCCTAAACTTTATAGACCGCGTTTTTATTTTGGCTTCGGCTAAATTGAGAACAGAAGGACCCAAGTCCATATGTCTGTAGAGTGTTATAAGATTTTTATATTTATTGCTTGGATTCAATAAGGTAGAGACAAAATTTATAATTTCTAATTGAACGGTCTGGAAAGGCCGGCCAAAGATGGTGATAGCCCAGTAAGTGAAAGAAATTATAACTCTACGATAAAAACTCTTAAGTAAGGCGGGACTCGAGAAATCCCGTTTGAAGTTGGGTCGACTATGATCCAAGGCTAAATACTCTTAATGATCGATAGTGAACTAGTACCGTGAGGGAAAGGTGAAAAGCATCCCGGGAGGGAGGTGAAATAGTACCTGAAACCATATACTTACAAAGAGTAGGAGCTTCGCTAACGCTTCGTTAATATTTAACAATTAACAATTAACATTTAACAAAAATAGTCAGGTGTCAAGCGTCATAAGTTAAGTGTTCACGGAGCGATAGCGGAGTGACTGCGTGCCTATTGAAGAATGAGC
>CAYPRN010000039.1:0-9147 GCA_964413295.1 uncultured Gammaproteobacteria bacterium | reverse complement strand
ATTAATCAAGTGGGCGCCATTAAAGTAAATACGCGCGATCTAATTGAATACGCTTTTCGTGATAAGCATGTTATAATTGTTTCACCGACCTCATTTCATGCTTATTTACAAACTGTATTACAGGGACTGCGCGCTTTGCAAATTGAAGAAAGCGCTAAAGAGATTAGAAAAAATGTAGAGATGCTACAAAAGCACATTAATAGCTATGATGATTATTTGCAAAAATTGGGCGGGCATTTAGGCACCACAGTTAATACTTATAATAGCGCCTATAAAGAATTTAAAAAAATTGATAAAGATGTAGCGCGAGTGACTGATGGAAAGTCAGAAATAGAACCAATGGCTTTGGATAAGCCAAAAATAGAAGAATAACAGTTAACATCTGACATCTGACACTTAACAATTGACATTTGGATATTTGAGTCAAATGTTAATTGTTAATTGTTAATTGTCAAATGTTTTATATACCCATGCTTGTCTCAACTTTCTCTACTCTACGCGAAATAGGGATTGATTTAAAATATGATCATCCTTATTCGTATATAAATAATGAACTTAATCAAGCAGTGCTTAGCACGATTGCTTATTTTGATATTTTTGACCTCCCGTTGACTGACTGGGAGGTTTATAAATATTTATGGAAAAGAAATTTAAAAAAAGAAGTGGGATTTTTAGATGTGAAGTGTGTCTTAGAAAATAATACAAGCCAATTTTCCAATAAAGAAGGATTTTATTTTTTAAAGGGCAGAGAGAGGTTAGTGGAGGTTAGAAAGCAACGGCAAATTATTGCCAGTCAGAAATATAAAAAAGCCAGGCGAATAATAAAGTTATTAAGCATGTTGCCTTATATTAAAATGATTGCCATAACAAATTCTTTGGCTTACGACAACGCTAAGTTAGAAAGCGATATTGATTTATTCATTGTGGCTTCAGAAAATAAAATATGGACAGCCCGTTTTTACGCTAATTTTTTGTTAAAAGTTTTACATTTACGCCCAACTGCAAAAAGTAAACAAGACAAGATTTGTTTAAATATTTTTGTAACAGCAGACAATTTGGATTTACAGCACTTAATGATAGAGAATGATATTTATTTTATTTATTGGCTGGCAAAGCTAGTTCCTATTTATGATCAAGGAGGTGTATTTGAAAAATTAATATCTGAAAATAAGTGGTTGAATCATTTTATTTTAGGCGCGCCAGATCATTTTTGTCATTCTGGACAATCCGCCAGCTGGCGGAGAGTAAAAAATGGCCTAGTTAGAAAAAGCATAAAATTTATTTTAGAAATAATAAATAAACTTAGTTTTGTTGAACAAGCATTTAAAAAATTACAGATAAAAATAATGCCTATGGATTTAAAGCGTAATGCAAATAAGAGAATTCAGGAAAATATAGAAGTAGTAATTAATGATAAAATGTTAAAGTTTCATCATGGGAGTAAAAAAGAGGAATTTAGGGATAAATGGAAAAGCAGAATTAAGAATTATTTTTAAAAATGCAGAACGGAAAAATATTTATATATAAAATTCAAGAATATTTTTTGTATTTATTAATTTTTTTATTGCCATGGCAGACGCGATGGATGTTTAAGTTAGGAGAGTTGAATGGAGGTTACTGGGAATACGCGACAATGAGCTTATATGGGGTTGATATATTATTGGTTGGCTTATTAGCTTATTGGCTTATTGTTAAATTGTTAAATTGTTTAATTGCCCGCCTTGACTCGGCGAGGCAGGTTAAATTGTTATCAAATAAAATTTGGTTATTAATAGGCGGGTTGGAATTATTTATTTTTATTTCAATATTTTTTGCACCAGATAAGTGGTTAGCATTTTATGGTTATGGTAGATTTTTATTAGGCGTGGGATTATTTTTTCTGTTAATGCAGGTTTACCCCGTTAAATACTCGCAAAGCGAATTTAACTGGGTGAAGTATGATAAAATAAAATTATATTGGACAATAGTAGCGTCAGGTTTTTTACAATCTATTTTAGCGATTCAACAATTGATGATGCAAAAAGTTTATGGTAGTAAATGGCTAGGTATGGCTTCACAAAGTCCGGAAATATTGGGCGTGTCAGTAGTGGAGACTGAATTAAGAAGATGGTTGCGTGCATATGGTAGTTTACCTCACCCGAATATTTTAGGCGGATTTTTAGCAGTCTGCCTTTTGATTAACATAATTTTGTATTTTGATTTGCACAAGAAGCTCATGGGCGCAACCAGTGCTACCGCCAATAAATATAAAATAGGAATTTTAGTAAGCATTTCTTTTTTTATCATTAACTTTATTGGACTGCTGTTAACTTTTTCAAGAAGCGCTTGGTTGGGGTTTGCGGTCGGAACTATTATTTTCTTAATCTCTGGTTTTTTTACTTACAAAAGGAAAGAAGCATTTATTAATGCTTTTAAATTAATTTTTATTATTATTATAATTAGTAGTATTTTTCTTTGGCTGTTTAGAGAGCCGGCTACAAATAGGTTTGTTATTAGCAATAGATTGGAAAATAAATCTGTTCAAGAGAGAATTGATTATAATCAAGACGCGTTGCAGATTATTAAAAATAATTCTTGGTTTGGAACAGGCATAAAAAATTACGGCTTAGCAATACACCGTGACATTAATGCCGAACGCACCGTGTATGAATATCAACCAGTACATAATACTTTTTTACTAGTTTGGGCGGAAACAGGGATTTTTGGTTTATTATTTTTTGTAAGTTTATTGGTTTATACCCTTGTTAATTTGTTGAAACAAAAAAGTTATGGAAAAATGTCATTAATTTGCGTGATGATAATAATGATGTTTTTTGACCATTGGTGGTGGAGCATGCCGTTTGGTATAGTATTATTTTGGTTAGTGATAGGAATTGCTTTTAAAAATACAAATGCTAATTAACAAAATTAATTAATATAATAACGTGATACGTAGGAATTTTGCAATAATGACGGGATTGCTTCGCCTACGGCTCACAATGACAGTATGCTCATAGATTTACAACTACATTCAATCAATTCTGATGGCTACTTAACACCATTGGAAATTGCCAAGCAATGCAAACAGCGCAATGTTAAGGTTGCCAGCTTAACTGACCACCATACGGTGAGTGGACAAGAAGAATTTAGGCGCGCTTGCCAGCAGTTTAAAATTAAAGCCATCCCCGGCATGGAACTTTATGTCAAGCTAGGCAACCGGCATTTAAATATGCTCTGGTATAATTTTGATATTGATAATCCGGATCTTCATAAATTATTGCGGGATTCACAGAATCGCCGGAGAGTGGCTACGCGGAAAGCTTTAGAAAAATTAACCCAGCAAAAATATGTTTTGGATGTAAATGGCATTTTGGACAGCCATAATCATTACATTCCCATTAATCGGGCGATAGACAGTTTTTATGCCCTTAATAAAAAAAGAATACAGCAAGAATTAGGCAGAAAAAATATTATTGAAACGGAAATTATCCGCCATTATTTTCGCAACAGCCAGAAAACTAGAATGCATGAAAGTTATATTAATATTGAAAGAATAGTAAAACTCAAAAAGAAAATAGGCGGGCAATTAATTTTAGCCCATCCTTGCAAATTTACTTGGATACAGGAAAAGATAATCAAAAAATTAAAGATTATGGGGCTGGACGGGCTGGAAGTATTGTCTCCGCACCATAGCTGGGAAGCGGTTTCTTATTTGCAGGCAATTGCCAGCCAGCATAAATTAATTATGACAGGAGGAAGTGATTTCCATCGTTTTGAAAAAGCTGATTGGTATAAAATAAAAAGTTCTTGGAGCTATTTTCAGGTGGAGAGTAAATTGTTAAATAGAATAACAGAGGTTATATGAGTAAAAAATTGAAGATAGGAATTATTTTTAAACCTTATAGACCTTTAAAAATTCCTTTTACTGGTGGTATGATGAATTATGTTTATTTTTTAGCTCAAGGTTTAGTTGATAAAGGGCACAAAGTAACTGTTTTTGCCAATAAACATGCGAAGTTACCAAAAGGAGTAAAAGTAGTAAAGGCAAGTTACGAAACAGATGAGATGGATGTTTATCATGCTCATCAGGAGTTTTATGATGAAGTAGAAAAAAAATATAAATGGCATAGAGACGTTGTTAACCGAAGTTTTGGTGAGCTATCAAGCAGGTTTGATAATAAAATTGAAACTTATTTACAATATTTAACACTTTGTCACAGTAATAAATTTGATGTAGTCCATATAGTTACACATGATATTATAGCTTTATATTCAGCTTTATTTTTTTCTGGACCAACCGTAGTTAGTCTACATGGGCATTATAGTTATTTAGGTCCAGATTTTTTAAAGTGGTTGAAATTTATTAAACAAAACAAAATAAAACACAATTGTAATTTTGTAGCGGTTTCAAAGTATATCAAAAAAGCGTATAAACCATTTATTAATTCTAAAGTGATTTATAATTCTATTGATATTACGCCATATCAATTACAGACCAATAAGAAAGATTACTTAGTTTGGTTAGGTAGAATAGATTATAACAAAGGTCTGGACAGAGCGATAGCAATGGCGATTAAATTAAAACAAAAGTTGTATTTTGCTGGACCAATTGAAGATAAGTATTTTTTTGATAATAAAATTAAAAAGCAGATTAATAATAAGAATATAAAATATCTAGGTATTTTAAATGAAGAGCAGAAAAATAAATATCTAGGAGAAGCCAAGGCAATGTTTTTTCCAATGCGTGGCGCAGAAGCCTTTGGGCGGGTAATAATTGAGTCATTGGCTTGCGGTACGCCGGTTATTTCTTATAAAAAAGGAGGAGTACCGGAATTAGTCATTAATAATAAGACAGGTTTTTTAGTGAAAGAAAATAATTTGCAAGATGTTAAAAAAGCATTAGCAAATATTGATAAAATAAAACCAGAAATTTGTCGCAAGTTTGTGGAGAAAAATTTTGTATTGGAAAAAATGGTAGGTAATTACGAAAAATTTTATAGTAGCTTAATTAAGTAATAATCGTATATGAAAATAGCATTTTTATCAGCCGAATGCGTGCCATTTATTAAAGCCGGCGGTTTAGGGGATGTGGTTGGTTCTCTGCCAAAGGCACTAGCTAGTTCAGGTGTAAAGCCGGTTATTTTTTTGCCGTTGAACAAAAATGTTAATATCAAAAAGTGGCAAGTAAAAAAAATAAAAAAATTTAAAGTTGCTTATGATAAGAAAGTTGAGTCAGTAGAAATTTTTAAAACAACCCTGCCCAATTCACACGTGCCAGTATATTTTTTAAGCAACCAAAAATATTTTAATAAAGAAGAAGTCTATAGCGGGGGATTAAAGAAATTTTTATTTTACAGCTTAGCCAGTTTGGAAGCAATGAAAATTTTAAAATTCAAACCCGATGTAATTCATTGCCATGACCATCAAGTTGGTTTAACTAAAAATATTATTGACTCAACTTATAAAAGTGATAAATTTTTTAAAGATGTTAAGACACTATTTACCATTCATAATTTAAATTATCAAGGCAAGCAAAAGCCGACAATTTTAGCCAAGGTAGATCATGACATTGATAAGTTGGCGCCGGTGGTTAATGACTTGAAAGACGGGGACATTAATTTTATGGTGCAGGGAATTTTATCAGCGGACAAAATTACTACTGTCAGTCCAACTTATGCTAAGGAAATTTTAAAGAAAGAATTTGGGGTAGGGTTGGAAAATATTTTAAAAAAACGTAAGCGAGATTTAGCCGGAATTTTAAATGGGATTGATATGGAGTTGTTTAATCCAGCGACTGATAATAATTTGAAGTTTAACTACGAAATAAAAAAACAAGAAAGCAAAAAAACAAGAAAGCAAATTGATGTTTCAAAGATTTTGAGTGTAAAGGAAGGGAAACAGAAAAACAAGGCTTGTTTGCAGAAAAAATTCGGTTTGCCTATTGACGAGAACAAACCGTTAGTTGGGTTTGTATCTCGAATAGTTTGGCAAAAGGGAATAGATTTAATCTCAGAAGAAGTGGTAAAAAATTCCGATTGCCAGTTTATAATTTTAGGAACAGGAGAAGAAAGATATCATAAACATTTACGTAAATTGGCAAAAAAATATCCTGATAAATTTTCCGCCCAGATTAAATTTAGTGTAGAAATCGCCCAGCAGATTTATGGAGCTTCGGATATATTTTTAGTGCCTTCAAGATATGAGCCATGCGGGCTGACGCAGATGATCGCTATGCGCTATGGTAGCGTGCCGGTAGTGCGGGCGACTGGAGGACTTAAAGATACGGTAACAGTAAAACAGGGATTTATATTTAAAAAATTTACCAGTAAAGACTTGCAAAAATTACTGCAAAAAGCTTTAAATCTATACTATAATAAGCCGAAAAAATGGTTGAAATTACAAAAAAATGGCATGAAAAAAGATTTTTCTTGGGATAAATCAGCTAAGGATTATGTTAAGTTGTATAGGAAATTAATTTGACATACTTGGATTTCTGTGCTATGTTAATTTATTAGTTTTTTAAAATTGAATAAAATTTTTTGTCTCATAAAAGGAGAAATATTATGACAACCAAGGACAAGAATAAGTTGATACGTGTATATAACAACAGAGGGCTTTATTTTGTAGGTGCGATAGTTAGCTTATTTATTTTTGCTTGCAATTTTATTATTTCTGGCAGTTATTTGATTGTTTGGAATTTTGTAGATCCTAAGACAATGCGTAAGATTAATGATATTTTTTATCTGGTAGATGTTTTTTGGATTTTGGTAATCAGCCTTACTACATTGGTAGTTTTTGGATTTTTATCTCTCTATCTTTTTAGAAAGATTGATAAAATTTATAACTATCAAATTGTTAAATTTCATTTTTTGCGTAAAGATTTTAAACCTCATATTTATTATGGACTTTGTCCAATAAGTGGTAGGTTTAAAGTGCTTGCCACTTTTAAAAGAGCTTCGCGATTTGATAAAGAATTGGTTTTTGACAGTCTTCTTCAAATTAATCCACGCACAACAGATCGCATAGTAGGAGAAATGCGAGATAAGTTTATTTTCCCTGTTTTTAAAGTGAAGATTGGATTTATTAATCTTGTAACGCCTAAGCTTTTACAGGCAGTATTTAATAACTCCAATGTTTTCAAAGAAAAAGTGAGGATAGAATTGGAAAAAGCTCTTCCAATTCGTTTGCAAGACCTAGGGTTTAGCGAAGGGAGAGTTTCTAAATATAATATAAAGAAAGTTTGTAAAGGGTTGGAAATTAATATTAATGGAGTAGAAATAAAAATCGCTGATGCTTTTAATCCAAGCGTTGTTAATGGACAAGCAGAATTTTTTCATCCTAATAATCCTTTGTTAAAGAAACAACAAGTTGAACAAAGAGAGAGAATGGATCAAAGGTTGAAAAAAGTTCTTGAATTAAAACAAAAACAAAAATCAGCAGAGCGAGCTGATTAACACTAAGATTTTAGGAAGTAGAAATGCTTCCTTTTTTTATTGCTATTGCTTTTAAAAATGTATTATGATAATCTTTACAAAAGTTCTTTTAACCTAAAAATTAGGGAGGCTATCATGAAAAAGACGGACGTAAAAATCAAGGTATCTTGGCTGAAGTATTGTCTTGGACATTTCGGAATATGTCCAGGAAAAACGCCTAAAGGAATGGATTTTATGATTTGGATAAACGAATGTTTAAAGGGAAGGAAAGAATTATTTTTATGTTTAACAGACACACAGCTTTTTAATTATTTTCCTCCATTTATCTCCATATTAATGCAAACTTTAATAAAGCAAAAAATGACATGCTGTATTATTATTAATAATGCGCATTATGATGATTTATTAGTTTTATTTAAAAAACATCAAAAATTGAAATTAAAAGGAGAATTACATTTAGTAAGCACTCTTGTAGAATTTAATCAATGCGCAGTAAGTGGAAATGATGTATTTGTTTTAAATTCATTTTCTGATGATGACGGCAACTTACAGTTAAAAGGAAGTGTACGTCAAAATGATTGGTATTTTTCTCAAGCTTTTTGTTTTAAACTGCGAGATGAAATACTTCCTAATTGTTTTTTTAAGTAACGATTAATTCGTTACTTTTTTATTTCCGATAAAATTTTGCGGCTACCTCTGGCGAAATAGAGTTTATCACAATACCTGAGCCTAATTCTACTCCAGCCCATATACTGTCGCGGGGCTGGATTTTTATATAAAAGTATTGGTTAGGGTTAGAAATTACTTGATGCATAAAGAAATTGTACGACACATCAAGAGAATGAAGTTTTTCTAGAATTTTTTTTAATACTTGCGCTAAAGTTTTAATTTCAGGTTTATTTAATTCAGTGATGTTATCTACTAATCTTTGGGGGAAGATCCAAGCTTCATAATGATAAGCGGAAGCATAAGGACAGAAGGCGGCAACTAATTTGTCGCTGTATATTCTGCGCTTACTTTTAATTTCTTTTTTAATTATATCAGCGTAAGGATTACGATTATGTTCAGCACAATAATTTTCCACGGCAGTCATTTCCTCTTGCACATCTGGCGGAATAATATCAGTAGCAAATACTTGAGAATGAGCATGCATAATAGATGCCCCGGCTTTAGAGCCGTTATTTTTAAAAACTAATACATAATCCATTTTTTTTCCGCCCGAGGCGGACCAGCCTTGGGCTGGAATTTTGGAAATTGCTTCGGTTCGTCTTTGATACATCCTCAAAACATCCTCTATTTTTTTTTCGTTTAATTCACTAAGCTCTTTTCCGTGTTTGTTAGTTTCAATAATAACTTCTTGCGCTCCATAAGCCTTTTTATTATTTAAAGTAACAGCTGGAAATTTATTTTTAATTGCTAACACATCCCATGTTTTTTCGCCAATTTTGTCGGTAATTAATTTTTTTTCTACATTTTCTGGACAAAAAACGCACTCTTTATCTCGATGCAGAATAGTCTGTTCAGTAATATCGCGCGGGCGCTTAGCGCGACCAGGGGTAATTATGACATATTTGTTTAATAAATAGTCTTTACGTAGTTCTGATTTCATTTTATTATCACGGATTTGCACTAATTTTTTATAAATTTACACAAATCACTAATTTAACAAATTATACTATAATATGTTAGAAAGTAAAGCGTTGTTTACAATTCAGTAGGATAAAAGTAATTAATT
>CAYPRN010000038.1:0-9519 GCA_964413295.1 uncultured Gammaproteobacteria bacterium | reverse complement strand
AATCTTATAAATCATATTAATCTTTGCAAAATTTTTAACAAAAGATTAATAAGATTAATATGCCAGCGCAAATAATAAACGGCAAGCAAATCGCCAATAAAATCAAAGACGAAGTAGTCAAAGAAATTGCCAAATTAAAGGATCATCCTAATCTGGCAATTATTTTAGTTGGTCAAAAACCAGACTCTCAACTTTATGTGAGTTTAAAGGAAAAAGAAGGTAAGAAATGTGGGATTGATACTAATTTATATAAATTTGACGAAGACGCATCAGAAGAAGAGCTTTTGCAGTGTATTAATTTTTTAAATAATGACACTAAGATTGACGGCATTTTACTGCAATTACCATTGCCTGATAAATTTAATACTGACAAAATTGTAAATACTATTGATGTTAAAAAAGATGTAGATGGCTTTCATCAAGAGAATTTAAAAAAAATACATTCTAGTCTCCCCCGCTTTACCCCGCCTTCGCAAAGGACGGGGCGAGCTAAGGAGGGGGTTGGGGGGAGGTATATTCTGCCACCATTAGCTGGTGTAATTTTAGAAATTCTAAAAGATATTAAATGTGATTTACGGGATAAGCAGGTTGCTATACTGGCTCATAGTGATATTTTTATGCAAGGCGTGGGTAATATTTTACAACAACAAGGCGCTGAAATTCTTCCTTGCAATTATGATAATAACAGTGAAACAAAACTACAAGATTGCACTAAAGAGGCTGACATAATAATTACCGCTGTTGGCAAAAAACATTATCTAAATTCTGATTATATTAAAAAAGGTGTTATTATAATTGATATTGGTATAATTAAAGAAGGCACAGGCGCTTTTGGCGATGTTGATTTTGAAGATGTCCAAGATATTGCTGGTTATATTACTCCCGTTCCAGGTGGCGTTGGACCAATTACTGTTGCTTGCGCTTTTCGGAATGTATTAAAGCTTTACAAAAAAGCAATAAAACAATAAAACAATACGGTTTTAATTTTTTGTTTTATTGTTTTATTGCTTTTTACTTAATTTCCCATGCAAGAAAAATTTAAACAATTATGTGATTTACTTAAAATCCACTACGGTTTTGATACTTTTCGTTTTGGCCAAGAACAAGCCATTAAAAATGTGCTGGAGCAAAAAAGCACTGTAGTGATTATGCCGACTGGTGGCGGTAAATCTCTAATTTATCAGCTTCCTTCTCTACTGTTAGATGGTATTACCATTGTCATTTCGCCTTTGATTGCTTTAATGAAGGATCAAGTTGATAGTATGGAACGAATTGGCATTCCAGCTACTTTTATAAACAGTTCGCTTTCTCTTTTAGAAACACAAAATCGCATTACAGCTATTAAAAACGGAAATTATCGACTTGTTTATATTGCGCCAGAAAGATTTTATTCACAGGATTTTATTAATTTACTAAATGATGTTAAAGTATCGCTCTTCGCCATTGATGAAGCGCACTGTATTTCTGAATGGGGTCATGATTTCCGCCCTAGCTACATGCGACTAAAAGAAATAATTAAACTTGTCGGCAATCCTACTGTGTTAGCAGTTACAGCCACGGCCACGCCGGAAGTTAAAGAGGATATTATTAAACAACTTGACCTTAAGGCGCCGGAAGTTATTATTACTGGTTTTAACCGACCTAATTTAAAATTTGGGGTAATGTGTGCTACCGATGCGCAAAAATATACTAAGATTTTAAATATCGTCCAACAAGTTGATGGCTCTGGTATAATCTATGCTGGCACGCGACAAAAAGTTGAGGACCTGCTGAACTATCTAACTACCAATGGAATTAACGCTGTCGGCTATCACGCTGGCATGGATTCACAAGATAGAAAATATATTCAAAATGAATTTATGCAAGGCAATACGCAAGTTATTATTGCTACTAATGCATTTGGTTTAGGTATTGATAAATCAGATATTCGCTTTGTGATTCATTTTGATATGCCGGGCACTATTGAGGCCTATTATCAGGAGGCAGGGCGCGCTGGGCGCGATGGCAAACAGAGCTATTGTATTATGTTTTATTCACCAGCTGACCGCTACTTGCGTGAATTTTTTATCAAAGGCGACAATCCTCCACCAAAAGTTATCTTAGAGGTTTATGAAGCTTTACTTTCTTATGAAAATAATACTGCTTTAGTAACTTACGCCACTTTAGCAGAAAATATTTCTGAAAAAGTACCTGACATGGCGATTGGCACGGCTTTAAAAATTTTAGAACGAGAAAAATATATTGAACGTAGTCATGAAAAATATGGGCGAGCTTTTTTAAAGTTTTTGCATAATGCGAAATATATTAAGCAACGATTAAGTTCTAAAGCAAAAGTGCAAAATAAAACTTTTGACGGACTAACAAAATACTTGGGTGATAACTTACAAAATGGAGTTGAATTTTCTCCTGATGATATTGCTGACATTGCCAATGTTAAGCGCGATGCTGTTACTCGCTTAATCAAAAAATTGACGGATGAAAATTTGGTTGAATATAAGCCTCCTTTTCGTGGCACAGAAATTAGAATATTACAGCGCCTTAAACCAGAGAATCTAAATATTAATTTTACCGCCCTTAAAGAAAAACATAAACGGGAATTAAATAAACTGGACTTAATGGAGAGTTATATTTACGATTATGGCTGTCGAAAAAAATATATTCTAGATTATTTTAAAGACACTGGAGCAGAGGAATGCGGTATCTGTGATAATTGCGTGGCTGGTTTAAAATCTGAAAATAAAATTGATCAACCTCGCTATCAATCTAAAAACATTAGCCCGGACGAGGTAAAAATAACAACCAAATTAACTCAACTTGAAACTCATGAACTTTATGAGAAGGGACACTCAATTGATGAGATGGCCCAAATTAGAAATATAAAACCCGGCACCATTATTCAGCACTTATGTTTTTTAATTGAGCATGGAAAAGATATTGATATTAATAAATTTGTTAATTCACAAATACAAAATCGTATTAAAAAAGCTGTTAAAAAAGTGGGCGCAGATAAATTAACCCTGATCAAAGAAACAGCTGGTGATGATATAGGTTGGGATGATATTAGATTAGTAGTTGCAAATTTAAAATAATTGGTTAAAATAAAAGTAGAACGATCTTTATAATAAACAGGGGTAATGAAATGAAGAAAAAGAAAGAAAAAAATCATTGTGGTGGGAATTTGATTTTTCCTGATCCTAAGCGCACTACTTGCATCTCCACAAAGAAGAAGTGAGGAGGAGGAGTTGGACAAAGTAATGCTACTGGGTGGAAACTGTATAATTTCTGATTCTAAACTCACTAATAATCGCATCTCCATAAAAAAACGTAAAAAGAAAAAGAAAAAAGGAGGATAAAAAGTGCAAACCTTAATCGCGGTTATCATATTATTTGTATTTGGTATTGGCGCATTTTTCCCCTTTGAAAAATACACCTCCTAAGAGGCTTTAATTAAGGCCTCTTTTATTTTTTATAAAAAAATGATATAAACATAGGATATGAATAAAAAAACACAGCAAAAATTACTAAATATTGTAAAAAACGGCTATGAACAAAATGCGGATGAATTTTCTGATTCGCGAAATTATATCTGGCCAGAATTGTGCGCTGTCATTGCGAGGAGTATTGACGAGCGAAGCGATGTCAAAGCGACGAAGCAATCCCGTGATGCCAGCAACGTTGCAACATTGACGGGATTGTCACGCTCTGTCGCTAACGCGCCATCGCTCGCAATGACAGTGTTAGACCTCGGCTGTGGCAATGGTCGCCTGTTTGAATTATTCAGAGACACATATACAAAATACATAGGTATTGACCAGTCGCATAACTTAATTAAATTAGCTCAAAAAAAATACCCTAAAGCAAAATTTATTCAGGGTGATGTTTTAAATATTAATAAAATCACAGATAATAAATATGATTTAATTTTATTAATCGCTGTCCTACCTCATATTCCCTCGCACGAGTTGCGTTTAGAGTTATTAAAAAATATTAAAAATATTCTTTCTGCTGGTCGGAACAGCTATGGCTGTTCCGACCAGCAAAACAACAGCAAACTTATCATTACCTGCTGGAATCTACGAGCGCGATTAAAATACAAAAAACTAATCTGGAAATATAATATATTAAAAATATTTGGTTTAAACCAGATGGATTGGGGTGATATTTTATTCTCTGGCTTTAATAAAAAATCAGCTAGATATTACCACGCTTTTACTAAAAAAGAACTGCAAAAATTATTAGAGCAGGCTGGTTTTAATATTGAAAAAATTTATAATGATCAAAAAAATATCTACGCCATTTGTATATTAAAATAACAGGCTCATATTATGAGCCTGTTTTTATTACAAATTCCCCCCTCTCCCCGCTTAGGAGAGGGAGTTAGCCCGCTTCGCCAGAGCTTTAGCGAGGTGAGGAGGTGAAGGCTTTTTTAAACACAATCGCATTAGGAATCTTTCTACCCGGCCCTTCTTTATACTCGCCATTATAATATAGCGCGCGCGAAAGGCCTCCGTCCAGATTAATGGCATAATCAACTTCAAGCGCTTTTAAAATATTCGCTAAATCCGGCACAGTTGCTTTATAGGCGATAATTAAATATATTTTATCGCCTTTTACGGCAAAAGCATTGCGGGGCGCTTTTGTTTCCTTTTGTTTTTTATCAAGTTCCCAATCAATTAACAAGTTCATCCCTTCCTCAATAATTCGTGGCTTATTGCCAAAAGCCGCTTGGATATTTACACCATATTTATTTTCAAAAAATTCCTCGCTGATAAAATCTTTATGTGTATCTTTAAAATAATAAAATTTGTTGTTGTCATCAAAAACTAAAATCGGGCCAGTTGTCCAATATTTTAACTCACTGGCATTAATCATTTTTTTCAACCGACTATTATAAACTGGAAAAAAATAACTGTTGGTTTTATTTTTGCACGAGGCATAGTCGGCGGGACAAAAATAGGTAGCGTTCATTCCGGCAAAGCCATTGTTATCTTCCACAAAATCAGCTAAGGTTTTTGTCTGGCAATCATGTTCGCAGTCGTTGTCATCAGCCGTATCAGTAATAATTTCCAAATCAGGATCATTTAAATCTATGGTTAAAATATCAACATCAAACTCTTCGCCAGTAATTGCTGTTATTTTTTTATATTCATAACTGGAGTATTTATCAATAAACTCGTCCAGCTCATTCTTACTAATCAATGATAAATCTTTTTTAGTAATACCTAAGGATAGTTCGCGCATTATCTGGTAAGCATCATCTGGTCGTCCTAAATAATACCGCTTTTGATCTGTAGGATTAATATACCAGGCCTCACCATTCTCTTCTACTTGCAAAACTATATTACCAGCCAATCGTCCTCTAATTGGATCATAAGTAGCTTTAGGTGTAGAAGTTGCCTTTTCTGATTGAGCCACGGTTGAACTAGTGTTTTGCTCATCGTCAATAACCAAACCATCTTCGCCTATTTTTAATCCCAGAACTTTTGATGGCACTACTGCAATTGGAATACGCTTTAAATCAACATTAGTAATACCCAACCCCAGTTCTCGCATTATTCCATAAGCATCTTCAGCCGTCCCCAAATAATACCGTTTTTTATCTTCCGGATATACATACCACGCTTCTCCGTGCCGTTCCACGTCTAATAAAATCTTTCCCGACAGTCTGCTTGACGCTTTGCGTGCTTGAACAACTAGTGGAGTAACTAAAAAAATAAGTATAAAAATTGGTAAAAATAATTTTTTCATATTTTAAGTATAACACAAAAAAAACAGTCCCGAATACTCAGGATGAAGAAGGGCTTGCACTTCGTAGTCCCGCAGTATTGCGAAATAAAGAAGTGCTTGCCATTCGAAGCTTTAGCGTAAAATGGAGCGGGTAGGGGGAATCGAACCCCCATTTTCAGGTTGGAAACCTGACATAATAACCATTATACTATACCCGCAATATTAAATTTGGAAGGTTTACCCCGCAAATTGAGCGAAGCGAAATTGTGCGGGGCTGACGTAATAGCCACTATACCATACCCGCCATAGGCTATAATTATTTATTTTTACTTTTTCAACTTTATCACATCTTTTCTGCCTGCGCAAGTTGTATTTTTTTGTTTTCTTCCATTTCTTTAATCAACTCTATCACGGCATTAAATTTTGCTGGATAATTTAAATTTTCTACAGAATCCTTAACTAATTCTTCAAAAAATTCTTTTTTTGTTTGTTCAGTTTTAATTAAAATTGTTAATTGCTGTCCAATTCTAATATTTTTACCAGCTGGTTTATTGTTGAATAAAATATCAGAATCTTTAACACTATATTTGTGCGTTAACTTCCAAATTGTGTCACCTTTTTTAACTTTACGCAAAATAGATGAATTATCTATTTTTTTTCTTTTTTCTTTAACATTTTTTTCAATATACTTCAAAAAATTATGATAGCTTAATTTTTCCTTTTCCTGTTTTTTATAATGCCAAATAAATCCGCCGTTGTACCCACTTAAAACTAAACGCCAGTCGCCGAACTCATCATAGAGATATTTCAAATATTTAGCGCAAGCACGGGCGCTTTTGAGTGGATTTTCCATATCTTTATTATTCTTACAACCGAATTTTCGCGCGGTTGCAAGCATTAGCTGATATGGCCCGCGTGCGCCTACTCGTGATTTTGACTTTAACTGCCAATGCGATTCCGGAATGGCCAAATAAATAAATTTTTCCGGAACGTCTTCTTCTTTAAAAATATCTTCTAATTGGGGCACCAATTCCTGCATCTCATTATAAGCGGTAATAAAATCTTGATGCATTTTTCCGCCTTTTCTATACCTTTCTTTCCAATATTCCTTTGTTTTATCAGCCACCTTTTCATCAAGATTAATTTCTTCTTTATTATCATAAGATAAAATTTCCGCCACACTTTTTATATTTTCATCTTCAATCCCTACTTGTTCCGGCGTGGCCTGATGTTCTTCTTCAACCACTTCATCTTCAAGGTTTGTATCTAATTCATCCTTATAATTTGATTTCAATAACTTCATTGTAGCTCCAGCGCTTACTATGGCTACACCTGCAGTCACGTCTTTTAAAAATTTCCTTCTGCCCATCACTTTTTTATCCCTCTTATCATCTGGACTTAATGACAATATATTTTCAAATTTTGGCATATTGTATATCAATTAATAATACCTATAGTATAAACTAATATTATATTTAAGACAAAAAAATCCAGCGCTTTAAAGTTTTGCGCCGGATTGATTACCACTTTTCATCTGTATCAATTTTCCGGTCTTAATCATAATTCCAAAACTAACCAATGAAAATAAAATCATACTTAACCAAATAAAAGGATACATAAAAAATAATGAAAAATAAACCACTAGATAAAAAATAAACCCCAATGGTATATAAATATCAAAAGTGCTTTTTCCCTGTTCTGTTCTCATTTTTCTCCTCCTTAATCTGTTATTAAAGGAACAAAAACAAATCCCGGAAATTCCATTTTTCTAACATGCATTTCTGGGAGTCTATCAAACACACAAATTGATTTCTTGATTGGCATTACTAATCGCCCGCCAATTTTCAACTGGTCAATTAGCTCTTCAGGCAATTTTTCTGCTACCGCTGACACCAGAATCTTATCAAACGGAGCTTTTTCAGAATGTCCCAAAACTCCTTTTGCTTGGCTAATGCTTGCCCATGCCATATTATATTTCCGTAAATTCTTACTGCCAAGTTCAACTAATTCAGGGATGCGCTCCATACCGACAACCTCGCCTGATTTACCGACAATATAAGCCAGTAACGCCGTGGTCCAACCAGATCCAGAGCCAACGTCTAAAATTTTTTCACCTAGTTGCGGATCTAATAATTCTAGCATTATCGCCACTGTTCTTGGCTGGGAAATTGTTTGATTATAACCAATTAACAAGGGTTCGTCTAAATATATTTTACCATCACAATTAGGCAAAACAAAATTAGCGCGATCAATCTTTTCAAAAGCATTAATTATAATCGACTTTTGTAAAACATCTCTTCCAATAAGACTTTCAATAAGTTGCTTATTTGTTTTCATGTCTGCCTCCTTATTTTAATTTATCATTTCTTATTGCTATGAGTATTTATTATTTTATCCAGCACATGAAATCTTCTTTTCTTCTCCTTCCATTCTATACTATCTTCCATCTTTTCCGCAACCGTCCCTGGTCTTGGCGAATAACAAGAAATAAAAGCAATATTAAAATTCACTTGCTTACATAAATCAACCGTATTTTGAAATTGTTTTTCTGTTTCTCCGGGAAATCCCACGATGATATCAGTTGTAAAACTTACACCCGACACTTGCTCGCATATTTTTTTAATTAAATTTAAATAATCCTCGCGAGTATAATGTCGATTCATTTTTTTTAAAATTTCATCATCACCTGACTGCACTGGCAAATGAATTTCTCGTTTTATATTTTTATTTTTGGCGATTACTTCAATTAATTCATCAGAAAAATCCCAAGGATTAGATGACATAAAATTCACTTTCAGCCCTTTGGCTGATCCGCCTTGGGCGGATGACACTTTAATTTTAGCAATTTCTTCTAGTAGATATGGAAATAAAGTTGGGGTTTTGGATCTTCCCATACTTTTTACCATAATTGGTTTAACAATTTTCCCATTTGGCAATTCATATTCTGCTTTCTTATTGTCATTCCCGCGAAAGCGGGAATCCAGAAAAAATAAATCCGCTCCATAAGAATTTACATTCTGTCCTAAAAGTGTAATTTCACTATAACCACAACTTGCTAAATCCTCTGCCTCGTTCACAATCTCCTCAAATGACCGTGAAATTTCCTGTCCACGCGACCAAGGCACAATGCAATAAGAACACATATTATTACACCCATTAGAAATTGGTAGTAATGCTGACTTCTTATCTTTCCGAAGTGGCTCCCAACTCATATCTGCTTTTGCAGATTGAGTTGGTCCGCTCCCTAGCGTAGCTAGATGAGCGGAAAATCCCACCTCATCCATGGACAAAAACTCATCCACCTCTGGCATTCTTTGTTTAACATATTTTTTCATCTGTCCGCTCGGTTCACGCTCCATTGCCCCCACAAAACAACCTGTTACAATCACTTTAACTTGAGCTTGCCCCGTCCTTTTATGGCGCGGGGGGTTATTTTTCTTTAGATTATGCACCATACTATATAATCTATCTTCTGCCGCCTGCTTTACCATGCAAGTATTTATTACTATTACATCTGCTTCTTCCTTATTTTTAGCGCAACTAAAACCGCGAGTTTCATAATAGCCCGCTAATCTTTCAGAATCTGCGTAATTCATTTGGCAACCAAGGGTGATGATATAATATGTCATTGCGAGGACGAAGTCCGTGACAATCCCGTGAGTATTGCAACGTTCTCTCTTTATTAATTCATTAGTTTATTTAGTCTACGCTATTTTCCGCTTTTTTTCAAGAAAACCTTATTAATAGCTGTTGTTTTGCTTTATGCCCATTGCAATGCTTTAAAATACCTAA
>CAYPRN010000037.1:0-9975 GCA_964413295.1 uncultured Gammaproteobacteria bacterium | reverse complement strand
AAAGATTATATTAAACAAGTTGATTATAAAATTTTAGACAAAGTAGCTGATTATAATCCTGATATTGTCGGCGATATTCATGAAATGCCATTAGCTGATAATAGTATTGACGCTATTCTTTGTATCGCAGTTTTAGAGCATGTAGAAGAGCCACAAAAAGCCATGAAAGAAATTTATCGCGTATTAAAGCCGGGTGGGTGTTGCTTTATTCATGTGCCATTTTTATATTATTATCATCCGATGCTGGGGTATTATCAGGATTTTTACCGATTTACTTATGACGGAGTAAAATATTTAACTCGTGATTTTAAGGAAGTTGAAATAAGGAATGTGCGGGGAGCGCTAGCAACAGTATTTAACTTAATACCAATGTTTTCTAAAAAGACTAGATTTTTCAGTTGGCTGGATAAAATATTACATAAAGAAAGCAGTAATCAAACCAGCGGTTATAATATATTCTGCATTAAATAATATGAAATTACTTATTATTACTCAAAAAATTGATATTAATGATGATAATTTAGGATTTTTTCATGAATGGATTAAAGAATTTGCCGAGCATTGTGAGCAAATTACAGTGATATGCTTATACAAAGGGAAGTATAATTTACCAGAAAATGTGAAAGTATTATCTTTAGGTAAAGAAAAATTGTTAAATTGTTATATTGTTAAATTGTTATATTGTTGGAATTTTTATAAATACATTTGGCAGGAGCGTAAAAATTATGATGCCGTTTTTGTGCATATGAATCCGGAATATATTGTATTGGGTGGATTATGGTGGAAGCTATGGCGCAAAAAAATTACTTTATGGTATACGCATAAATCTGTAAATCTAAAATTGAGAATTGCTACTAAGTTGGCTGATAAAATTTTTACTGCTTCAGAAAAGAGCTTTAGATTGGTGAGCAAAAAAGTAAATATTATGGGGCATGGAATTAATATAGAACAATTTATTCCCACCTACGTCCCGCTTCTCGTGAAAAGCGGGACTACGGCGGGCAAGCCCGCATTACAATCAGCAAAAGAAAAAATTATCTTAAGTGTCGGACGTATATCGCCAACTAAAGGGCAGTTAGAATTAGTAAATTTTTTTTATGATTTAATTAAAAAATTGCCAGATATCAAATTGCATATTGTCGGAGCACCAATCCTTAAAGCTGACAAAAAATATCAACAAGAGATAGATGATTATATAATTAAAAATAACCTTACTAAGCATGTTAAATTTTTTGGGTCAATTGCCAATAAAAATATGCCAGTCATCTATCGACAAGCAAATGTATTAGTTAATTTAAGTACTACTGGCAGTTTAGATAAAGATGTTTTAGAGGCGATGGCCTGTAATGTGCATCCAGTTACTATTAATAAAGCATTTGAAAATATTTTGCCAACCGATAACATTGCGCCTGACTTATCATTAGTTAAAGATAAAATTTTATATTTTCTGCAATTGCCCCCATCCGATAAATACCGTTCAATTATAGAAAAAAAGCATAATTTGAAAAAATTAATAGCTAACATAATTAACGCCATAAAGATATGACAGTTTGTTTTTTCGGAATTTATAAGCCTGATTATAGCCGCAGCCGGGTTTTAATAAGAGGACTAAAAGAAAATGGCGTAAAAGTGATTAAATGCAACACTGAAAATAAAGGCGGAATTTACAAGTATTTAATTTTAATTAAAAAGCATTGGCGCGTTAGAAAAAAATACGACGCCATGATAGTCGGTTTCCCCGGTTATCATGCTATAATTTTAGCCAAACTGTTAACTAGAAAAAAAATTATTTTAGATGCATTTTTTTCCATGTACGATTCTGAAGTATGGGACAGGCAAAATATAAAACCTCGCAGTTTAAAGGCTAGTTATTATTGGACATTGGATTGGCTGGCCTGTAAATTAGCTGATAAAGTATTGTTAGACGCAAATACACACATTGATTATTTTGTTAAAACATTTAAAATAAAAAAAGAAAAATTTATCAGAGTGTTTGTTGGATCTGACGATGAAATAATGAGGCCGGCGCAAATAAAGAAAGAGACAAAACAAGATTATTTTTTAGTGCATTTTCATGGCATTGCCACACCCTTGCAGGGAACTAAATATATTTTACAGGCGGCCGATCTGCTGGAAAATAAAAATATTAGATTTAACATAATTGGCATGAAAAGAAGAGATCCGTCCTTAAACGCCCGGCACAAAAATGTAAATTTTATCAGCTACGTTCCCTATGAAGAATTAAAAAATTATATAAATAAAGCTGATGTTTGTCTAGGCATATTCGGTGACACTAACAAAACTCAAAGGGTAATTCCCAACAAAGTATATGAAGCGCTGGCCTGTAAAAAACCGGTAATAACTTCTGATTCAAATGCTGTAAGAGAATTATTAAAACATCAAGAAAATTGTTACTTATGCAAGTCAGCTGATCCACAGGATTTAGCCAAAGCAATTTTAACTTTAAAAAATGATGCAGAGTTAAGGAATAAAATAGCTGATAATGGCTATAATTTATTTAAAGATAATTTATTGCCAAAGCATTTAGTGAAAGAAATAATAGTTGAATTATAAATAAAAATACATTATTAATTGGTTAAAAAAATTTATTATCTTACTGTCATTGCGAGTCCCGATGAAATCGGGATGAAGCAATCCCGTGAGTATTAAAAATAATTCTACTAATATTGTTTTAATCCTCACGAGATTGCCACGGCCTACGGCCTCGCAATGACAGTAAACAAAATTATGTTTATTTATGATATTATTAAAGGAATATCAAAAGGCAAAAGTTTGGTGCGGACCCTAATGAATTTAGAATTAAAGAATTATAGCATTGGCGGGAAAGTATTAGATATTGGCGGGGGTAAAAAGCCCAGTTATTATAGTTTTTTAAAAAAATATGATAACATGGAAGTAGTAAATATAGACGCAAAGTCTATGCAAATTGACCTAGAAAAGGATAAATTGCCAGTAGATAATGGAAGTATTGATAATGTTCTGATGTTCAACATTTTAGAACATATTTATAACCACAATTTTTTAGCAAGCGAAGTATATCGCGTGCTTAAACAAAATGGCCAGGTGTTAGGATTTGTGCCATTTTTAGTTAATTATCATCCTGATCCGCATGATTATTTTAGGTATACCAAAGAAGCGCTGGAAAAAATTTTTTATCAAGCCGGCTTTAAAGAGATATACATAAAAAGAATTGGCAAAGGACCGATAGCTGTTAATTATAATAATATAGTGTTGTCTTTGCCGAAAATCGTGAGTGTTATAATTTTTCCAATTTATTATTGTCTAGATTGGTTAATTGTAAAATTAAAGCCGAAAATAGTTGAAAGATATCCTTTAGGATACATGTTTAAATTAAGCAAGTCCGGCAAAGAAATAAATTAAAAATATTATGCCCAATATAGAGCAAAATATAATTAAAAAAATAAAAATATTATTTGTTTATGTAAACCCCTTAAGAATACCATATTTGGATTTAGGCATAGCTTCACTATCAGCTTATCTTAAGCCTCAAGGTTATCAAACAAAATTAATAGATTTTACTTTTAATTCCAATATTAATAACGCGATTAATGAATTAAAAAAATATAATCCGGAGATAGTTTGCTTTTCTTCTCGGACAGGAGAATTTAATGATGTAGTGAAAATAGCAAAGATATTTAAAAAAAATCACCAAGCATTATATCTTTGCGGTGGCATACATCCAACTATCAGTCCAGAAGAAGCTATCACCCAAGAATGTTTTGACGGCATCTGCGTCGGAGAAGGCGAATTAGCGTTGCTTGACTTGGTTAATAAACTTGAAAATAAAGAAAGTTATCATAACACCAAAGGATTTTGGTTTAGGTATAATGATAAAATAATAAAAAATCCATTAAATCAATTAATTTGCGATCTTGATGAACTGCCCACTATAGATTATGATTTATTTGATATTGATAAATATTTAAAAATAAGATGCGGACAGCTGGATTATGTTTCTGCCAGGGGTTGCCCCTTTTTATGCGCTTATTGCGTAAATCATCAATTAATAAAAATTAATAAAGGATTGGGGACATATTCAAGAAGAAAATCCGCCGGAAAAATTATTTCAGAAGTGAAAAAAATAATTAAAAAATATCCCCAAGTTAAAACATTAAAGATAGCTGATGAACATTTTATATTAGATAAAGAAAGATTAAAAAAACTCGCTGTTGATTATAAAGAAAATGGATTGCCATTTGAATGTGATGTTAGGGCTGATTTTTGCAATGAAGAAACAATGAGGCTTCTTAAAGAAATGGGCTGTAATAAATTAAATATAGCCATAGAAAGCGGAGATGAAGAGCTAAGAAATAAATTTTTAAATAAAAGAATTTCAAACAAACAAATTATTGAAGCATTTAAATTTGCGAAAAAATATAAAATTCATACAATGTCTTTTAATATAGTGGGGCTGCCTTTGGAAACTGAAGAACAAATTTATAAAACAATTAATTTAAATAAATTAGTAGAGCCGGATTCAATTCAGGCTAGCATTTTCACTCCATTTAAAGGCACAGAATTGTATAATTTTTGTAAACAAAATGATTTGCTTTTATCAAATGAAATTAAAAATTCATATTACGAAGGGGAATATCTTAAAAATCCTTATATTTCAAATAAAAAATTAAATAAAATTTATAAAAGATTCAGCTATTACTGCTACAAAGACAGAAGTAAAAGCAAGGCTTATGTTCTCCTGCTTCGTGATTTTATGATTCCATATTACCTTAAATATCGTAATTATATCCCTAAAATTATTATCAAAGGAGTTTATTTTATATTTTTGCATTTTAAATTTGTCTCAAAATAATATGAAAAAATTATCTATAATCATGCCAGCCTATAATGAAGAAAGAACAATAGAGGCAATATTAGAAAAAATTATTAAAATTAAATTTGAATGTCAAGCAGAATTGATTGTAGTAGATGATTGTTCAACCGATAAAACAAAAGAAATTTTGTTGAAAGTCAAGCAAAAATACCCTGAAATAAAATTATTATTTCATGAAAAAAATAAAGGAAAGGGCTCTGCCGTCAAGACCGGTTTAAAACACGCAACCGGAGATATAATTGCCATACAAGACGCAGATCTAGAGTATAAGCCAAACAATATTAATGATCTAATTAAACCTATTTTGAATAATAAATTTGAAGTGGTTTATGGCTCAAGATTTTTAAGAAAAGAAAAAAAAGGTTATAGCTTGTTCTATTTAGGAAATTGGTTTCTTTCGTTAATAACTTCAATATTATATTTTTCTAAAATAACTGACATGGAAACTTGTTACAAAGTTTTTAAAAAAGAAGTTATTAATAATATAAAATTAAATTGTCAGGGTTTTGAATTCGAACCAGAAATTACCGCCAAGATTTTGAAAAAAGGTTATAAAATAAAAGAACTTCCGATTGATTATCAGCCCAGAACAATAACCGAAGGCAAAAAGATAAAAGTCGCAGATGGCCTAGTTGCTTTATGGTATTTAATTAAATATAGATTTGTTTAATTAATCAAAAAATCTACTGGTAAAACTTATTATTTATGGATACTTACAAAGGACAAAGTCAGTATTGGTGGGTAATGCCCCACAAATCAACAAATCAGCTACAAATAATACAAATACGCTATAAAATATTATTATAATTTATGGTATTTGTAGCTGATTTGTAAATTTGTGGGAGAGATAAGAAAGATTATTTAAATAAACCTATCACACTGTGATCTCTGCCACAGGGGAATAAGCTCATTTATGGAAAAAATAAATAATTTTAAAAAAATATTAATAAATAATAAAATTTTAGTTTTAATTTTATTACTAAGTTTTTTTGCTAGCATTACCTACTCTTTTTATTGGCAAATTAGGCCGGCAGTAGATGCTAGAGCCTATGATGTTATTGCTATGAATATAGTTGATGGATATGGTTATAGAGAAATCATAGCTAAAGATATTAAATATGATTATGCAATTGCCAGAGTAGGGCCTTTGTATCAATATTTTTTAGCAGGCATTTATAAAGTTTTCGGTCATAATTATGGCGTTGTTTGGATAATACAGGCATTATTACACGCTATTAGCGCTTGGTTGATTTATTTGGTTGCTTTATTGATTTTCCCGCCCAAGGCGGGTCCCTCCAAGACGGCGGGCAGGCAGCCTTGGGCTGATAAACAATATGAATATAAAGAAAAAGTTGCTTTATGGGCATCCGCTTTGTTTGGTTTTTACCCTGATTTAATAGAAATTTCTGCCATGCTAATGATTGAAACTTTATATTTATTTTTGTTTTTATTAATGTTGTTTGTTTTCTTTAAATATTTTAACAAAGAAAATGTTTGGTCAGTATCGTTATTGGGTATAGTTTCTGGTTTAACTGTTTTAGCTAGGCCACCGATTTTATTTTTAATACCAGTGATTTTATTTTATTTTTATCGTCGTAAAGCAATTCCTTTGATGATTTTATTTTGCGTAATGATGGGGATAGTTTTTGTTCCTTGGACAGTAAGAAATTATAAAGTTTATGATGAATTTATGCCTTTTGGCGTGGCTGGAGGTTTTAATTTCTGGATCGGCAACCATCATGGCGCTAACGGCGAACAAGAGCAACCACTAGAAGCAACAGCTTTTTTAGCTACTCATGAAATAAAAGATTTGCAAAAAAAATCTTTAGCAGAAACAAAGATTTTTTTGTATAATTATCCGGGAGAATTTGTGAAATTAACTGTCTTAAGAATTAATAAATACTTCAGTATTATCCGGCCGATGGGTTTTTGGTTTTATCAGACAGGATTAAGCCAATTTATATTTTTGGCAGTGTCAGCGCTAGCTTCAGTAATTTTATTTATTTTTGGCTTAGCCGGTTTTTTGCGTTTGCTTAAATCAGACGATAATCCTGTTAATTATTTATTAGCTTTTACTATTATTACGCCTTTAATAATTTTTATTACAGTAGTAGAAACCAGATATCGTTTTCAGATTTATCCTTTATTAATGATTTTTGCCGGTTATTTTATTGTTTTTTTATCCAAACAAAAAAAATGGCAATTTAATAAAATATTTTTATTAGCAACGGCCATTATTTTAGCAAACGGCTTAATTGACTTAATTTTAAGCATGGAAAAATTCAGGGAAAGAATTAATTGGTTTTTATAATTACTTTAGTATGTTATTATTTCTTATGCCCTAGCTTAGAGTAGTTGAATGAAAGATGAAAGCCGGTTTATAAAATATCACTGGCGAAATCGGCGGTTTTTTTATTTAAATAAATTCAGAAAGATGAACATACGCGACTATTATAATAATAAGGAGGAATATTCCCCCAGTAAGCAAAGAGTAAAAAATATTACAGAATTAATTGGTAAGGATATTAAAGGAAAACGAATCTTAGATATTGGCTGTGGCAATGGAAAAATGGGAAGCGCTTTAGTGGTTAAAGGGGCTGTAGTAGCTGGTTGTGATATTTCTGAGCATGCAGTTAGTATTGCTAAACAATCTTTGCAAGAAGTTTTTGTTTTTGACGTTGCTAATGATAATTTTTCTTTATTAAAAAAAGATTTTGATATTATTATTGCTTCAGAGTTAATTGAACACTTGTTCTCACCAGAAGAGTTTTTATTAAATATAAAAAGCGTAATGTCCAAAGAAAGCAGTTTAATTTTAACTACTCCTAATTTTTTAATGTGGACCAATAGAATTAAAATGTTATTAGGAAGATTTAGATATACAAAAGTGGGTTTTTTGGATGAAAGCCATATACATTTTTTCACTTATGATTCCTTGCGTGAATTATTAAAACAGACAGGATTTATTATAGAGGGAGAAAAACACATAATTCATCCTAAAATACCAAATTGGCTAGGAATTATGCGCCCAAACCTTTTCGCTTTTCAACTTATTATAAAAGTAAAATTAAAAAAATAAAATGATTAAAGAAAAAGTGCTTTTGGTAATCCCTCCTGAATCAAGCATAAAAGACGACAAACAAACAGAGTCAAAATGGCCTAGGATTGGAATTGCCTATTTAGCTGCCTACTTAAGAAAAAATGAAATTAGAGTAAAAATTCTTGATTGTAAATCATTAGATTTAAACCATCAAGATGTAGCTGTAAAAATTAGAGAATATAATCCTGATATAATCGGTCTGGGGCCGTTTACTGAAGAAATAAATGAGGCGCGCAAAGTTTGCCAAACTGCAAAAAGTATTAATCCCAATGTAATAACGATATTTGGCGGACCTCATGCTTCAGCGCTTCCTCAGAGGACATTAGAGGAATTTTCAGAATTAGATTTAGTTGTTTGCGGTGAAGGTGAGCGAACTTTGACAGAAATAGCAAATGGAAAAGATTTATCAATGATTAGAGGTATCGCTTATCGAGCTTATAGTCAAATAATCGTTAATCAGCCGGCTGAATTGATTAAAGATTTAGATTCTTTGCCTTTTCCAGCTTGGGATTTGTTCCCATTGGATTCTTATCGAGGCAGGTTAAGCATGCACTTGCGGGAAAAAATAAAAAAACCAATTTTAGAGCTTCCTATTTTGTCGGCTCGTGGTTGCCCGTTTAACTGTATTTTTTGCTACAAAGCATATCCGGGGTTAAGGAATAGAAATCCAATAAATATTATTGATGAAATAGAATACAATATGAAAGAATATAAAGCCACCGAATTTTTTTTCGTGGAAGGGACTTTCGCGGCTAATCGAGAGCAAGGAATAAAAATTTGCGACGAAATAATAAATAGAGGATTAAACAAAAAAATAAAATGGATGGTGGAAACAAGGGTTAATGTGGTTACTGAAGAATTATTAGAAAAAATGAAACAGGCTGGATGCAAACAAGTTGATTTTGGCGTGGAATCCGGTGATGAACAAATATTAGCTAACACCAAGAAGGGCATTACTATTAATCAAGTAAAAAAGGCTGTAAAATTGGCCAAACAAGCCGGACTTAAAGTTGGCTGTTACTTTGTAATCGGGCATCCTTTTGAGACTGAAAAGACTATCAAAAAAACATATAGGTTGGCTAGAGAATTAGATCCTGATTTAATGAATGTGGGTATAATGATTCCTTACCCGGGAACTGAAGTAAGGAGGATGGCTGAAGCAGAAGAAGGTAATTATCATTTGGTTTGTGAAGATTGGAGCGAATATACTAAACAAAGAGGTGGTCCATTAGAATTAACAAATATTCCCTTGAAAAATTTGCAGAAAATTCAAAGTAGAGAATATCTTAGATATTATATAAGGCCGAGTAAAATACCTTTTATTTTAAAGCATGTTCCGCCAAAAAAGATGATTAAAATAATAAAAAGTTTATTAAAAGTAGTTTTTAGCTAAGCCCCGTTAAATTTATTTTGTAATTATTTAACAAAGTGAACCCCCAGCCTTGCTTACCCTGTTAAAATAATATTTACACGGAATCGATGGGCTTACTTAACTGGGGTAAATTTAATTATGATTAGCATATTTAAAAAAGAATACAAAAGATTTTTTTTATTAGCCTTATTATTAATAAGTTTATTTTTTGTTACTTACAAATTAAGAGAAAGTCCGCCCGTTTGGTATGATGAAGGAATTTATAATCAGGTAGCTATTAACTTAGCTAAATTTGAAACACAAGGAATACAAGTCGCGCCGAATGAATTTGCATCTACTAATATAATAACCGGCGGATTTACTTTTTTATATCCTATTAGTTGGTCTTTTAAATATTTTGGTGTTGGTGTTTTACAGGCCAGAGCAGTAATGGCCATCTTTTTGATTTTAGTTGTTTTTACTTCTTATTTTTTAGCTAATAATTTATTTAAATATAAAACAGCAGTATTAACTGCTTTATTAATAGCGACTTTTCCAGTACTTTACGGCAATGGCAAAAATGTTTTAGGGGAAGTGCCGGGTTTATTCTTTTTAATGTTGTTTTTATTTTTTGTTAATAAAATAGAACAA
>CAYPRN010000036.1:0-11083 GCA_964413295.1 uncultured Gammaproteobacteria bacterium | reverse complement strand
TTTTTAATTTTTAATTTTCTAATTTTTAAATTCCTCTTTCCATTCTTTTACAAATTTTCCAATGCCTTCTAAGTTTAATTTATTTTTTAATTTTTTAGATCCATGCGCCCATTTAATCATAGAACCTAAGTCAACATTATAACGATCGTTTTCAATAATATAAATAATCTGACCAGCTTTAATCGCACGGCGAATTGTTTTTTGGTCAACACCAAAAAGTTTTGCTGCTTGTGAAACAGAGAACCAAAGTTTTTTAGAATATTGTTTCTCTTCCTCTGTCATATGAGTAAAGTCCAGAGTTCTCTGGACTTAAGTAGTAAGGTTAATTTATCAAAGTCCAGAGTTTTCTGGACTTAACTTCTTATATACCTTGTAAGTTTTTACTGTTATTGTCCAGAGTTTTCTGGACTTAAAGTAGTATTTATTCTTCTTAAAAGCATTATTACATATCTAAAATATTTTTTCAAGTTAATCTTTATTTACTGTCGTTTGAAATAATTATTATATTTTGTCTTGCTGGTCGGAACAGCTATAGCTGTTCCGACCAGCAGAATATCTAATCTAAAGTCGTGATAAAGCAAGAATTCCAGACTTCTGACTATGCAAGGTTCGTAAAAATGACAATAGCAATAAAATGTAACAACTAGAACCATATTACGTATTAACTTATAGAAAAGGGTGTTTTATTGACTATTAACAGAATTTTTGCTATAATATCTCAATATTGGCTAATATCTCGTAGTAATTAGCCCTTTTTAAATTTTTTTGGCTAATTTTACATAAAATAATTTTTTTGAATTATTTAATATTCTGGTATTTTTTTGTTTTTTATTGTATTATTTAAATAAGCAGGACTTACACGTTTGCTTTTTTGTTATACTTTTTAGCACACCTGCCTTCGCTGAAGCTACGGCAAGGCACGCAAGTTGAACGAATTAAATGAATAATAGCGAATTTTATTCGTGTAAATTCGTTTAATTTGCTAGATTCGCGTGCTATCTATAATCAAACCAAACATGTAAATTTTAATAGCTGTAACACTTTTTTATTTTATACGTATAATGTTATGAAAACAGGTAGTTTTCAAGAAAAATTATTGATTGCCAAGCTAAGAATGCGAGATAAAGAAGCATTTGCTCAGCTTTATGACAATTATATTGATAGAATTTATCGATTTATTTATTTTAAAGTTTCTAATAAAGAAACAGCAGAAGACTTAACTTCACAGACTTTTTTAAAAGTTTGGCAATACGCCTTAGACGGAAATATTAAATTAGGAAAGTCATTACAAGCCTTTCTTTATACAACTGCCCGTAATACAGTAATTGACTATTATCGCCAAAATAAAAATAAAGAAATATCTCTTGATGAATTTGAAGATATATTAGTGGAAAATAACATTGAACAATCTATTGACCAAGATTTACAAGTAGATGAAGTTTCCAAAAAATTAAAAAATCTTAAAAACGAATATCAAGAAATAATTATTTTATATTATATTAATGAACTTTCTATTAAAGAGATCGCCAGTGTCCTGAATAAAAAGAAAGGAACAATTAGAGTAACCTTACATCGAGCTCTTAAAGCATTAAGAAAATAAAATTTAAATGAAAGATAATATTATCTCACAACTTAAAGAATTACAAAAAATAAATCCTGACGCGCAATGGAAGCGTGAGCAGAGAAATATTATAATGCAACAAGTTGCTAACACAGCCAAAAAGAACAAAGACTCTAATAATTTTATTGTTTATTTAAAAGAAGTTTTTACTCACGAAATTACCGCTTTAACAAAGCCAGCTTATAGTTTGGCAATAATCGCATTACTATTAGTTGGCGGTGGTTTTTTTAGTATTAGCGCGGCCAGCGAAGCAACTCCAGGAAGTCTATTATATACAGCCAAGATAGTGGGAGAAAAAACCCAACTTAATTTAGCTTATAAACAAGAAAATAAAATTAAATTAGGCGTTAAGTTTGCTGAACGACGCGCTAATGAAATACAGGGCCTGATTATGAATAATGATCATAATAGTATTGAATCAGTGGCCGGCACTTTGTCTGAAGGAATAGAAGGGGTGCAAAATCAGCTTGAAAAAATTAATAATAATGACCCAGTAACAGCCTTAACATTAGCCAAAGACATTGATACTAAAACTAATAAATTAAGAGAATCTTTAAAACAAGCAAAAGGAGCATTATCAGAATCATCTATGTCTGCTACTAGAAAACTTGATAACGCTATTCGCAGTGTGGAAAATACTGGCTTGCAAGCTTTAAATACTATTGTTTCAGCTAGTAAATCAAGCGATGAAACAGCTAAATCTGAAGCATCTGATCGTGTAGCAACAAAATTAAAATCAACAAAAGAGCAAATTAGTAATATCACTGATGATGCTGAAGCTGTATTTAGCGCTGGTTTAGGCAAAAGTGATACTGGAATGCAAATTTATCAAAAGCCCAACAAAGAAGTAACAAGTAAAACAAGAGAAGCAAATAAAATTATTCAAGAGGCAGAAAAATTATTAGACGAAAATAATTATGTAGGAGCTTTAGATAAAATTAATGAAACACAGCAATTATTAGATGAAGCAGTAGAAGTGGTTGATGAAGGAATTAAAACTTTAGAAGAACAGCAAAGCACAAGCACTCCGATGGTAAAAGGAATTATAGAGCCCTCCTCCGCTCCATCCGACGCTAAAGCTATGGACGATAAAAAAGCTACGGAGGATAAAGAGCAAAAGAAAGGTGAAAATACTAAAATTGACCTATCAACAACAGAAAATAAAAATTAAAACAAAAAATATGTGGGAACATAATTGCCTTTTTTAATAAAAAGATAATTATGTTCCTATATTTATCCCGCCCCTCGTGAGGAGCAGGAATAGGAACGAGATTCTATTAAAAGGTCGGTCTGTTGAAATACAGAGGTAGAATCTAAAATTAATTAAAAAGAATAAATTTAGTTAATGGAAAAAATTTAAATATAATTTTAAAATCGACAGCTTGCTCCCTCTCATCTATGCATATAGATTTCCCTATTAAATATTTTAACAGGGTAAACAAGGAGGGGAGAAATTCTGTTTTCATCTGTATTTATAGATGAGAGGGAAATTGTGGAATTCCAGTTGATTTTTTAACTACTATTTAAGTTAATTAACTAAATTTAATAAGGACAAGAATATTTTATGAGTAAATTACGTAAAATTTTTACAGTCAGTGTTATGTTGATGACTGTCCTTTCAATGAGTGTTATCGTTGCTCCTACTGCTGATGCGGCAGCTAGCGCCGGTGATCTTATTAAAATGGATGGATTATCTTCAATCTATTATTTAGCATCTGACGGTAAACGTTATGTTTTCCCTAATGAACAAACTTATTTTTCTTGGTACAGTGATTTTTCCAGTGTAGTAACTGTCTCTCAATCTGAGTTAGAAAGTTATCCACTTGGTAAAAACGTTACTATTAGACCAGGAACTAAGTTAATTAAAATTACTACAAATCCTAAAGTTTATGCAGTTGAATCAAATGGAAAACTATCTTGGGTTCCAAGCGAAACAATTGCTAAAGCTTTATACGGCGATAATTGGGCAAAGAGAATTGTAGATGTGGCTGACTCTTTCTGGAATAATTATAATGAAACCAGTGGAGAAGTAACTGCTACAGCTTATCCAGAAGGCAGTTTAGTAAAATTCGGCGGTTCAGCTGATGTTTATTACATTGACGCTAATGGAGAAGCTCGCAAAGTTGCTAATGAATCAGCTTTCTCTGCTAATCGCTTTAATTGGAATGATGTTATCACTTCTACTCT
The DNA here is from genome assembly GCA_964413295.1 of uncultured Gammaproteobacteria bacterium. Classification (GTDB taxonomy): domain Bacteria; phylum Patescibacteriota; class Patescibacteriia; order Patescibacteriales; family XYC2-FULL-47-12; genus CAYPRN01. The sequence goes on along the minus strand of CAYPRN010000036.1, from coordinate 7,275 downwards.
TACTATGCCAGAAACAGGCACATCAATCAGCGGTTCAGAATCAGATTTAACTGATACTGCTTCAGGCGCAGGTGGCACTATCGCTACTGGTGGTACTGGTTTAACTGTTGCTTTAGCTTCAGATTCTCCAGCATCTTCAGTTATCCCTTCAAGCGCTTCTAACGTTGTTTTAGCTAAATATAACTTCTCTGCTTCTTCTGACGGCGCAATCACTATTGAAGATATTACTTTCAAGAGAACAGGAGTTGGTGCTACTACTGAATTTAAGAACCTTTATATTTATGATGGTGAAACTCGCCTAACTAATGGGCGCAGTGTAAATTCAAGCACTAATTTAGCTATCTTCAGCAATGTTAAATATGAAGTTCCAGCAGGCGCTACTAAAACTTTAAGTTTAGTTGGTGATATTGCAGTTAGTAGCAGTGGTACACACGCTTTTGAAGTTACTAGCGCTAGTGATGTAGATACTACCGCTACCGTTAGTGGTAGCTTTCCAGTCAAGGGTAATACCATGACTTTAAGCGCTACTGCTGTTGGTAGAGTTGTTGTTACTGAAGGTTCTGATCCAGCTAATATTACAGCTGGCGGAGCTAATCAAGAAATATCTTCATTTACCTTAGCTGTTTCTTCTACAGAAGACTCTACTGTTGAAAGAGTAACTCTTTATCAGGCTGGTGATGTATCAAATGATCAAATCAGTAATATAGTACTTAAACAAAATGGTAATGTAATTGCTAGTGTAGCTGAAGTTGATGCTAATAGCCGTATTGTCTTAAAGTTTAATACTCCTTTTGAAATTACTAAAGGTAATTCTAAGAAGTTTTATGTATATGCTGATCTTGGATCAGGCGCTCGCGCCGCTCAATATATTAGACTTTACATGGATGCAAATTCTGATGTAAGCGCAATTGGACAGACTTATAATTATCCATTAACAGTAGCTATTGGTTCTACTGATAGCGCTGGTAATGCTACTGCCGGCGGTACTTTTGACGGTTCTTCTTCTTCTGCTTATACTGAAGCAACTGTAGAAGCTGGCGATATTACCATTTCTATTAATGGTCCATCAGCTAGTAATGTATCAAATAATTCTGATGATGTAGCATTATTGAATTTTTCTATTACTGCTCAAACAGAAGCAGAAATTAGAAGCTTTCAAATAGAAATGCACGCTGATAATATGGGTACTGGCGACTTTGATCGCGATCAAACATCTGTTACTTCTAGCTGGTTAACTGATATTAAGATTAGAGATACTGACACTGATGATATTGTCTGGGGTTCAGTAGATTTAAATGATTTTTCTGATGCTGGTGCAGCAGTTGATGCTGGTGTTCACTATATCTTTACTGACACAGTAACTTTTGAAGCCGGTGTAACCCGCAATTTCCAGATTACTACTGATATTAGTTCAAGCATGACTGGAGGTTCAACTCTTACTGTTCTTATTGGTGATGAAGTAGCTGCCAACAGTCTTACTTCTACTGCTGTTAAGTCAACCGCGACTAATACTTATTTAACCAGTATTGTTCCGGCTACTTATAGCGCTGGTAATCAGATGACTATTAAGGCTGGCGCTTTAGTTTTGTCTCGTTCAACTTATGTTCCTTTAGCTCAAGATGTGGTTAAAGGCGCTACTGATGTTGAAGCAGGCAGTATTGCTTTTAGCGCGGCTACAAGCGGTGTTGATATAAAGGTTACCCAGATCAAGTTATCCGGTTATGTTGCTAGTAATGCCGGCACCTATGCCTTAACTAAAGACACAACCGACTCAATTAACGTAAAAGATATTGTTAATAATGTTAGAATTTATGAAAGAGCCAGCAATGGCACTTTAACGCAATTAGGCACAACCAAATCATTTAATAGCAGTGGTGAAGCAACCTTTAGCTCTCTTAATTGGATAATTCCAAAAGAAAGCTCAAAGACTTTGTTAGTTAAAGCTGATATAGCTAGTGGTATTTCAACTATTCTTGATTATGGCACAGATGATGTAGCTAGATTTGCAGTTGACATTCTTGTCGCTGCTGATGATGTTGCTTCGGAAACAGCAGATAAAGGCACTTCTATTACTGAATCGGGTAATTCACCAAACGCGGCTAATGCCGCTACTGGCGCGCAAGTAACCATCTATGAAGCAGGCTCTGTTACCATAACTGACGCTACTGAACCAGTTTCTTCTTTGATTGTTGCTGGAACTAATAATGTTCCAATGGATCAAGTCAAGATCACTTCATCTTATGAAGATACTATTATTACTAAGTTAAGAATAACAGCGACTACAGTTGCTAATTTAACCTCTGCTACTATTACCTATCCTTACAATGTTGCTGGTGATACTAAGACTGCTACTAAAGAGTTTAATAGCTCTAATGCTGACTTTACTGATTTAGATATATATGTTGTTAAAGACAAATATATTTATGTAGATGTTGGTGGTGACTTTAAGACAGTTGTCGGAGGCTCAACTCCTGGTGGTAATTCAACCTTAGAGGTCATTGAAGATGGAGGTTTTGAAGCTGTTGGCGTAGGCGGAAGTTCAACTAAAGTAACTTCAGCTACTGACGGCGGTGTAAGCGCTGGTAATACAATGTATATTGTTAAGAGTAAACCAACCTTTACTACTGTTGCTTTAGACAGCACTACTTTAAGTGGCGGTGTATCACAAGACATCTATAAGTTCACTATTACTGCTGACGCTGGTAATGATATAGCTATTAAGCAATTACCATTCCAAGTTAATGTAAGCGATTCTGATGATGGTATGTATGCTTCAGCATTTAGACTGCAGAGAATTGAGTTAAACGGCACTAGAAGTAACTTATATGCTAGTTTGATGAATATTACTGCTTCTGGCACTGGATATCCAACCAGTTCTAGTAATGGTGATTTGAATGTAGCATGGTCAACTCTTGGTAAGATGTGGGGAGATAATGCAAACAGTCGCACCATGGCCGCTATCTTTGATAGTTCTAGTACTAATTCATACACTGGCGCAACTACTGGTGACAGTAAAGGCGAAGAAATAATTTCCGCAGGCAAAACCAAGACTTACGCTTTAATCGCCACTATAGGCGGCACTGTAAGTTCTGGTGATTCTATCTCTGTTTATATGCCGACTGATGTTGGCACTACTTTCCGTAAAGGTCCTGTAAAAATTAATGGAGACGACACAGGAGATAATATCTTAGATGTTGGAACAGAAGGCAATGTAGCCGACTATATCTGGTCAGATAATTCTTCCGGAACAGACCATAATGCTAATAGCATTGTTGGCGCTGGATCATCTGATTGGTATAATGGATCTACTTTCTTCTCACAGACTAGCGCAGTATCTAGAAGTAAATAAGCTTTTAGTGTTAGTCTAAAAATCTGATATAGCAAGAATCCCCCTCCTCTCGCGAGAGGAGGGGGGTTTGAGTTTGGGAGAGTTTTATGGTATAGTTGAATATGTAAGATACGTAAAATACGTTAAATACGTTAAATATGTAAGACACGTTAAATATGTTATATGACTATTTATAAATTAGAAGATTTAGAGGTCTGGCAGGATGCAAGAAAGTTATCTAAGGGTGTATATATAATTACAAAAGATTATCCTCGTTCAGAAGAATATATTTTAAAAAAGCATCTGCGCGAAAGCGCCAGAGGGACAGCATCTAATATTGGAGAGGGATTTGGCAGGTATTTTTTTAAAGAAAATTTAAGATTTTATGGCATCGCCAAAGGATGCCTGCAAGAAGTAAAAAGTGATTTATATATTAGTTATGATAACAATTATATTTCGCAAGAAATTTTACAAAGGTTTATTAAACAAGTAGATAAAGTTGAGGCAAAAATTAATGGTTTAATCCGCAGTACAGTATCTCAAATGAAAAAAGATAATAAAAACTTTAAAAATAAAGGGGACGAAACTAGTTAAATACGTAAGATACGTTAAATATGTAAAATATGTAAAACCAGTTTAACTAAATTTTACGTATTTTACATATTTAATGTATTTAACTAACCATTTATGTCCAAAAAAATAACTTTACTACTCTGTTTATTACTTATTGCGACAGGTGTTAATATATCTCTAGCGGCTGATACTACTCTGTCGGATTTAACGATTTCCAGATTATATATTCCTATTAGAGACCAATATGCCGGCAGTCCGTTTAACGCGCAAGATGCGCAAGTAATAATTAAAAATTTAAACAGTCAGATTGCTCATGAAATAAAAATTGATTTTTTAATTATAGACGCTAACGGCGCTACTGTCTGTCAAGGTAAAGGTATAGATATCGGAACCTTTGGCGCTTGGGAAACGTTAAACTATACTTTAGATCGTTATCAATTTTTAAATTGCCCTGATTTAGAGGCAGGCAAATATACTTTAAAAGCAGTGGCAGATTATGAAAATAAAACAACAGAAAGCAATGAAGACAATAATTTTTTAGAACAAGCTACTGCTATTAAAGAAACAACCAACGCTCCAACTATTTCAAATCTAAACGCTACTATTTATAGTTTAACTAATAAAGTAACGAGAATAGGATATGTTTTAGATAATTTTTCCGATAATAGCAGGGTTGAATACGCGACAGAAAATTTTTGGGGCGAACAAAAAAAATATGATTTATATCAGAATCCTATTGGTTCTGATAAAATAAATTATAGTATTGTCGCTAGCACGACTGATAGGGTCGCTTATAGATATAGAGTAGTATTAGGCGATTCTAATTTACAAACACCAGGACAAATAGTTGTTTTACTGCCGGCAGATATGAATCCTGGGTTAGATTTATTAAAAACACAAAATTTAATTGAAATAAAAAATCTGACAGATACTTCAGCTACTATAATCTGGGAAACCAACAAAGAAAGTTCCAGTAAGGTAAGTTATGAGATTGACAATTATTTAGTTAATGGAGATAATATTGAAACTAAAGAGAACGTTGATGATAACGTTAAAATTCATAGTGTTAATTTAATAAATTTAACGCCAGATACTCATTATTATTACAAAATAGAATCAAGTCTTAATAACGAAACAGTTACTTTTATTTCAAATTTTTATACTAATGAAAAAATGTATCAAACTGAATTAGTAGTTAACGAGCCAGTAACCGAACCTGTTGATGATGTTGTTGACACTACAGAGCCCGTTGATACAGCAAATAATTGCGCTAACGCTTCACTGGCGGTTCCTGGAGATTTAATTAAAATGGAAGGAAACAACTCGGTATATTATTATGGCAATGATTGTAAACGTTATGTTTTCCCTAACGAAAAGACTTATTTGACTTGGTATGGCGGTTATTCTTCAGTTAAAGTTATTAGCGCTGATGATTTATACGTTATTTCTTTAAGCGACAATGTTACTTATCGTCCGGGCATAAAAATGGTGAAAATTACCACTAATCCAAAAGTTTACGCAGTAGCTAAAAATGGAACATTGCGCTGGATCAAAACCGAAGCAGTGGCCACAGCGCTTTACGGAACCGACTGGAATACCAAAATAGATGACGTGGCAGACGCATTTTTTACTAATTATACTATTGGCGAGGATATTAACGGCGCGGATGACTATGATATTAGTGGTGTTAAGGCTGACAGTGTTAATATTAATGTGGATAAAGATTTATAATTTTTTACTGTCATTGCGAGCGAAGCCCAGCCCCTCGCGAGGGGCTGGACGAAGCGAAGCAATCCCGTGAGTATTAATAATATTTATTTAACACCTTTATTTAATCCTCACGGGATTGCTTCGCCTACGGCTCGCAATGACAAAGAATAATATGAATTTAAAAAATAAAAAAAACAGGATAATTATAATAATAATGCTTTTATTATTTCCAGGTATTGTTATTGCAGAGACAATCACATTGTATGATAAGCAATATTATTTAGGAAAAATTAATTATTATGGATATGTAGTAAATCCTACCTCAAAAGGCGAAGGCATTACAGTAGCGGTTATAGATGATGGAATATGGTTACAACACCCTGAGTTAGTAGGAAAAAATTGGATAAATTTTAAAGAAAATCAAGATAACAGTTATGATGATGACAGTAATGGTTACATTGATGATTATTACGGATGGAATTTTATAGATAATAATAATGATTTAACTGCTAAAGGATCTCATGGAACCGCAGTAGCTGGATTAATAACTGGAAATAATATAAACATAATGAGCATAGCATCTAATGCAAAGATTATGCCGTTAATAGTTTGTGATAATGAAGGTTGTAATACCGATGATGTTATAGATGCGATTTATTACGCAGCTAATAATGGGGCTGATATTATTAATTTAAGCTTAGGTTCAAGTGGATATTTGGGGTATAATTCTATATATAATGATGCTATTAAATATGCATATAGTAAGGATCTTGTTATTGTTGCTTCAGTAGGCAATGGAGATGTTGAAAGTAGTGGTATTTATAAAGTAGGACAAAATTTAGATTTTTTAAAAGTTTCACCAGTTTCTAATGATGTAGATAATTTTAATACAGTATTAGGAGTAGGTGCTTTAGGTGAAGATGGAAATTTAATTAATTGGAGTAATTATGGACCTGGCGTTGATTTATCCACATACGGAGAACAGATATTATCACTATCTGTTCCTTTGCATAATGATGGGTATTATTATGATTATTGGGATGGAACATCTTTTTCCGCACCTATTGTTTCCGCGACAGTAGCTATTCTGAAGGCAGAAAAAATAAATTTAAAAAATTGGGAAATCATTGATAGATTAACTTATATATACACATTAGACATAAAAAGAATACTTAATGACCAAATAAAGAGAAGTTGCAAAATTAACAGTATAAATAAAAAAATAATTACCAATGGAGATAAATTTTTAATACAAGGCGAACATCTTAAATCGTCTCCAGAGATATTTTTATTACTAGATGGACATAGTAGTAATCCATTACAGATAGATTCTTATATAAGTTTTGCCGACGCTAACCAATTTGAGATTGACACAAGTAAAATGTCTTTAAAGTCTGGCAGTTATGCAGTATCTTCAGAAATTTGTCCTGCAAACAATATAAATATTACAGTCGTTGGAGACAGTAAAGGTAATAGTAAGAAAGTCAACAACACCTTAGAGTTCATAGAGAAGGAACGAAAATTAATAACAAATATTGATCAAAATATAGTAAACAGATTAAAAGGAAAAATTTTACTTCAAATAGAAGAACACGGAGAGGCATGGTATGTAAATCCTAAAACAAATAAAAGACATTATATGGCTAATGGTGAGGAGGCGTATA
>CAYPRN010000035.1:0-11127 GCA_964413295.1 uncultured Gammaproteobacteria bacterium | reverse complement strand
TTACCACCTCTTGACTTATTTCTCAACACCTGTTAAAATACTTATGACTTATAACTTACGACTTAAGACTAAAAAATATGGCGCATAAAAAAGCAGGTGGCTCCACAACTAACGTCAGAGATTCGGCAGGAAAACGGCTAGGCGTAAAACTATATGACGGACAATTCGCTAAAATCGGGGCTATTTTAATCCGCCAGCGTGGCACTAAATGGCATGCTGGCAAAAATGTTAAAAAAAGTAAAGATGATACTTTATTTTCTTTAATTAACGGCATGGTAAAATTTACCAGCAAAAAATTAAAAAAATTTAATGGCAAGCTAAAACAAGCGACTATAGTTAATGTTTACCCTGTTAACAAATAGTTAACTGGGGTAATGCCTGTTGGTTCAAAAAAATAAATAAATACTATTTTAAATAAATAAAAAACTCTTGAATTTCAAGAGTTTTTTTGTTGTTTTAATTTATCGGTAACTTAATATCCTTGACCTTCTTAAAACTTTATCTTCTAATTTCATTACTCGTTTTTGCAATTCAATCATATCAAAACTATAGACGACGTTTGTAAGTCGCATTTTAATTTCTTCTTGACCTTGTTCAAGTTTAGTTTGACCTTGTTCAAGTTTAGTAAATCTCCTATCATTTTCTACAAAACCTTGCCGTATCATAATAGCTAGGTCATTAATCGTAATATCTTTTTTTCCGCCAGCTGGCGGATTAGATGCTTCATTCATATAAAAATTTTTAAATTCATTGTGAACTTATTAATAATAGAATTATAACATATTTATTTCCCCGCACAAACTTTCATAAATTCTACAAATAATGGGTGCGGGGCTAATGGCCGTGATTTATATTCTGGGTGAAACTGCACGCCAATAAAAAACGGATGGTCGGTAATTTCTACAGCTTCCACTAACTTATTATCTGGCGAAGTTCCGCAGATAGTTAGTCCAGCTTTTTCCAATTTGTTGCGATATTTGCTATTAAATTCATAGCGATGGCGATGGCGCTCGCTAATATTTAAAACACCTCCATAGACCTTAGCAATATGCGTTTCTGGTTTTAATTTACAAGGCCAAGCGCCTAATCTAATTGTCCCGCCATATTGCTTTTTCGCTAAATATTCTTTTTGATTAGGCATAATATGAATGATTGGATAAGGAGTGCGCGGATTAATTTCCTCCGAATTAGCATTAAGCATCTTGCAGACATTACGAGCAAATTCAATCACTGCCATTTGCATGCCATAACATAAACCAAAATACGGTTTGTTATTTTCGCGACAATAACGAATGGTTTTAACTTTTCCTTCTGAACCGCGAGTTCCCCAACCTTGTGGCACAATTATTCCATCCATTTTTTCTAATTGTTCCGTCCCATTTTGTTCAATCTCTTCAGTATTTATCCAATGAAGCACGGGTTTAACATTAACTGTCATTGCTCCATGTTTAATAGATTCAATCACTGAAATATATGAATCTGCTAAAGTAAAATCGCCGGTACTAAAATATTTTCCTACTATGCCAATCTGCACTTCTTTTTTAGCTTTCCTTATTTTATCAAACATTGCCCGCCAATCCACTAAATCTTTTTTACGTGGCTTTAGATCAAATTTTTCTAAAATACGGTCGCCAATCTGGTCTTTTTCTAAATTAATCGGTATTTCATAAATTGAATCTACATCTGGAGCGGAAATAATATCTTCTTCAGAAACATTACAAAAAGTAGCTATTTTTCTTCGACGTGGATTGTCAATTGTCCGATCACTGCGGGCAATAATTAAGTCTGCCTGAATACCAGCTGATTGCAAAGTGCGAACAGCGTATTGAGTTGGTTTTGTTTTCATCTCGCCTATTTTACTAGGAACTGGCAAATAGCTGACCATGGCAAATAGCACATCATCAGGAGTTTTGGAATGCATCATGCGAGCCGCTTCTAGAAAAAGCATATTTTGGTATTCGCCTACTGTGCCACCGACTTCAATTATCATAATCTCCGCTTTGTCTTTTTTAACTGCTTGCTTAATGCGCCGGATTACTTCTAAAGGTATATGCGGAACTACCTCCACGCATTTTCCTTCAAATTCTAAGTTTCGTTCTCGAGTAATTACACTTTGATAAACACGACCAGTGGTCATGTAATTTTCTTTGTGAATATTACGACTTAAAAAACGCTCATAATTTCCCACATCCTGATCAGTTTCATCACCATCATCAGTAACAAATACCTCTCCGTGCTCTATTGGATTCATGGTACCTGCATCTATATTAATGTAAGGATCAATTTTGATGGCGCTAACATTAAAACCTTTACTAACTAAAACGCGTCCGATAGAAGCGGACGCGACACCTTTACCAACGCCAGACATAACGCCACCGACAACGAAGATAAATTTAGTTGTTGATTTTTTCTCTTTAGATGATGATTTGATATTTTTTTGTTTTGGCATAAATATAAATTGTTACATTGCTTTATTGTTAAATTGTTAAACGATAGCAATTTAACAATAAAATAAATCTTTTAATCTTCACTATTTAATAAAATTTCCACCGCTTTCTCCATCTGCGGATCTTTATCTGCTTCATAATCTTCAGGCGTAAAATCAATTTCCTCATCTGGCTGAATTCCTTCTTTACTAATATTTATTCCGCTTGGCGTTAACCATTTAGCAACAGTAACTTTTAAAGAGGAACCATCTTTCAAATTTATCAACTCTTGCACTGAACCTTTACCAAAAGTTTTTTTACCGACAATAGTGGCTTTGCTATAATCTTTTAAAGCGCCGGCTACAATTTCTGAAGCTGAAGCTGATCCTTCGTTAACTAATACTACTGTAGGGACATCAGCTAAACGAGCGCGACCACGCGCTAAATATTCCTTTTTATTACCATCGCCGAATTGTTCCATTACTACAATGTCATCTTCAATCCATTCGCTGGAAACTTCAATGGCAGTGTCTAAATATCCACCTGGATTATTGCGTAAGTCTAAAATTATTCCTTTAGCATTCTCATTAACAGCATCTTTAACAGCTCGACTAAATAATTCTTCCGTGTCATTATTAAAATGAGAAATTTCAATAACCATTAAATCATTATCATCTTTTTCCCATTTAACACTTTTGACCACTATCTTGCCACGTTTGATAGTAAAATCTTTTGGCTCTGCAAAACTTTCGCGCCAGATTGTTAAAACCACTTCGGTTCCGCCTATGCCACGGATATCATTAACCGCCTGGTCAATAGTGATGCCAGTGGTTTCTTGACCATCAATCGCCAATACTTTATCTCCTGAACGCAAGCCTGCTTTTTGCGCCGGCATGTCAGTTAAAGGCGCGATGATTGTCAAAATACCGCTTTTAATACCGATCTCCGCGCCAATACCTTCAAAAGTTCCTTCTAAATCATCTTGAAATTCTTTAGAAATAACTGGATTCATAAACACCGAGTATGGATCGCCAATAGAAGCCACTAAACCACGCAAAGCTCCGTAAAATAATTCTTTATCTTTTATTTGATCGCCATCTACATATTTATTTTCTAAAGTATCCCATACTTCCCAAAGTAAACTAAAATCTACATCTTGGCTAACATCTTCTCTGGCATTTTCTTCATACTTACCTAAAACCTTCCCAATGAAAACTGTGTCTTTATTAACAAACCTGTCGTCTATTTCTGTTTTTCTGGAAAATAAAATGCCACCGTAAAAAAAAGAGAGCATTAAAACAAGAATGACTACCCAAGGAATCATTCGGTTAAGCACAGGTGCATTTTTCTTTAAATATTTTTTTTGCATAAAATAATTATAAATTAAACAGATTTTTTAAAAATATTTAGGATCATCTCTTTTGTTACTTTTCTAACTCTTACTGTTTTTTTACCCTCCATAATAACGCGACAATATCTATGAACGCCATCAAGTATTTTCCATGATCCTTTGAAAAAATAAATTTCAATTGGATATTTCATCTGAACATTTTTAATTTTTTTATAATGTTCAGGTTGTTTTTCCGGCGCGCTTATAAGTTCTTGCAATGTTAAATTCCAGTCATCGGTTCCTTCTTTTTCTAAATAAGCAATATCAAGGTTTTGTTTAAATTCTTCAATTGGCATCTCCTCGTCTGAAATATCTAATTTCCAGATTTTTGAATATTCAAAAATAAAGTCGAAATTTATCTCTTCTGGTTTAGGCATAATGTAAATTAAATTATTTTTGCATATAGCTTTTATAAATCCAACCCCCTGTGTAGAGAATTGGATTTTAAAAATTTATTAGTTAGATTAACTTTTTATTCCTTCTTCCATTAAAATCCTACTAACTGTCCCGCTATTAGGTAATTTTTTCCATTCCTTGCGATGAATATATTTTATCTTATCTACATCAAGCTTAACTGGAGTTATTCTTTCATCACCCCACGATAGAATTTTACTTTCATTTGGCTTTTTCTTTAACTCATCTTTAACATCTTTTAAGTCGTCTCTAATTTCTTTAAATTGCTCTGTATTATCATCAAACTGCATTTTAGTAGTTCTTAATACTTCATCTATCTTCTCATTTGTTTCTTTTAATTCTTCTTTTACTACGTTCTGCACTATTTCTTTAATTTGTTCTAAATCTTTTGTTTCCATATAATTATTTCTTAATTTTTTTAATACCTAAAAATTCCTTTACATACTTTGTAAAAGGTTCACAGCATTTTTGGCAAAGTATAAAATGTCTCGGCATATCACAATCATTAGTCATCCAATTCATACAATCAAATCTTTTGTAATCTTCTTTTATAGTTTTATTGCATTTGTCGCATTTATAAATAGTGGCTGTGTCTTTAGAATTTATTATTTGATATTTATTTGATTTTTGTTTTTTGTCATTTGTTGTTTATTTGCGAACGCGCCATAATCTCCGCTTCTACTATACTTCTTTCCCGCCCAAACTTCAACCTTGATAATTTTTTAATTTTTTGCGCTAATACTTCATTACCTGGAGCTAAGGGATAAGTCGCCATACTAAAAGGACGACTGGCAGTATTATCTATCAACAGTTTAACATAGGCAGTATATTTTTCAATATTGATTAAATCAAACTCATTAAAAACAGGGGTAAACTCTTTAACCATTGTTTCTGAATCCTCTGAACCAATTTTAAAAGCAATCATAGTTCCGACATTGCCGAAAACTGCTTCTTTAATGGCAGTGTCGTTATGTGCAACTAATTGGCCTAAATATTGGTGCGCCATTATTAAATTCAAATTATATTTACGCGCTTCTGATAAAATAACGCTGATTGAATCAGTGGTAAAATTCTGGAATTCATCAATATAAAGATGGAAATCTTTGCGCTCTGCTTGTGGCATATCAGTTCGGGAAAGAGCGGCCACTAAAATCTTTCCGACTAAAACCATGCCAAGCAAATGCGCATTCATCTCGCCAATTTGGCCTTTGGATAAATTGACTAGTAAAATTTTCTGCTGGTCCATAACATCACGTAAATTAAAAGAACTTTTTTGCTGTCCGATAATTGGACGCATTGTAGCATTAGAAATAAAGCTTGTCAATTTAGAAGTAATATACGGCACTACATTTTCCAGAGCTGCTTCTCCACCAGCTTTTTCCGCTTCTTTAGTCCAAAAATTAACTACTGTCCGATCCTGGCATTTTTTTAATTTCATAGCGCGAAAATCAGAGTCAGCTAAAACTTTAGAAATTTCCATTAGAGTGGAGCCACTAGCTGGATGATCCATAATAAGTAACATGGCGTTACGCATATATTGTTCAAAAATCGGACCGCCGGTCGCTTTCAAATCATAGAGTTTGTCAAAAATCTTTATCATTTCATTAATTACAAAAGTTTTTTGTTCTGGATACCGGTCGTCATATTCAAGCAGATTTAAACCCATTGGTCTTTCCATGTCAGCTGGTGAAAAATAAATTACATCATCAGCGCGTTCTTTAGAAATACCATTTAAAACATCTTCAATTAAATCTCCATGCGGATCAATTACACAAGTTCCTTGACCATTAGCTATATCCTGTCGCGCCATACTAGCGATAAAATTTGATTTTCCTGTGCCAGACTTACCAACTATATACATATGGCGACGGCGATCAGATTGTTTAATATGAACCTGACGGACAGTTCCTCGATAATTATTTTCTCCTAAAACGATACCTTCAGTTGGAGCGTCAGTCGGAGCTGGTGCTCTTTTAGCGGTCAGCCAAAGGATATTTGGGGTTTCATTGCGGGCTAAAGGCAAGTGGTATAAACTGGCTAATTCTTCAGTATTAAGAATCATAATATTATTACCAAAGCGCCGAAAAATAAAATCACTAACAACACCACGACTACTCCTACGACTAGCTTTTTTAAATCCATTGCCATATTCAAAAATAGTATATTGATTAAAAGCGTCAACCATACTACTAAGATAAACTTGTGCTTGCCCGTCATCTTCGGCCGAAACAATAACGCGAATATTTACTTCCAATCCGGCCTTAGACATTTTTTCTTCAATCGCCCTAATTCCCTCTTCTTCAATTGGCGTTAACTGCATTCCATGGTTATCTTGTTCAGATTTCTCTTTTTGCATTACAACATTACTAATCTTGCCAGCGCTTTTAAAAATACTACTGTAAGAACTGCTTTTAATCGCTTCACTCAAAGATTTCCCTTCTCTGATTTCTTTAATAATCCTTTGCCCCCTAACTCGCCATCCTTTATAGGCAGAACGAACTAAAATCTGCACGGCCGCGCCTTCATGCTCTTTTAATTTGGCTAAAGTATTAATAACTGAATCAAGTGGATCAATGTCCATTTTTTTGTAAGTCTTAATCGGAAATATATGGCCACGTTTCAGAGTTAGTTGCGCGCCTTTAACTTTTGAATTTGAATTAAAAATATTATAATCAAATTTTTCTTCAATACTGGCCGTGGGATAATGTGCGTATATTTCTTGTTCAATAAAACGCCTTTGTTCTTTAGGAACAACAACATAAAAAGAAATTACTTTTTGATGAGCGACAATTTCAAAAGAAAAAGCATTATGCACGCCAAACAGCCACGATTTCCATTTGTGCGGATTTGCCTTTAAACCACCAATTAAAGAAAAAATACTTTCACCTACGGCAATATTTTCTTGTAACGATTGCACTGCTTGATCCTTTTCAACATCATGTGGAGATTCTTTAGGCACACGGATTAACAAAATATCTTTATCATAAGCGTCTCCTTGACGTCCAATTTTATGCAATATTTTCCGCGCAATAAAAAAAACTATCGCCGCAACCAGCAGTATGCCGATTAAAGATAGTCCTATTTGCATCACCGTAATGAAAAAATTAAAATCTGTAGACATTGTTAAATTGTTTAATTGCTAAATTGCTAAATTGCTACTTGATTTTTAACAATTTAACAATTTAACAATTAAAATAATATAAACACCATAAACTTTATGTACCTCAAGCTTTATGCATCTCTACCATCTTTCTTTAGCCGTAATATATTATCAGTTTTAATTTTGCCTTCCTGTTCTAAAAAAAACTTATTCACGCCTGGAATAATCTTTAGCCAATTTATAATAAGATTAGCAATTTTTTTAACGTTAATTTTTGTTTTTTCCAACAACCCTTTAATCTCTTGCGCTGTTTGTTCTCCTGCTTTCTTAAATTTTTGTTGCACATCGGGTGACATTTGAAAATAAGCGTCTTCTAAATCACTACTTAAAACCTGTTCAATTTGCTTAATACTTACTTTATTTTTCATAACATCTGGCTTTACCAGTTCTGGTATTACTCCAATTTTAATTTGCTTACTAACTTTTTGCTTTTCACCCTTCTTTAATCTGGACAAATCAAAACGAGCCGGCGGTTTATCTAAGCGATGTTCCGGTTTTAATATTGATTGTTCTGACTCAGTATTGGATGGCTGAGTTTTTTCTATTGCCCCACTTGTTTCTGGCATTATATTTAATTAGTTGTTTCGTTGCTTAGAAATTAGAAATTTGTAATAGAGAATGGAAATTAGAAAATAGAACAATACGAATTCCGATTTTCTAAACAACTAGTTTCTAAAATTACTATATTGATACAGATTAGTAATTAGTAGGAGAATTAAAGTTGTTTACATAACTAACTCTTTAATTAATATAATTGTATCATATTTTGAAAAATTGTGGTATAATGACTTTAGTTACTTAGTTGACTGGGGTTATAAAAAATTTCTAAAAATAAAGAGCTAAGCAACTAATTAACCTCGGTCTTTTGCAGGCGGGGTAAACCATGTAACTAATCAACTGTTATGCCAGGAGGAAATAAAAAAATTCAAACTATTAATTTAAAAACCACACGCAACACAAAAATTAAATGGGTTAATATTATTAATGCCCAAGAATCTGAAATAGATAAACTACACCAAGAATATAAATTTGATTTAAGTGATTTACATGACGCATCTTCTCATGTGTCTGCCCAACACGCAAAAATAAACGCGGGTGATAATTATTTGTTTACCGTATTTCGTTTCCCTTTTTATGACAAAAAAGAAAACACTATTAACGGCACTGAAGTTGATTTTTTTGTTGGCAAAAATTATTTAATTATGTTACACGCCGGCAAACTAAAAACTCTGAAGAAAATTTTTTCTGCTAATTATCAAGCGCGTTCGGCAACTGATCTTTTTTATAAAATTATGGATGTCCTAATTGATAACAGCTTTAGTTTACTTGATGATTTAAGTGAAAAAGCTGATGAAGTTGAAAATTTAATTTTTTCTAAAGAAAGTAAAGTAGCCGCTACCACTTTACTTGATCTACGACGTGGTCTTATTAATCTTCGCTCAATAGTTCAAAACTATCAAAGTATTTTAGAAAAATTTGAGCGCTTTACGCATGAAATTCATATTTCCAGTTCATCTACTTATACTCTAGTTGATGAAAAGACAAAAGATTTATGGAATACGATTGAAAATCGCAAGCAAATGGTTGAAGCATTATATGCCACTAATGAATCCATTTTGAATTATCGCTTAAATGACATCATGAAAACTTTAACTATTTTTTCGGTTATTGTTTTTCCTTTAACATTATTAGCCGCTGTTTTTGGCATGAATACTATGAATAGCATGCCCTTTGTCAAAAACCCTAACGACTTTTGGATAATTGTAATTATAATGTTAGTAGGCTGTATGATAATGCTTGGGTTTTTTAAATGGAAAAAGTGGGTTTAACTCGCATAACACAATATGAAAAAACGTTCCATAAATATAAAACATTATTTTTTGAAAGATATTAACGCCATTATTCGCCTTTTAATTGTATCCGACACCGTACTTTCCGGTGCTTCCGGTCTGCTGGCGCCTATTTTCGCCCTTTTTATTGAGGATTTTATAATCGGCGGAAATGCAATTACAGCCGGCGTGGCCGCCTCTATTTATCTTGTCACTAAAAGCGTATTTCAAATTCCAATCGCCGCCTTTATAGACAGGGTAAGAGGAGAAAAAGATGATTTCTATTTAATGTTTATTTTCACTATTATTATCGGCCTTATTCCACTGCTTTATCTTTTTATAAATACACCCCTGCAACTTTATCTGGTCCAATTTATTCTCGGTCTTTTTACTTCTTTCACCTTTCCTACTTATATGGCTATTTTTACCCGCCACGTAGATAAAGAAAAAGAAGGGACAGAGTGGGGAGTTTATTTTACGCTGACTGATTTAAGTGGCGCGACTTTGGCGGCGCTCGGAGGATATATAGCGGCGACAGCCGGATTTGAGAACCTTATTATCGCGGTGTCTGTTATTTCAGTTATTGGCGCCCTCCTGCTCTGGCCTATTAAGCCTTATTTGAAGTTTAAAAAATAAATTAAACTTCGCGCGCATGTCACGCATCAAATAAATTTAATTTTATATATAAGGGTTAGAGAAAACCTCAAAATGCCTCTGCCACTTCCGCAAAATAAGAATCCTTTAAAAAGGCATCTGGGGAGGCAGGTCAGGCAATTACGGTTTATCTCTAACCCTTTTTTATTTTTTAAATAAAATAATAAAATTACAGAGGATTTTTGTTTTAAAAAAACCTGTCCAAATTTTGTAACTTGGGCAAGTTTAGTGATTTATGATAAACACTCTAGAGTTATTAAATGTTCAATATTACTAATGGCGCCAGTAATATCATTTTTGAGCGTCTGACTGTCACATAAATCTTTAATCTTACTTAATTTTTCCATGATATCTACACGGTCTTCGGGAATTATCATCTCATTAAGTACGTCTAACAAGGTTAAAATAACACTTAAATGCAATCCAAGCAACACTGTATTTCTCCCTTTAAAGGCAGTATTCCATTCCCTGACCATAGTTTCTAGATGTTATTATCTTATTGTGATATAAAAAACTTATCAACCCCATCAAAAACCCCCTAAAATACAGAGGTTTTTTGTTTTGTCAGATTTATTTAATTTTCAGAATTTTGTATTTTACTTCCCCACTGGGCAATTGAACAACCGCTTCTTCACCTACTTTTTTTCCTAATAAAGCCTGCCCCAAAGGAGATTCATTAGAAATTTTATTATTTTCTGGATCTACTTCATTAAAACTAACAATGTCAAATTCTTTTTCTTTTCCCTTACACTGAACTATAACATTAGATCCTAAGTCAACTGCATCGCCACTGCGTTTACTTTCTACCACTACCAATTTTTTTAACTGATCATTAATTTTTATAATACGACCCTCATTGAAAGCTTGTTCATCTTTAGCTTCTGAATATTCAGCGTTCTCAGATAAGTCGCCTAATTCTTTAGCGCGTTCAATACGCTCAGAGATTTCATGGCGTCGGACATTTTTCAAATAATTTAATTCTCTTTGAAGTTTATCATACCCTTCTTGGGTTATGTATTGGTCTTCCTCCATAAAGATATGCAGTTAAATAAATAAAATTCACTGTCATTACGAGCCGCCCACTTCGCCGTAGTTTCAGCGAGGCGAGTAGGCGAAGTAATCCCGTGAGCATTGTAATGTTCCTCGCGGGATTGCCACGAAGCTTCGCTTCTCGCAATGACAGTTAGTAAAAAATTGCGTATATTGAACTCATATAGAGTTTATCACAGAAAAGTGCTAAGATAAAGAAAATAA
>CAYPRN010000034.1:0-11415 GCA_964413295.1 uncultured Gammaproteobacteria bacterium | reverse complement strand
ATTAACAACTACAGTATAACATAAATTAGTTAATTTTACTAAAAACCAGACATAGTTTTTACATCATCTTCTTGTTCAAGCTGATAAGTAATAGTAAAAGTTTTACCGTCATCACTGCAGTATTCATAATAATATTCATCTTTATCTAAAGGGTCAATTGGCAAAGGAGTAATATAAGGTTTACCAGATTCATTAAACATGGTTGAATCTAAAACGGTCTCCCAACAATCACTGCGACTGCAACTGCATTTTGGATACTGATTATTTTTATCAAAATATACTTGCAAGGCAGTATAGGTTTGAACTATATCAGCTTGCCGTTTAGCATCACGCGCTTTAATGCGGGCATCATTAACAGACACAACCGCAAATGATGAAATAATACCAATAATAGTAATAACTACTAGCATTTCTATTAAGGTAAAACCCTGCCTCGCCGGCAGGCAGACCTGTATATTTTTAAAAATATATTTCATAAGCTTGCTCTTTATTAAGTTAACTTTTTAGTTCTGATTTATTTTTAAGCTTTCACTTTACTACAAACTAATCAACTGATTAACTAAGCAACTAGTTAACTAAGTTAAAACTGACTAGCCATATTATACATCGGCATAATAATAGCGGCCACCATTATGCCAACTGCTATACCCATTATTACCATAATAACCGGCTCAATTAAAGTTACTAAATTAGCCACTACATTAGAAACCTCTCGGGAATAAAAATCTGTAATTCGCCTTAAAACTAAATCTAATTTACCTGTTTTTTCCCCAACTGCAAACATTTGGGAAACCATGGAAGGAATTTCATCATGTTCCAAAAAAATACTAGAAATAGTGCTACCGCCTTCAACGCCTTTTTTTGCCTCTAAAATTAAATCCCGATAAACAGCATTGTCTACCACATCAGCGGCTATTTGCAAACCGCTGGCAACCGGAACTCCTCCTACTATTAATGTTTGCATTGAACGAGTAAAACGCACTAAAGCAATTTTTTGAATAAGAGGGCCAAAAATAGGAATCTTTATCCTAATATAATCAAATTGATAACGCCCGGCTGGAAGTTTAATATAATATTTAATTCCCCCAATAATGCCAACTATTAATATAATCAAAAGCCACCAATAAGCCGCTAAAAAATTAGAGGTTGCGATTAATATCTTTGTCGCTACAGGCAAATCCCCTCCTGACTCAGCAATTACAGCGGTCAGCTTCGGCACCACCCAAATCATCATCACCGCGCCTACTGCTACCATACCGACTATGACAAATATAGGGTAAATCATTGCTCCTTTTATTTTATGCATTAAATCATAATCTTTTTCCATCTCATCAGCTAAATAATTTAATACTTCATCTAATTTTCCAGAAGTTTCACCTGCTCGAATCACGCTAACATAAAAGGTACTAAAAATTTTATTGCGTTTAGATAAGGCATCAGAAAGACGAGAGCCAGCGTTTACTTCTTCAGCTATTTCACTTACAATACCCTGGAGTTTAATATTTTCTGTTTGCCCCACTAATACTTTCAAGGCTTGCACAACTGGAATACTAGCTGAAATCATTACCGCAAATTGACGGGAAAAAATAACTACATCTTTTTCTTTTACTCTATTTAAAATAGCAATATTAAGACCACCTGTTTTTTCAATGTTCATACTAACAACTAATAACCCCTGTTCTTTTAAAGAACTGCTGGCTATTTGCTCATTAGTAGCTTCTATGACGCCTTCTTTAATAGCGTTTTGACTATCTTTTGCTTTATATCTATAAAGTGGCATACGTTAGTTACTTAGTTAATTGGTTAATTAGTTGCTTAGTTGTATGAGATAAAATTATTAACTATGTAACTAATTAACTAAGTAACTATTTAATTATTGTTTTTAAAATTTTTTCTGTTTCTATATTTAAATACTCACAAATTTTTATACACCGCTTTTATCATGATAATTAGCCACTGCATCTTCTTGAGTCACTTGACCACCTTGCACTAAAGTTGCTAAAGCTTTATCCATACTTACCATACCGGCATCAGCTGAAGTTTGCATAACAGTTTGCAATTGTTGAATTTTTCCTTCTCTAATTACTGAACGCACTGCTGAGGTTACTGTTACAATTTCTACAGCCGGAGCCATTCCTCCTCCAACTTTAGGCAATAATTTTTGGGCAATTATCCCATTTAAAACATCTGCTAATAAAGAACGACTTGCTTCAATTTTATTAGTCGGAAAACATCCTAATATTTTTTCAATTACCCTGATAACATTATCTGCATTTAATTCCATAAATACTAAACAATTACTAGAAGCAATTTCTAATAAAAGCGGTACTGCTTCATTAAGTTCATCGCCTAAATTAGATACTGCTAAAACATCTATGTCTTCATGTTGAGCGTATTGTAAACCTTGAACAAAAGAAGCAACATCAACTCCGATTTCTCTTTGTTCAATAATACTCTGTTTACTTACAAATAAAACTTCAATTGACTTTCCTAAAGTTAAAACACGTTTTTTTTGCTGATTATTTATATTTTCTATTAAAGCTCCAATAGTAGTTGTTTTACCACCGCCATAAGGACCAGAAATAATAATTAATCCACTGGCTAATTTAGTAAAATTAGCGACAATAGCCGGCAAATTAAGTGACGGCAAATCACGCGAAGCTTCTGAAATTAAACGAAGAGAAACAGCTAATAATTTTCTTTGATAATAAATATTAATCTTAAAACGAAATTTTCCGCCTAATATCTTTACTGTTGTTAGCTCACGCTTTTCTTCTAGTACTTTCTTTTCTCTTTCATCTAAAAATGAATTAGTTATATTAACTAAAACTTCCTGTTCAATTATTTTTTCTCCCTCTAACTGAATTAAGCGCCCATCTTTTCGGATAATCGGAATGCTTCCTACCGAAAGATGCAAATCTGAAGCTTGTTGCTTGGCTGATTCGCTTAATAAACGATTAAATAAAATAGTATAAACTTCCATGTTGTTGGTTAATTAATTTTTAGAAATTAGTTGTTTAGAAAATGGAAATTAGTAATGGAAATTAGAAAACAATTATTTTCTTTATTTCTTATTTTTATGAAAATCAACCCAACTCTGGCTTAGCTTTGTTAATTGCTTACAACTAATATCATAGATATTAATAGTTTCTTTACATAAATTAACATCAACATATTGAGGATATATATCTATACAAACTGACAAATGATGAATCATTTCATTGGCTTCGCCAGTAGTATCTTCAATATATTTATGCCATGCTCTTGGTTGGTATCTTTTAGCAAAACCTTCAGCTATTAATGCTGGCGCTTCTTTAGACGCTCTTTTCATTTGATCAGCTAAATTAAATTTTTCTTCTTTTGGTAAGCTGGGAACTATTTTAATATGAACAATAACCATTGCTTTATATAAATTCTGATATACATGTAAATCTTGAAAACTTTTTATTGGCTGATAGTTTGTATTATTCTCCATAGGTATTTTTCTATTTTCCAATTTCCATTACTAATTTCTAATTTCCACGCAACTAATTTCAATTCTAATATTTTCTAAACAACTAATTTCTAAAACTACACGCAACTAATTAACCAAGCAATTTCTTAACTTTAGCCACTACCTCATTAGGCATAAAGTGGGCTTTGATTAAAAAATCTTTTGCCCCTAAATCCATTCCTTTTTTTATCTCATCTTTTTGGCTTAAATTTGTCAATAAAATAACAACAATACTTTTTGTTTCTTTATTAGCCTTAAGCTCTTCTAAAACTTCAAAACCATTTTTTTTAGGCAGTAATATATCTAACAAAATAATTTCCGGCTTATTTTCTTGCGCTAATTTCAATGCTTTAATGCCATTATCAGCAACACTGACATCAAACTTTTCTGCCCTAAATTTATCAGCATACATATTAAGTAAAAAAGTATCATCTTCAACGATTAATATTTTTATAAGATTCTCAGACATATTATTATCTTAAATAGTTTAATTATTAATAAACCCTACTAATTACTAATCTGTACTGATATACCAATTTTCTATCAACCTATTTTAGCAAATTAATAATTTGTATTTCTATAAACCGTTTAAGTTCCGAGCGCTCGGGATTAGTATATTGGTATAGATTAGTAATTGGTAGGAGTATTTTAGTCGCTCATAACACGGAACACTTCTTCCATGCTGGTAATACCCTGAAGCGCTCGAATTATTCCATCTTGTTTTATAGTAATGAACTTCTGCTTTTTTAACAAATCAGAATCATAAGCAATTTCTTTTTTATTGGCAATATAATTACTTACTTCATCGTTAACCTCTAAAACTTCCGCGATTGATAAACGACCGCTATATCCTGAATTACCGCAACGAGAACATCCTTTTCCTTTATATGACACTCGCTCTTTTTCTTTATTTAAGATGGTTGAATCAAAAACTTTTTTAACTTCATCACCAACTAAATCATATGCTTTCTTAACTTCTACTAAGACATCCTTATACACATCTTCGCTCATTTCTTCCTCTATTTTGCAATATTCGCAAATCCTGCGTAAAAGACGCTGGGCTACAATACCATTTAAGGTTGAGGACAACAAAAATGGTTCTACCTTCATATCCATTAAACGTGGGATAGTACCAACCGCATCATTAGTATGCAAAGTTGAAAGCACCATATGACCGGTTAAAGCTGCGTGAATAGCTAGTTCTGCTGTTTCATTATCACGAATTTCACCTACCATAATAATATCTGGATCTTGACGTAATAATGACCGCAGGCCAGTGGCAAAAGAAAAACCAATTTGACTACGAATTTGCGCCTGATTAGCGCCTTCTAAAAAATATTCTACAGGATCTTCTAAAGTTGAAATATTAACACCCTCTTTATTAATTATATTAAGAATAGAAAAAATTGTTGTTGATTTTCCACTGCCAGTTGGGCCAGTTACTAAAAATAATCCATCAGTCTTTTTTACATTTGTATCAATAACTTTTAAATTACGACCTTCATATCCTAAATCAGGTAATTTAGGAGCTCCTTTACTAACATCTAAAATACGCATAACCACTTTTTCTGTGGTAACTAACGGCATAATGGAAACACGAAAATCAATACGCTTGCCATTTATTTCCAGTCTAATTCTACCGTCTTGTGGCAGACGCGTTTCGTCTAATTTTAAACTTGCTAATACTTTAATACGAGCGACTACTGCGTCATGAACACTACGTGGTAAAGTAAGAGAAGTATGCAGAATACCATCTACGCGATAACGAATACGACTTTCATTTTGATAAGGTTCTATATGAATATCAGAAGCATGACCGTCAACAGCATGCCGTAAAATAACAGAAACAATTTTAGAAACAGGCGCGGCCTTAGAAATTTCTTCTGTTTTTCCTTGTTTTTCTCCATGTTCTAATTCTTTTATTTGCTCTTCTTCTTCTCTGGCCTTTAAAGCAATATCTACTTCCTCGCTTAAGCTACTATATTGTTTAATAGCTTTATTAAAGCTGGCTTCTGAAATAAGGTGATACTTAATAGAATATCCTGATTCTTTGGCAAAAAAATTCAATGCCTCGCGCGCTTTCAAATTAGATGGATCAACTACTCCCATCTCTAAAATAGGGCCTGCTTTATTAAAACAAATAATTTTATAATTTTTAGCTACCTCTGGTGTAATAATTTCCAATACTTCTTTGGGGATTTGTTTCTCTGCTAAATTCACATAAGGCATTTCTTTTGTTTCGGCTTTAATTTCTGTTAATTTTTCTATGTCAATAATTTTTTGATCAATTAAAACATCTTCGATTGATTTTTTATCTTTTTTTACTTTCGCTTGTATGTCGGCTGTCTGTTCAGGTTTAATAATTTTTTTTTCAACCAAAATAGCAAGAATATCTTTCTTGCCTCCTTCCGCCTGTGAGGTTGTTATATTTACGGGCAGACTTTTTTTTATAACTCCTGCTGTTTTAGCAGGAATAGAAGAAATTTGTTTTTTTTCGTTAGCCATACTTCTTTACAATTGACACTTAACATTTAACATTTGACGCTTATAAATTTAAAAATTATTGAAAAGGGTAATTATTTCTTTCATCATTAACTATAATAGGTCTATTATTATCAACCAGCTGTTGAAATTGCCTACTAGTTAAAAAATCCAACTCATCTGCGCTAAAAGCTTGCGTCTCTTTATTATTATTTTCTTCTGAATCCTTGGGCGCTATTATTTCTGTTATATTACTAACTATGCCTTCTCCATTTTTATTAGCAAAAAAATTACTGTAAATAACCCAGCCAATAGCAATAAAAATAATGGCAATTATTGCGCCATAAATTATTGTTTTTTTAGAATTTTGTTTTTTAACCGCTGTCATAAATTTAGTCTAAAGTCTAATTAGTCTAAAATCCAAAGTCATTTATTTTAATATCTATTACTTTTAGCTTGGCGCCTGTCCGCCAACTGGGCGGGACTTTTTACTTTTAGACTATTAGTTTTCTGCTTTATTTTTAAAATAATAAGTCTGTAAAGTAATCTCCGCTTTGCGATCTTTTGGATCAAAATCTATATTTTGAACATTAATTATACGGCTATTATTCTGCAAATTTGCTAATAAATTTTTTAAAGCTGGGTAACTAATTCCGTTGACATTAATTCTAACTGAAATTTTTTGAATACCAGTGTTATCTTCTTCAATTATTTCAGTTGTTTTTTTACGTCTAAAAATTTCACTACCGCTTTCACTGACTTCTTCCTCCTGAAATACTTCAATGGAATCTAATAATAACCCACCACTTTCAACTATAATAGTTATCTGTGAAAATAATTCTTTTAATTCTTGTTCGTCAGGCAATATTTGTTCAACAGCTTGTTTTTCAGAAAAACTTATTTTTTCATAAGCGCTTAATAATGTCTTTAGATCATTAATTTGATCATTATAAACTGATATTTTTTTCTTTACTTCCTGCTTAATTTCTTCTGTCTGTTTTTGGACATTAAAAATTGATTGCATTTGTGGCCTAATCATGAATAAATATCCTAAAATTAAAATTAACAAACTAATTAAAAAGGCAGAAAAATATTTATAATGATAAAGAAAAGACAGCGCATTTAATACTGATACATTATTTATGCCTTTCTTTTTAACTTCTTCAGTTTTGACATCTTTGTTATCCATGTTGTTCAGTCTATTCTTTAAAATAAAATAAATTTTTATCAATCTCTAGATTCATATCAAATTCAACAAAAGACTTTGTCTCTGTATCATTTTGACTACCACTTCTACTTCTAGTTTCTTCTTGTTTCATATTAGCTCCTTCAAAAAATACTGATTGAGTGTAAGGATCATTTTCCTGCCATAAGGCCATCTGTTTTATAAAATTATCAAAATCTTCTGCTTTTCCTGTTAAAGTATATTTACCTGAAGTGTCTCCATTAAATCTATTATAATATACCCCTGGCAAAGTATGCTCTTCTAAATAAGTAAATAACTGCGTCCAATATACATGTTGTTTCATTAATTTTTGCACTTCCAAAGCTTTGGCGCGAAAATCACCTAAATTAGTCACTGTTTTCTTAAGTTGATTTAGTTCACTTTCTTTTTGCAATAATTCCTTATTAGCTAAAATACCACCATCGCTAGCCGCATAAAATTTTAAATAAACGTAAGCTCCTACTATTATAACTACGCCAATAGATACCCCAACTATTTGCGTTATTACTAATTTTTTAATATCAAACTGCTGCAAACTTTTTCCTTTTATTAAGTTTGTTTCTAAAAGATCAGATTTAAATTCTTTGACATTATTTTCTATCTTTTCTACATCATCTTTCTGTTCTCCTATTGACGTTAGTGAGTTAGAAGTAGATGAAACAGAAGAAGCCTTGCTCTTTTTATTTTTTTTACCAAAAATTTTCTTAAAAAACGATTCCTTTTTTTCTTGCCCGCCCATCCCGCTCAGCGAGATTGGGCGGGTCTTCTCTTCTTTCTTTTTACCAAAAATTTTCTTAAAAAACGATTCCTTTTTTTCTTTAGTGCCAACTTTCTTATCATCAATTTTATTTTCAACTGGTTGAACCGTTGGCACTGGCTCTGGGTTAGATTTATCAGCTTTTATAAAATTAGTTTTATCATCAACAACCTTTTTATCTTCTGGTTTGTCCATAATAGTCTTATCAGATGTTTGACTCCTTAAGCTCTGTAATACATCTTGATGGGCCTGCGCTATTTTAGAAATGGTTTGTTTATCTTTAGTAGATTTTTTTTCTTTTTTACGACCAAAAATTCCCAGCAATTTTTTCTTAGCTGGTTTTGGTTGATCAATAACAACTTCCTGTTCTTCCACTGGATGAACAAAATCTATTGGTTGTTCTTTATTTTCTACCTTTTTCTCTTTAGGCTTTAATTCTTGAGGTAAAAAATTAACCCCCTTATTATCCATAGACAAGCATTTAAAAAATTTATTTATACTATTGTCATTTCGAGGCCGACCGCGTGTCGCCTTAGCTTTAGCGGTGGCACAAGACCGTGGCAATCCAGTGAGAATTAACAAAATATTATTAACACTCACGGGATTGCTTCGCTTCATCTAGCTCCTCGCGAGAAGCTGGACTTCGCTCGCAATGAAAGGACTAATCTACCTCCCTTAAAGCCAATCCTACGGCAATCGCCATTCTAGAACCAACTTCTTCTAACACCGGTTTTAAATCAAGCGGATAAGACACTCGTGCCCAAGGATCCCCTAAAACAACATTGACATTTAAAGTTGAACTAAGATAAGCAGACAAACCCGCTAAATTAGCTCCACCTCCAGCTAAAACAATTTTTTCAATCTTTTTATTATTCTCTTGTTGAAATAAACTAAAAGAATATTTTATTTCATTAATTATTGATGAAATAGTTTCGATAACTATTTTTGGTTGTTCATCTTTGTCGTTTTGAGAAGTATTTAAATCAAGTTTAAATTGCTCGGCCCGTTTAAAATCTACCCTTAAATTTTTAGTAATGGCCTTAGTAATCATAATGCCTCCCGTGTCTAAACTGCGACTAAACATCGGCAAACCATTTTCTATTATAGCAATATCAGTATTAACCGCTCCCCAATCAACCACGGCAATTACAGACGGATCTGATCCGACCAATGAACGCACTAAAGAGAACATTTCTGTTTCCAAGCTTAAAAGATTAAGCTCGGCTATTTTAAAAATTTCAATATACTTATTAACTAAAGATTTAGGCGCTCCGGTTAATAATACTTTAATTGAACTGGTATTATTATCTTCTTTTTTTTCGTCTTTAACTTTTTCTTGCTTTCCTTTTTCAGGATTACTACCTGCCTTATTAACTAATTTCCAATCTAAAATCATCTCATTTAGATCAAGCGGAATTACTTTTTTTGCCTCCAGCATAACTGCGTTCTCAATTTCTTTTGGACCAACATTACTTAAATTAAGTACTGAAGAAAAAACAGAAAAAGAAGGCATAGCAGCCACTGCCTGTTTACTTTTAGCACCAATATCAGCGCATATTTTTTTTAAAACTTGCCCTGATTTCTTTATATCAAGTTGTAAATTTTTTTCAGAAAAATCAACCGCTTCATTACTATAACCATAATTAATTAATTGGGGTTTGCCACCTACTTTTTGTAGTTCTACAACCTTAATACTGGTGGTCCCTATATCAACCCCCAAATAACTCTGTTTCTTTTTGAACATAAATATTGTATAATAAAGAGTATTAAACTGCGGAGTAATCTCCGCCCATATAAAATGCTTATTTCGCTCATATTTTTCCACAGCAAGCTTACGGAATACTTACTCTATGTTAGCTCCTCATGTTAGCTCCTCGGCTCGGCAAAACAAAATTACGCTCCGCTCCATTTTGCTTTACTCTCGCTCTACATCACTAATAAAAATATATTTAATAACAGTTATCAACATAAAACTTATATTTATTTTACCACAAAACCACTAAAGTAACAAAATGTTTGAATTCATAGAAAACTTAGAATTTGATTATAAAAAAATCGGACTACTAACTGGATTTATTTTATTGTCTGCAATTTTAGCTTACGGAATTTACGCGCTATTTTTTAAACCAGCTACTGTTGTAATAACTCCACCTGACATTAACATAGTTGATACTGACGGAAATCTTCCAACTACTCAAACTGGCGACGGCACAAATATCGCTGGTCCAGGAGCTAACGGGCTACCTACTGCTGGTTCTGAAGATACTAGTGCTGGAACTGTTTCAACTGAAGATGCGGCTGATGTTGCTCATGGCGGACTTACTAAAACTACTATTCTTAACCAATCCCCTAGTAGCGCTGTTACTTTAGCCAGCAACCAATCAGAATTATTATTTTACAATCAAAATAATGGAAAATTTTATCGCGTTAACAGCAGTGGACAAATTAACGCTTTAAGCGACAAAACATTTTTTAATGTCCAAAGTGTGGTTTGGTCGCCGAAAAGCAACAAAGCGATAATAGAATATCCTGATGGTGCCAATATTGTTTATGATTTTTCCACTAACAAGCAAGTTACCCTACCTAAGCATTGGGAAGAGTTTAATTTTTCTCCCAGCGGTGATCAATTGGTATCTAAGAGTATTGGTTTGGATCCAGATAACCGCTGGTTAATAGTTACTAATGACGATGGTTCAGAAGCGCGCTCTATTGAAGCTTTAGGAAAAAATGCAGATAGTGTTCATTCTTCTTGGTCGCCTAACAATTTATCAGTTGCTCTTTTTACTGAAAGCATAGATCTTGATCGACAACGACTTTACTTTATTGGCCAGAATAAAGAAAACTTTAAAGCGACTGTTATTGAAGGGCGAGGTTTAGAACATCAATGGGCACCTGATGGTAAAAAACTTATCTACAGTGTGCACAGCAGTAGCAGTGATCTGAAACCAGAGCTATGGATTGTTGATGCTCAAGGAGATGAGATAGGAAGTAATCGCCGTAAGCTTAATTTACAAACTTGGGCGCACAAATGTAGCCTACCTAGTTCTGATATTATTTATTGCGCTGTGCCAGAAACTCTCCCTGAAGGAGCTGGATTATTTCCAGAGCTGGCCAATAATACCAGAGATTATATTTATAAAGTTAACTTAAAAACTGGCGCTTCTAATCTAGTTGCTATTCCTGATAATAATTCTAGTATTGATACTTTAATAGTTCCACCCGAAGAAAATAAAATTTATTTTACTGACACTCAAAGTGGAAGTATTCATAGTATGAGATTACAATAGTCTCGTAGAACATGGAACCCCAGCCATCCGGCAGGGCAGGCGCATAACGTATGACATAAACAAACTTTACCTGTTTGGAATTTCATGTAGTCAAATGTTAATGGTTAAATGTCAAATGTAATACAAAGTATGTCCAATAAATTAATTAACAAAGACGCGCGATTTATGACGT
>CAYPRN010000033.1:0-11439 GCA_964413295.1 uncultured Gammaproteobacteria bacterium | reverse complement strand
GCAGGACGAAGTCCGTTTCACCGGAATACCACCGGTGAAACCGGTGGTTGTTTATAGAAAAAACTATCAATCCAATAACTAACCGCGGGTTCTATACACATAAGCGAGTTAGATCAGCTTACCGTAGCTTAAAAACAAACTTACCACACCTATTTACTTATCAGAAATATCCAGAATTAAATATACCAAACACTACTAATTCTTTAGACGGAAGCTTTACTACCTTAAAAACATTATTGCGTAATCATCGGGGAATGGGAAAAGAAAATCGGTATAAAATTATGTGTGAAATATTCAAGAAATAAGCACCCGAATTTTAACTTAAGCCGAATATACGAATAAAAAAAATAAAAAAACAGATAATAAATATCTGTTTTTTTATTTGTAATATTTGTAGTTGATTTGCCCGCCTTGCCGTAGAGGCAGGTAGATATTCGTGGGATTATTATCTAGCGTATTCTATACAACGTAATTCTCGAATGATGTTAACTTTAATTTCTCCTGGGTATTTAAGATCCGCTTCAATTTGTTTGGCAATATCTTTAGCTAAATTATAAGCTTTAACATCATCAATTTCTTCCGGGTGGACAAAAATACGCACTTCACGACCGGCTTGAATAGCGTAAGCCTTATCAACGCCTGCAAAATTATTAGCAACTTTTTCCAGCTCTTCTAAGCGCTGGATATAATTTTCTAAAGTATCGCGACGAGCGCCGGGACGGGCAGCCGAAATAGCATCAGCTGTTTTGACAATAACTGAAATTAAATCAGCCGGCTTGTCGTCGTGGTGAGTAGCGATAGCGTTAGTAATTTCTTCAGGTAGATTAAATTTATTAGCGATATTTTTTCCGATTTCAGTATGAGTGCCTTGTACTTCATGATCAACCGCTTTGCCAATATCATGTAATAGCCCAGCTTTTTTAGCAACACTAACATCAGCGCCCAGTTGATCTGCTAATAAAGCAGAGAGGTGAGCAATTTGCACAGAATGGTTTAAAATATTCTGTCCAAAACTCGTGCGGTATTTAAGCCGACCAATAATCTGCACTAATTTTGGTTCAAAGCCGGTAATGCCCAAACTATAAAGAGCTTCTTCACCTGCTTTAGTAATATCTAAAGCTAAATCTTTTTTAGCGTTTTCAACTGCTTCCTCAATTTTAGCCGGATGAATACGACCATCAGCAATTAATTTTTCCAGGGCGCGTTTGGCAACATGACGTCGGATAAGAGAAAAACCGGAAATCATAATAGCGTTCGGAGTATCATCAACAATAATTTCTACGCCAGTTAAACTTTCAATCGCTTTAATATTGCGACCTTCTTTACCAATAATACGTCCTTTCATTTCGTCATTAGGAATGTCAATTGTGGTAGTGGTGATTTCCGCAGTATAGCTGGAAGCTAAACGTTGCATGGTAATAGCCAACATGTCTTTGGTTTTGCGTTCAATGTCTTCAGCTGACTCTAACTCCATTTTATGAATGCGGGATTTTAAAGCGTCTTGCACATCTCTCTCAACATTTTTAAGAAGAACTTCTTTAGCTTCGTCTTTGGAAAGATTAGCGATTCTTTCAATTTTTTCTAACTGTTGCTCTTTTATTTTTTTAATTTCTTCTTTAACCTCCTCTACTTGAGTTACTTTATCGTAAAGTTTTTGTTGCTTATCCTGCAAATCAAGTAGTTTTTGAGAAAAAGTATTTTCTCTTTGTTCTAAACGTCGTTGCAAACCTTGCACTTCTTGATGGCGTTTAGCTTCTTCTTTTTTAGCTTCTTCAATAATTCCAATAGCTTTTTCTTGCCCTTGTACTAGAAGCTGTTTTTGTTTTGTTTTTGCTTCAGCAACTATTTTTCCAGCCTTTGCTTCAGCTGAATTTATTTCGCCTAGAGCTTTTTGCTTTCTAAGGTAATAACCCATAACTACACCTACTAGCAAGGAAAACAAACCAATTATAATTTCTAAATCAGCGAACATATTTTTATATATTTCGCTTATGAGATAGTTTAAGTTAAGAGAAGGTAGGCACCTATTTTATAGGCAAGAAATAACACGAAAATAAACGCAAATTGTTAGTTTTGCGCTTAAAAAGGTTTAGAAGAGTATGATTTTTGTCTAAAAACATAAAATATTTCTTTTTACTTTGTCTTATCTTGATTAATCTAAATACTCATTAGCGAAAATTTATTAATAATTAATACGTAAATATATTAGCATAAAGAAGTGTTTTTAGCAAATAGTTGAAAATTAGGGCTTTTTAGCGTCTCTGGGGTTGTGAGAATTAGTGATTGTTGATAAACTATAAACAAATTGTTCAATTGTTAAATTGCTAAATTGTTTATAGCAATTTAACAATTTAACAATTTAACAATAAAACAATATGTCAAAGACAATATTTTCCGGCGTTCAACCTAGTGGTAATTTGCATTTGGGCAACTATTTAGGAGCAATTAAAAATTGGGTTAATTTGCAAAATGACTACCAGTGTATTTTTTGTGTGGTTGATTATCATGCTATAACTGTTAAACAAGACCCAAAAGAATTGCAGAAAAAAATTGTTGAAGTGGCTAAAATTTATTTAGCAACTGGAATTAATCCGGCGCGATCTATTATTTTTCAGCAATCTACTGTTAGCGCCCACACTGAATTAGCTTGGATTTTAAATACAATTGCCAGAGTTTCTGATTTAAATAAAATGACTCAATATAAAGATAAAGCTAAAAATAATAAAGAAAATGTCAGTGTTGGTTTGTT
This sequence comes from uncultured Gammaproteobacteria bacterium, assembly GCA_964413295.1. Taxonomy (GTDB): domain Bacteria; phylum Patescibacteriota; class Patescibacteriia; order Patescibacteriales; family XYC2-FULL-47-12; genus CAYPRN01. The sequence goes on along the minus strand of CAYPRN010000033.1, from coordinate 8,690 downwards.
TGATTACCCAGTTTTAATGGCCGCTGACATTTTGCTTTATAATACAGATCTAGTCCCAGTAGGGGATGACCAGTCTCAACATGTAGAATTAACTCGGACATTAGCTAAGCGCTTTAACAGCCAGTTTAAAAAAACATTCAAAATACCAGAAGTTTTTATCCAGCCAGAAGGGGCGCGTATTATGGGTTTAGATAATCCAGCCAATAAAATGAGCAAAAGCTCGGCTAATCCAACTAATCACGTTGCTTTATTAGACAAACCAGAAGTTGCTCGCAAGAAAATCATGAAAGCAGTTACTGACAACGGTAGTGAAGTAAAATTTGACTTAAAAAGGAAGCAGGCCATTTCTAACCTGCTAACTATTTATTCTTTATTAAATAAAATAACCGTACCTGAACTGGAAAAACACTATCAAGGTAAAGGATACGGCGACTTTAAGAAAGATTTAGCTGAAGTAGTAGCAAAATTTTTAACTGATTTTCAGAAAAAATATTACAGTTTTGAAGATGGATTTGTAATAGATAAAGTTTTGGCAGAAGGAAATCAACAGGCAGAAAAGATGGCTAATAAAACTTTAATGAAAGTTAAGCAGGAGATTGGGATTTTATAAAATATTAAAAAACGTAGAGACGTTGCACTGCAACGTCTCTACTTTTATTTTATTATTTTTAGCAATTCTTTCTTTTTTTCTTGCATCAATTTTTTAGTATTTGCTTCTAGATTTAATCTTAAAAGCGGTTCCGTATTTGATAAGCGCACATTAAACCACCAATCAGGATATTCAACTGTTAATCCGTCCAGCTTGCTTTGTTTTCCGTCCGAATATTGCTTTTGCAATTTATTAATTATTTTTTGCGGATTTTTTACTGTTTTATTCGTTTCTTCAATAGCAAAATATTTTTGATAAGGTTTAATAATTTCAGAGAATTTTTTGCCTGCTTCAGAAATAATTTGGGTAACAATTAAAGCAGTTATCATGGCGCTATCTATAAAAAATAAATCGCGGTAAAAATAATGTCCGGAAGCTTCAGCGCCAAAAATAATATTTTTAGAACGCATAGTTTTTTTAATATAAGTATGTCCGACACGATCTTTAATAGCTTGAGCGTCGTGTTTTTTAATAGTTTCTGGTAGAACTCTGCCACAAACTGTATTATATAATATTTTTTCTTTTCTGCTCTTGCTCTTGCTTAAAATATAATCAGCAATTAAAGCGCCGATTATAGTAGCAGAAATGCTTTCTCCTTTTTCATCAAAGAAAAATATTCGATCGCCGTCGCCATCAAAGGCCATGCCTAAATCAGCTTTAACAGTAATAATTTTTTTACGCAAAGCAAACGTGTTTTTTCTTTCAATTGGATTGGGCTGGTGATTAGGAAAATTACCATCCAATTTAAAATATAGAGGAGTTATTTTAATAGGAAGTTTTTTGTATACTGCTGGTAATATCTTGCCAGCCATGCCATTGCCAGCGTCCACTGCAATATGCAAAGGTTTTATTTTTTTAGTATTTATCAATTGATGCAGAGTTTTTATATACAAAGCAATAATATCTCCAGTTTGGATCTCACCTTTAATCGGTTCTATAGTTTCTTTTTGTTGTTGGATTAATTTTAAAATTTTAGCTAATTCTGTCTGTCCGTCTAAAGCTTTAGCGCCAGCATAGCATATTTTAAAGCCATTATATTGTTTGGGATTATGCGAAGCAGTAATCATAATGGCCGGTAGATTCAATGCGCCAGAAGCATAGAGGACAACATCAGTTGAAACTAGCCCAATATCCAACACATCAATACCAGCCAGAGTAACTCCTTTGGCTAATGTTTTAAATAAGGTGTCAGAAGACAGGCGCATATCGCGGCCAATAATAATTTTGTCCGCCTTACAGATTTGAGCGAAAGCATTACCGATTTTTTGCGCGGTTTCTTCATTTAATTCTTTAGGATAAATTCCGCGGATATCGTAGGCTTTGAAAATTGAAGCTATCATATTAATTAGCAGTTTTAAACTTAAATTTAACCCCTACCAATTACGAATTTTTTACGAATATACGAATAAAGTTTATAAATTTAATCTAAACTTCAAATTTCCGATTACTTAAATATGTAATTCGTATATTCGTATATGATTCGTAATTAGTAGACACATTTTAACTCTAACTTAATTTTAACAATAGAGCAATGAGTATTGTGTCTTTTGTCATTGCGATCCGCTCATAAGCGTAGCGCATTGAGCGGAGTGGCAATCCCGTGAAAATTACAATAATACTAACGGTCACTATTTACTTGTCCGACAAGCAGTGTGCTTGTCGGACAAGAAATCATTGACACTATTTGGTTGATTATTCTGTTTTGTGGTAAAATATAGATAACATTGTTAATAACTTTAAATTTATTTACTTATTAAAAGATATTGTCATTGCGAAGTGAAACGAAGCAATCCCGTGAGAATTAAACAATAGTATTAACAAAACACTATTAATACTCACGAGATTGTTTCGTCATCGCTTGCTACGTTTCACTCTTCCTCGCAATGACAGTAAAATTAAAATACTAATATGAGATCAAAATTTTTTATCCAAATTTTAATTATGCTATTTATAATACCTATATTTAGCTTAGCTTTAGTTAATTCTGTAAATGCAGGCACCCAATGTAATGTTTCTAGCGATTGTGAACCTAATGAAAGCTGTGTAGCCGACCCTTCTGATACGGGCAAAATTTGCTGTAGCACTCTTTGGGGATGTGGTGGCGAGGATAGTATAAAGGATGCCACTGGTTTAGGCAATAAAGACCCTCGCGCAATTGCTGCTAGTGTTATTAATGTAATCCTCGGCTTTTTAGGAATAATCGCCGTGGTTATAATATTAGTCGGCGGATTTAAATGGATGACTGCCCAAGGCAATGATGATAAAGTAGGTGAAGCAAAGCAATTATTAACGGCTGGCGTAATCGGTTTAGTTATCATCTTAGCCGCTTTCGGTATCGCTAAATTTGCTATAGACGCATTATTAGGCGCTACTACTTAACGATTTATTTGTCCGACAAGCAATTTGCTTGTCGGACAAGAAAACAAACAATATTTTTTTATATAACTACTTTATCTTAGAGTAGCCGAAAAGCCTTTTATAAAACAAGGGCTTTGTTAAAATAATATGTATAAAAATTTTATTAAATTTTTTCTTATTGCTTTATTCGCATTTACTGTTTTTTTTAGTTCAGTAAACATAGCTTTGGCTGATAAAACAGTTAACACTGGATTAGAAACAACAGGGAAGAGCGCTGGATTAGATCAGGGTATAGGAGGCAAGCCCGTAACAGAAACCATAGGCATTATTATCGGAACCATACTAGCTTTTGTTGGTGTGCTTTTTTTAATTTTAATGATTTATGGTGGAATTGTTTGGATGTTAGCGCGTGGTAATGAACAAGAAATTACTAAAGCAAAGAATACAATTAACGCCGCTATTTTTGGTATTGTAATTGTAATTGCTTCATACGCGCTGACTAGATTTATATTTGATGTATTATTAAATAAATCATCATAATAAAATTATGTTTTTAAAAAAATATTTTTTAATACTATTCATTTTTCTATTAATGCCACTATCTCTTTCTGCGCAAGATAGTGATACTAAAGCAAAGAGCCTGCAAGACGCATCAGCTATAGTAGGTAGTGTTGCTGGATCAGGTGGCGCAGGTTTACCTGGCGGAAACGTTGATAGCATAGCTTCACAAATAATCGGCGCGCTTTTCTCTTTAGTAGGTGTAATATTTTTTATCTTAATGATTTATGGCGGTTATATCTGGATGATGGCCAAAGGCAATGAACAGGATGTAGATAAGGCAAAAAATATAATCAGAGCGGCGATTATTGGTTTGATAGTAGTAATAGGCGCTTACGCTATTACGGCTTTTGTCTTACAGATGTTGATAAAGTAACCCACAAATCTACAAATCAGCTACAAATAATACAAATAGCTATTCGTGATATTTGTAGCTGATTTGTAGATTTGTGGTGATATAACATAAAAGTAACTTTAACTATGAGGAAACTATTAGATAACTCTTATTTTAAAAATATTCTAATCGCAGTTTTTTTTATTGCCCTAATGGTAGTCCCTTATTTTGTTTTTGCTCAATCAAATTCGTACTCAGTAGAAGATGGATATGGATATACAGATGATGCGACTGGAAATAATAACAAGAATCCCCTTGACCGAGTAACAGGTGTAGCTAGCGACAGCAGTTACGATACTGCCATCGGCGAAGATTCTTTAGGATTTATTATTTCAAAAGTCATCAACGGATTTTTATCAATACTCGGCGTCATCTTTTTAGCCCTAATGATTTACGGAGGATTTCTTTGGATGACAGCTCAAGGTAGTGATGAACAGGTTACTAAAGCTAAAGGTCTAATTCGTAACGCTATCATCGGTATGATTATAGTCGTTGCCGCCTATGCTATTACTTATTTTGTTTTAGATGCTGTGTTGAAGGAGGGTGGAGGTGGAGGAGGGGGTGGAACTTCTTAATTTTTAAATAAATAGAAAAAGCACTGCTTTAATTATTAAAGCAGTGCTTTTGATTTAAAATTGATTATCAATTAGTAGTCGCTATAAGACAACCCCCATAATATCCATTCTCCGTAGAAATAATCTACTTTATTATCAGCTGAGAATGTCCACGGTTTGCACAGTTCTCTGGAGCCTGAAAGAAAACGACATCGATATTTTCCTGTTGGTAATTCAGCATCTATTACTTCTCCTGGATAGAGAGTAAAGCTCTTGGCAGTGGCTTGTCCCTCTACTAAGAAGGTCACTGTTTTATATCTGCTGTGATTACGTATTTTCCCCGGTAATCCATGAATTTGAGTAGCACCATTGGCTAACTTACTGTTCGTTAATTCTTTTTCAAATTCAAGCGCATTATTTCTTTCTTTAACATTAAGATAATCATGCACATGTCGCACATGATAACGACCACCATCAGGCTTCTCTCCATTTATCATTTGTTGTGGTGTATTAAATGTAGGATTTGCCTGAAAATGAGCACACCCATTCAAAAAAGCTAAAATACTGATGATAAAAAGAACGTTAAATTTTTTCATGATTTTTCTCCTTCAAATTTAGATTTTTGAGTATATATTATCGTAGCATGGATAGTTTAGAGTGTCAAGTTACAATCCACCCTTAATTTATTCCAAGGGGTGAATTTTTTCTGGCGGGCAAGAAAATATCCAGCCACGGCGATCATGGCGGCATTGTCGGTAGTGTATTTTAGATGAGGGATGTGATAGGTTACTTTTGGTAATTTTGATTTTATTTTATTACCAAGCTGTTGACGCAATTCTTTATTAGCTGCTACTCCGCCGGCTAAGATTATGGATTTTACTTTGTGTTGTTTAGTGGCTTTGAGAGTTTTATGAATCAAAACATCAATTACTGCTTGTTGGAAGGAAGCGCAATAATCAGGAATGCGATTTTTATAGTTAGGGTCTTTCTGCGTTTGATATAAAACAGAAGTTTTAAGTCCAGAAAAAGAAAAGTCTAAGTTGTCGTCTTGAATCATTGGGCGTGGCATCTTAATTTTAGACATTTGACATTTGACACCTAACATCTGACTTTTTAATTTAAATGATTCTACCATTTTTGATACTGCCGGTCCACCAGGATAACCAAGGCCGAGTATTTTAGCTACTTTATCAAACGCTTCACCAGCGGCATCATCACGAGTTTGTCCGATAATTTTAAATTTAAAATGATCTTTGATTAAAACTAATTCAGTGTGCCCGCCAGAAACGATTAAAGCTAGAGCGGGGAAGCGCGGTGATTTTTTTTGTTCCACCCATGCGCTGTAAATATGACCAGCCAGATGGTTAACGCCGATTAGTGGCTTTTTCCAAACATAAGCAAGAGACTTAGCGGTTTCAGTGCCGATTAATAAAGATGTCATTAGGCCTGGGCCGGCAGTTACCGCAATAATATCAATTTTGCTGGTCGGAACAGCTATAGCTGTTCTGACCAGCATTCCAGCTTTTTTTAGCGTTTCATCTATGACAGGTAAAATATTTTTAATATGATTACGGGCGGCAACTTCCGGCACTACGCCACCGTATTGCTGATGAATTTTTATTTGTGATGAAACGACATTAGACAACACTTTGATTGTGTTGTTCTTGATTTCTATAATAGATGCTGCTGTTTCATCACAGCTGGATTCTATTCCAAGTATGTACATATCATATTAATTTTATGAATCCTTGATAATTTTTTGCAAAAGATTAATAAGATTTATAAGAATTATTTTTGTTTTTTATTATGTTTATTTTTCCATTCTTGAATTTTAGCGTGGTTTCCAGATAGGAGTACTTTTGGAACTTTTAAGCTGTGTTTGCCAATTTTTAGAACTTCCGGTCTAGTATAATGTGGATGTTCTAAAATATTTTTTTCAGAATGGGACTCGTGTAAAGCAGATTCTTTATTACCTAAAACACCAGGCAAGAGGCGAGTGATAGAGTCTGTAATTATCATAGCTGGAAGTTCACCGCCGGTTAAAACATAATCGCCGACAGAAATCTCTGCGTCCACAAATTTTTTAATGCGCTCATCTACTCCTTCATAACGTCCACAGATTAAAATCAAATTATCCAGCTTAGAATATTTTTTTGCCATCGCTTGATTCCACTTTTCCCCTTTAGCAGACAAAAGAATAATTTTAGAATTTTTATTTTTTATTTTTGACTTTATAAACTTTACAGATTTTATGATTGGTTCAGCCATAAGAATCATCCCCGCTCCTCCGCTAAAAGGGCGGTCATCAACTGTTTTATGTTTATCTTTTGTCCATTTACGCAAATCATGAGTTTTAATTTTTATAATTTTTTTCGCTTGCGCGCGTTTAAGAATACTCTCGTTAATGTAAGAGTCTAGTATTTGAGGAAAGATGGTGATGATGTGGAAATCCATATTAGGTGATATTGTTAAATTGTTTCATTGTTAAATTGTTGTGGCAGTAGTAGAAAGAAGTTATGACAATTTAACAATGCAACAATTAATTTAATTATACCAAAAAAACCACTAAATTAATTGTGGTTTTTTGGAAACTATATAAATAAGTTTAATTTAGATTTTTAGATCATCAACTGCGTCAGTTGAGATTTCTCCTCGTGGGGTAGAATCTTCTCGTCTACCTCTTGTAGAACCTTCTGGTTCAATAATTTTTAAGTTAACACGAGCATTATTTTTAGCACCAATAATCTTTAAGAGTGTGCGGATTGCTTTTGCAGTCTGACCACTACGGCCGATTACATAGCCCATATCTTCTTGGTTGATTTTGAGTGATAATAGAACACCCATTTCATCTACTGTGCGCTCTGCAACCACATCTGTTGGATGGGCTACGATAGCCTTCACAATATATTCTAAAAAATCTCGATCAGAAATTTCCATATTTTCTGTCTCCCTTACTCTTTTGTCAGTGCCTAAAAAGGATGATCAATAGAGCGGTTATTAAATAAACAATACTGATTTTAAATTATATCACAATTGTATATTTTGTCAATCCTCTAGCCTATAAATAAGTCATTTATTTGACTAATTTTAGCTATTTTTTATCATCTGTTTTTTCTGCATTATCTTCCTTTTTATCATCTGTTACAGCTTCTTCTGTTTTTTTTCTTTTACAGGTTCTTCTACCTTGTACTCCGTCTTGTCCGCCATAGCTTCAATGTCGGCGGGTTTTTCCTCTATTTTTACAGGCTTTCCTTCTGTTTTCTTGTCATTTTTTTCACCTTTTTTCTTATCTAATTTTTTCTTTCTCTTATTACTTAGAGTGCTTGATTTTTGCTTTTTTCCTTCAATAATCCCTTTTGTAATAAGTAAATTATTAACTGTTGCCGAAGCTTGAGCGCCTTTAGAAAGCCAGTGTTTAATGCGATCTGCATCTAATTTAGCTTCTTTGGTGCGAGGATTGTAATTTCCTAATATTTCTAAAGCTTTGCCATACATATCGCGCGCTTTTTCAGATACTACTAAGCGATAATAAGGTTGTTTTTTCTTGCCAATTCTGGCTAATCTGATCATTAACATGAGTTTTTGATAAGCCCCGTTAGAAAAAATATTTTATCAAAAGATTTTTTTACGGGGTAAATTTATTAATTATTAAACAGTAATATCAGTTTATCTTATTCTATAATTATGTCAAGTAAAAAGCGACTATCCTAAAATAGTCGTTTAATTTTTATCTCAAAAATTTTAAAAGACCAATAACCCTCCGTTCTCCTATGTCTGAAGAATTTTAAAAGATTAATAATCATCCATTCAAATTTAGTTATACGATAAGAGCGGGAAGATTTTGTTGGTACCTTTAACTTACCAGTTTGCATAGCTTCCCATATTTGATGCGATGTCGCTAACAATTCACCTGCACGTTCTTTACTATATCTAATGGCTTCTTCTGGGGGTGGATATGATATAACTCCAGACATTTCCCAAATGTACACAAGTCTTCGTCGCATAATCAAAACAATGAGCAAACTGATAAGTGTCACTATAAAGAACAACTCAAAATTTGAAAACATGATAAAATTCTCCTTTCTCTGTTTTTTATAATTATATCTAAAATTAGTTTTTTGTAACCGTGAATCTATAAATTCAAATTTTTACTAACATAAAAACAAAAAGCTAGGAA
>CAYPRN010000032.1:0-11689 GCA_964413295.1 uncultured Gammaproteobacteria bacterium | reverse complement strand
TTGATTATTTTCTTTATCTTAGCACTTTTCTGTGATAAACTCTATATGAGTTCTATATAAAAATAATAGCATATTTACTATATTTTGTCAATCCTTCATTCCGCAATACTGCGGAACTACGGATTGCAAGCAATTTTTGTTAGTGTTTTGCTTGTAATATAAAAAATGCCCTAAAATTAGGACATTTTTTAACCCAGCCCCTCGTGAGGGGCGGGGCAAGCTTTCTTACTTCTTAAGATTGACTCACAATATTTTCTACTGCCGCCCAGGCGCTTTCACCGTGTTTAGGAACTAAAATTATTATTTCATCATCTAACTGACCTTTAAAGTAAGTTACGCTGGCGGTTAAAATTTTCCATCGTTTTTCATTATCAAAGGCATAATATTCATTATTGTCTTTAATAATTTTTCCAATGATGCGCGTTCGTTCAATCGGACCAATTTGTTTATAAACAAAACGACCATTAGCTAAGATAGTTAGTTTTAAAATGTCGCCTTCTACTAATTTTGATTTGGAAGCATAGTTAACTGGAATAGTATATTGTTTTCCATCAGGTCCAATCATGTGCGTTCCGTCAAAAACTCCCTCCAAAACTTTACTTTCTTCTTCGTCTTCTTCAAAAGTTGTTTTGACATTAGTCGAAGTTTTAAATTTCGCGCTGTCTTCGTTGTCAACTAAATCACTATCTAATAAATCCTCAACTCGTTGAGTGTTTTCTTTAATATTTTGCACTAATTTTTGTAAGAGTAAAAATTTTGTTTTAGAAATAGTAATAATTTCTGTATTTTTATCAGCATCTTTTTTGGTGTCTTTTTCAGCTTCAACTGGCGGTGTGTTAGAAAAAATTTCTTCAGTAGATTTATTATTATCTAATTCAGTTTGCTCTTCTTCATTATCATTTTTATTCCGCAGACTGTGAGAAAAGGCCATTTCATTATCATTCTCATCTCGCTTCTCGTAAAGGGCGGGGTCAGAAAATAATTCTGGTTCTTCATTTATATTTTCTTCAATTTGTGGCTCATGATTTTTTTGTAAAATTTCTTGCATTACTTCTGGATTAATTCCAGCTAGCGGTTCAGGTTTTTTGTCTTCTTGTTTGTTTTCTATATTTTTATCCTCTATAATAGGCTGTGATGGTGGCCAGAGGAAATCCTGACCACTGTTTTGGTTTGTGTTTTCCATATTTTTTTGTTTTCCCCGCCTCTCGCGAGAGGCGGGGTTTATTTAATTTTAATAATCGCTCCAAAATAAGCATCCTGCCGTAAATCGTCTGTAACATACCAACTACTTGTATTGGTAGGAGCAGTATCATTTTCTCGTTTAATAATTTTCATATTTGTTGGCAATGTTAAAGAGCTGGAAAAATTACTACTAATAGTCCCTGGTTGTTTTTGCGCCAGCAGAGAATATAAGTTTACAGATGACTCGCTTTTTAATTTGTCAGTAATTTTAAACGGCAATTTATATTTTAATTTAACAGTTGCAGTTTGCCCTGGGTCTACTTGCATCCAATGAGCAAAAACAGTTTTATTTAATTCATTATAAATTTTTACTCCGCTTTGTTCATCTACCACTGCTATGTTTTCAGTTAAATAAATATCAGGGTCAATTTCTGCTCCGTCTGCCGGTTCATCAAAATATATTTGATTAGGACGCTCAAAACCTTCAGCGTCAAGCAATTGACTTCCTTCGGGAACATAAACGCGTAAATAATTAACATTTCTAATACCGGAAAAACGTTCGTTTTTGACAGCCGTATGGTTGCGTGTAATTGTAATAGTATCAATAATAGAGCCGTCAGGCGTAACAACTGCTTCGTGTTTTATACCTTGCTCAATTTTTCGATCGCTTTTTCCGCCAGCCATATTGCTATTAATAACTGCTAAATAATCTCCAAAAATATCATTCACTCTTCCATCCCAACCATATTCACTGACAAATGTTTGTAATTGTTCATCATAAAAATAAAATAAAATATGTTTTTCCGCTAAAGATTTTTCAATTACTGTAATTAATTCAAATAGATTGTCAGCCGTTATTCTAGTTGGTAATTCAGCCATCATTACATCAATTAAATCTTTAATAATAGCTTTAGGTTTTGCTTCATCTTTCAAATTGGACCGATCTTGAACAATTTCATAAAAATTATCTGCATTAACTATCATTCCATATTCTTCAGTCATATCTAATTCACCAAAAATTTCCAACAATTGTTCAATCACCGTTGGGGTAAGACCAATTACACCGTCAACGCTTGATCCCCAACCATTTTCAAAAAACCAAGCTAGTTTGTCAGCCGACTTAGGCCAATCCGGCCACCAGTTAGCGTCTTGAAATTCCCACAGAGAACTAACAAGATGCAATGGCTGTGGTGATGCAACGCGCTTATGCAAGCCACCTTGCAAATCATAACTGCCTCCGCCAGGCGCTTCTATTTTTTTAATAGATCCTTGACTAAAATCAGTTAGAGCATAGCTACCAATAAAGCCACCACTAGCTCTCATTTCGGCATTATTCTGAAAAACAATCAGATATCGCATATCCATGTCTTTGCCTAAAAATATTTGCAAATAATCAACTATAATAATAGCTTCACGAATACCGTTGATCAACATATTTTCCTGTTCCTGTAAAGCAATAATATTCTCTGCTAGTCGATCACTATCAGCAGTGTTTAGAGAACGAATAATGTCGGAATTAATATCATTGATTGTATCAAAAAATAATTGCAATTCGTTTAAAGCTTGCTGGTTAAAAGCGGAAAAGTTTTCTAGCTTATCAGTAAATAATAATTCATCGTCAGTATATAAACTAGCAAAAGCCAACGCCAATTGTTCTCCTGCCTGGGTTGCATACGCCCCCGAAGCTAACACCTTTTTTATTTCATTAGCCGCTTTTGCTTTCTTGTTGGGAATTAATTTAGCTAAAGCAATAATTTCTGAATAATCTTCTAAGATAGTTTGAGCCTCGGCAAAATTTTCTCCGGCCACAGAAAATTGATCAGCCGCTTGACTAAAATTAAATTGAGAGGTTTCTGATGAAGCCAGCTTAATATTTTCTACTGCTTCTTCACTAATACCCAACACCCTGCCTTTAACCGAACTGAATATTTGTAAAGCACTCATAGCTTTAAACGGCATGATTAATACTAATATTAAGCAAGCAAATACAGCCAACTGTTTTTTGTAAGAATGCGGTGGTAAATATTTTAAAGACAGTTTTGGTAATTGCCAATGTTTTATTATACCAATTGCCTGCCCTATTTTTTGTTTTCCTGTTTCACTCGCTTTTTTTGCAGAGTTAGTAGTTTTATTTAAAATTAATTTAATAAATTTAACTAAATGATCCGCTCCACAATTCACATTCCTACCAATAAACATAATAATATTTAAACCAGCACTTACTAACCGTGGTAAATGCAACATCTTAATGATAAGCCCAGTAGTTTGATAAATCGCCCAGCCAAGATAATAAAGAAATTTGTAAAAATATTTTAGCGCCTGATAACCCCCGAATGCTATCAGTGAAAATAGATTAAATAAAGCTAGTTCACTTATTGTTCTTTTATGATTTTGATAAGCATTAGCTCCATAATATTTCCAAATGCCTGCCAGTTTTTTACTTAAAAAAAGACCATCAAGCAAAACGCTAGCCGGTGTTTCCACTTTTTTATGGTTTTTACTTACCTTGTAAGCTGTTTTAATAGTGTGTTTGCTTTTAAATATTTGTTGTTTGGTTTTATTTTTTAAAGCGCCTGCCTTTCCTTTTGTTATTTCTGCGACCGCATGTCGCCTTAGCTTTAGCGACGGCACAAAGTTGGTAATCCACTTTTTATTATTTCTGCCTGCCTGTCGGCTCGCCTCGCTGAAGCTCCTGCGAAGCGGGTAGGCAGGGATTACTTTCGCCAGTTGGCGGATTTGCGAGAATGACAAAAAATTAGGAATGACAATATTATTTTTTAATTTTTCAAAAATAGTCGCTTTCTTTTCCAAAATATCACTCTTCTGTTTTAAATTAATAACATAAGGAGATCTAATTTCCCCCTTTAAAACATTAATAGAAGAGTTTGGAATACTCTTTATTTTAAATATTTTTTTATTTTGTCGCATGGGAAAAATTTAGTCTTTAGTTAAAAGTCTAAAGTCAGAAAGCCATTACACTCGTCCCGTTGTCGCAGACAGTCGGGCGGGAAAGTTGTTAATAAGTGTATTTATTATACCACGAAAGAAATGTTTAAGAAAAATAAAACACCATTATAAAATATTAATGGTGTTAAAGTGTTCCAAATTTAATAACAGTATGTTCTCGTGGTTTCAGTTTTTTTATTCTAGTTGATTTTGTTGACATAATCATATCAACAAAATCAGCAATAGACATCTCAGCAAAAGGAAGGCAGTCTATTTTAAAATTTTTAAGAACATAAAATCGTAAAAGGTTTATTGCTTTTTGATTTAAATAATCCTCATAGTTGTCAATATTAGATTTTAATCCTGATTGTTCTAAAAAATTAACTAATTTTTTTTCAAGTCAATGTCTTTGTTTTTTTCAGTCATTTTCACCTCCTTATTTTTAAGGTGCAAATTTTTTTATTGCTTACTCACTTTAACTCCATTAGGAGTGTCTTCAATTAAATATCCCTGTTCTTCAATCTCTTTACGTAAAATATCAGCCTCTTCAAAGTCTCCTAAGTCTCTGAATTTTTGTCGATTATCAATTAAGGCCTGTACTGCTTGCGGAATTTCTATTTTAGCTGGTTTTAATTTAGCTAATTTCAGCCCCAGAACTTTATCAAAATCAAGAATGGTTGTCAATTTTTCTTCGTTTATTAATTTATCATCTTTAATAATTTCCCAAGTTATTGCCAGCGCTTGTGGGATATTAAAATCATCTTCAATAGCGGTAATAAACTGTTCTCTATATTTTTCGTTTAGCAGAACATTAGAATTTATTTCTGCAATAGAATTTTTTATTTCCAAAATTTTATCTTGCAATTTTTTTAAACTTGTTTTAGACGCATTCAATGCCTCCCATGTAAAGTTTTGTTTGGAACGATAATGCGCGCCTAAAAAAAAGTAGCGTAAAACCAGTGGATTATATCCTTTATCTTTAATTTCTTGTACAGAGTAAGTAGTGCTCTCTGACTTAGCCATTTTTTTGTTATCAACTGTCAGGTGTTCATTATGCAACCAGTAATTTACAAATTTTTTACCATTAGCTGATTCTGATTGAGCAATTTCATTAGTATGATGCACGGGAATATGTTCAATACCGCCCATATGAATGTCTATAGTTTCACCTAAATATTTTTTAGACATAGCCGAGCATTCAATATGCCAGCCAGGGAAACCTTGCCCTGTCGGATTTATCCCGTGTTCATCACTGGGATGGCTAGGACTGCCCCAAGCGGAATCCCATATTTGCATAGCATTTTCATGTTTACCTGTTTTAAAAAACCATAAGGCAAAATCAGCTGGATTCTTTTTTTTCGGATCACTAACTTCCCCACCGCCAGAGTCAGCAATATTTTTCTCTAAATTTTGACCTGACAACTTTGTGTAATTTTTAGCTTTTGAAACATCAAAATAAATAGCCAATTCTGTTTGGTAAGCAAATTTTTTATCTAACAAAGTTTGAATCATCTTCTGCATTTCCTTAATATGTTCGGTAGCGCGCGGTTTTACATCGGCTGATTTTGTATTTAAATCATTTATATCTTGTTCAAAAATTTTTATATATTTATTAGCAACCTCCTGTGGTGTAGTTTTTTCTCGCTTAGCTCCTTTTTCCAGTTTGTCCTCACCATCGTCGTCATCAGAAGTTAAATGTCCAACATCAGTATAATTACGCACTAATTTTACCTCATAGTCTAAATACTCCAGCGACCGCACAATTAAATCACACAGCACCACTGCCCGCATATTGCCAATGTGTTGAGTCCAATAAACTGTTGGTCCGCAATGGTAAAAACTAATCTGGTTTTCAGAAATAGGTTTAAATTGCTCTTTTTTGCGGGTTAATGTGTTGTAAATTTGTATCATATTAATCTTATTAATCCCTGCCTGCCGGTAGGCAAGTTTTGCAAAAAAATATTAGCAAAGATTTATATGATTTATAAGATTATTCTAAAATTGCTTTAATTCTTCTCACTCCAGCAGATGAACTTTGCTCTTTTTTTATTTTAAACTCCCCTAACTCTCCTGTATTTTTTACGTGCGGTCCACCACATATTTCCCGACTGAAAGGAGGTCCGCCTTGGGTGGATTCTTCACCTATACTATATACCTTTACTTTTTCTCCATACTTCTGGTCAAATACACCAGTCGCGCCCAATTTTCGCGCTTCGTCTAAAGTCATTTCTGTGCAACTTACAGGCAAGTCTGCTTTAATCTGCTTGTTTACTATTTTTTCAATCTTTTGCTTTTGTTCATCTGTTAATTTTTCACCATGAGAAAAGTCAAATCGCAAACGCTCGGCATTTATATTACTTCCTTTTTGTTGAACATGATCTCCGATTACCCTGCGCATTGCCTCCAGCATAAGATGCGCGGTAGTATGTAATTTTTTTGTTTCTTCAGATGCGTCTGCCAGTCCGCCCTTGAATTGACCGGCTGAAGCGGTTTTAGAAAGTTCGGAATGTTTTGATAGTTCTTGTTTAAATTCTACCTCATCAACTGTATATCCTTTTTCCTGTGCTAACTCTTGAGTTAATTCAAATGGAAAGCCATAGGTTGAAAATAGTATAAAAGCTTCATTGCCAGTTATTTTTTTATCATCTGACATTTTAAGAAACATTTTTTCACCCTGTTCTAAAGTTTCTTTAAACTTAGCTTCTTCTTTTTCTAACTCATCTTTAATAAACTGCTGGTTATTTTTTATTTCTGGATATACACCCTGATAAATAGCTATTACTTCGTCTGCAAGTGTAGTTGTAAAATTATTAGTAATTCCAATTTGTTTAGCATAACGCACTGCCCGCCTAATTAAACGGCGTAGAACATAGCCAGCGCCAGTATTTGATGGTCCTATTCCTCGCTCATCACCAAGAATCATTACAGATGCTTTTATGTGGTCTGCTATAATGCGCATTGCCCTTTCATCACCTTTGTATTGTAGTGGATTTCGGGTTTCCGCTTCGCTACGCCCGGAATGACAATTAGAGAATTCTTCAATTTTTTGAATAATAGGCCAAAATAACTCGGTTGTATAATTATCATCTGAATTATTTATCACTGCTAAAGTTCTTTCTAGTCCCATACCAGTATCAACATTTTTTTGTTTAAGCGGTTCAAATTTAGCATCTTTAGTTTTATTATACTCCATGAAAACATCATTCCAAATTTCTACCCAGTTTGGATTATCATGTGTTTTTTGAAAATTTTCAGGCACCTCATCTTTTCCCACCCAGTAAAACATTTCTGTATCTGGACCACATGGACCAGTGTCTCCAGCTGGGCCCCACCAATTTTTTTTCTTACTAAGTTTAGCAATACGATTTTCTGAAATTTTACTTTTCCAAAGTTTGTATGCTTCTTCATCAAAAGGAGCATCATCATCGCCAGCAAAAACAGAGACTGCAATTTTATCTTTATCTAATTTTAAAACTTCAGTTAAAAATTCCCAACTCATTTTAATTGCCTCTTCTTTGAAGTAATCGCCAAGCGACCAATTACCAAGCATTTCAAAAAAAGTATGATGGGTGGCGTCGCCTACTTCGTCTATATCTCCGGTGCGGATGCATTTTTGCACATTAACCAACTTATTTCCTGCTGGATGTTTCTCACCCATTAAGTATGGCACTAACGGATGCATACCAGCAGTAGTGAATAAAACGCTCGGATCATTTTCTGGAATTAAAGAAGCACTCGGGATTATCGAGTGTTTTTTTGACTTAAAAAAGTCTAAATATTTAGTTCTTAATTCTTGTGCATTCATATGACTTTATAATACTAAAGAATATTATGTTTCACAAGGTTTTTTATACACCTATTGACAGAATATAACAAGTATGCTATATTAATGCATTGTACATTATCCTACATTTGAAAAAGGAGAATTTTAGATGAAGTCAATGTGGAATTTCACGCTTTTTGAAGCCATTCAGGAGACCCAAAAAGGAATAAACGACGGAGGAGTGCTTTTTCTGGTGGCAATTGTTTTTTTACTTGCCATCCTTACGTTATATCGCAACGCGCGACGCATTCGCTGGCGAATTGTGCAGAATGCGATAGAACATAGACTCTTTCGTATTCTTCCTAAAAGATGGTCTCATCGTTAAGGAGTGGCCATTCTTTTTGACAAAAGAACTAAAGTGGTATATACTACACTTTAGTTCTTTTTTAGCTAATCATTAGATTAGTACAAAACAAGGTTGAAGGGAAAAGTATTATGACTAGTGAACAAATGGACTTTTATCTTTTAGTTAAACAAATGTTAGCCGAACAAGAAGAAAGTTTTGTTGCTAGAATGATTATAATGGGACTTATCTCATGGAACTAAGGAGAAAAAAATGGAAAAACCAGTTTTTTTGAACAGAGAAGAACATAGGCTTTTCGTGTCTTTAATAAGAATGCAAGAAAGCGGTGAAATATGCCAAAGAAAAAAAAGAAATTTTTTTCAGACAATCTTTGGTATAATTTTTTCACCTCTACGCATATTCGTTTGGAGATAATTGGAGATAAAATGTACAAAAAATCAGGACGATGGAAATTTCATCGTCCTTTTGTTTTTTTACTGTCATTGCGAGTCGCCCGCTTCGCCGTAGTTTCAGCGAGGCGAGTAGGCGAAGCAATCCCGTGAGGATTAAGATAATATTAATAGAACATTATTAATGCTCACGGGATTGCCACGCTTCGTCCCGAGGCGTCTGGACTTCGCCCGCAATGACAGAAATAACAAAATAATAAATCAAAAATTAAACGCATTTTGTGGCTGATCGCTTTGCTTAGGTTTGAAAAGTTGTATTCCTTTTTGTTTTTCAAAAATTTGTAAAGTATATAAACAATCAGCATCAGCCCGATGAGCGTCTTTATCCATAGTAATTTTATAATACTGACAGGCGGCAGTTAAATTATAGCGCACTCCTTGAACAATTAAACGGAGAATACGCTCATGAAAATCATGGTCATTTTCATGTTGATATTTTTCTTCATTTAAAAGCTTAGCGCGAAATTCTCCGGCTGTGTCAAAGTAATGTTCTTTGGGTGGCACTTGATAACCATATTTTTCAGCATAGCGACGTAAAAAAAGATTGTCAAAGCCGATAATATTATGGCCGATAATAGTAACATTTTTATCATAGCCGTCAAGGCGTAACCCCAACACATAAAAAAATGCTTTCATAGCTGGCTCTATATCAATTCCCTTTTCTGCTAATAACTCATCGGTAATTCCAGTAATTCTTTTTATATCTTCAGAAAGTGGCGCTGGTGGTTTAATAAAAATATCATATTCTTCCCGTTCGCCATTTTCGTCAATTTTAATAATTCCTATTTCAATCGGCTGATCCTTTTGATGATCCAGGCCAGTTGTTTCAAAATCGTAGATGATGTATTGCATATTTTATTACTAATAATTACGAATTTAAATTTATCACTTAATTAACACAAAGTAATTACCTGAATATAGTAGCATGTTTAAATATAAAAATAAAACCCTGTGTTAAATGTTAACACAGGGGTAATGTATTCCTTTGAAAAAAGATCAAGTGTCTTACATGGAGCTTCTTACTTTCCTTTCTATTTCTTCTACTTCAGGAGAAAATTTTGGAAGGACTTCGGGTTGCACTGTTTTGTGATGTTTATTCTGAAAATATTCTCCGGCTGTTATAAATAAGCTTATACAGATAATAAACGTTATTCCTTCCAGAAAAAAAGTTCCCAAGCTTTCTCCGCCATAATGTTCCCTGACAGGACTATAAGCAAAGTGAATAAGCGTTCCCAAAGCAAAAATAATCAATATAGCAGAAATCAAAGCCCCGAAGAAAGAATTTTGTAATTTTTTATAGTTCTGAAACATAATAAACACCTCCTTCTCTTTTTTAAGATGTTAAATAGCATTGCTCACAAAGCAGGATTTAATATCTTTATAGCATATTGATAAGATAAAGTAAATACAGTAGCCTCTACGGGGTTCGAACCCGTCCTTCATGGATGACTTACCGTTATGCCTATATTAGTACCACCACGGGGAATTGAACCCCGATTTTTAGGATGAGAACCTAATGTCCTAACCATTAGACGATCGTGGCATTACTTGGCAGGCAAGGAACCATGCGTCCTAACCGATAGACGAAGAGGCCAAATTAAGCATAAAAAAATGCTTTCATAGCTGGCTCTATATCAATTCCCTTTTCTGCTAATAACTCATCGGTAATTCCAGTAATTCTTTTTATATCTTCAGAAAGTGGCGCTGGTGGTTTAATAAAAATATCATATTCTTCCCGTTCGCCATTTTCGTCAATTTTAATAATTCCTATTTCAATCGGCTGATCCTTTTGATGATCCAGGCCAGTTGTTTCAAAATCGTAGATGATGTATTGCATATTTTATTACTAAATCCCGAAGTATCGGGACTAATTTAAATTTATCACTAATTAACACAAAGTAATTACCTGAATATAGTAGCATATTTTAAGTAATAATAAAAAGCTTTTATCCGTGAATCTATAAATTCAAATATCAGCTAATATTACAATATTTAAACATAAGTGAGAACTGGTAAGCTAAAATAACCCTCAGATAATGCAGAAAATAGCCCTTAACTGATCTAGGAAAGGAAGTAACTAAATGAAAGTGCTCTTTTAAGATGTCAAAGGCAGATTCAATTTTAGATCGCATATTTAAAAGTGTGTTCTGCCAAAGTGTGCTTATTTTAGATTTTTGCTTCCAATGCGGTGGCGCAATAATAATTATTTTAGGGTCTTGCCTAGCAAAATATGATACAATGCTAGAAAAGGTCTATGAAATATAGTAAATTAAGCAATTACAAGATAAAAAAGATTTTACAGTGTTTTTGTTTAGAATTAACTGCTACTCAAACCAGTAAACAGTTAAGTTTAAACAGAAATACTGTAGATAGGTATTATCAAATATTCAGAGAAAAGATAGCTGAATTTCAGGAACAAAATTTACAGAAGCTATCTGGTAATATTGAAATAGATGAAAGTTATTTCGGTTCCAGACATAGAGGTGATAAACGAGGTAGAAGCACACAAACTAAGATTCCAGTGGTTGGTATTTTAAAACGAGATGGAGTTGTTTACACGCAAATAATCCAAGATGCTTCCAGACGCAGTTTACTGCCAATTATTAATAAATTAGTGCAAAAATCAAAGTCTAATGTCTATACTGATAAATGGCGAAGTTATGATGGATTAGTGTTCTCGGGATACAAACATCATCGTATTAATCACAGCAAGGAGTTTGCCAGAAGCCATAACCATATCAACGGCATTGAGTCATTCTGGAATTATGTTAAACGCAAGATGAGGAAGCATAATGGCATACCCAGACATAAGTTCTATTTGTATTTAAAAGAAGCGGAATTCAGGTTCAATAATCGCAAACAAGACATTTATAAATTACTTTTAAAAATCATTTTAAGTCATTGATCTAGTATTTTGCTAGGCAAGACCCTTATTTTATATTTATCCCAAATGTGTTTTCTCATTACTGAGGCTCCGTAGTGCGA
>CAYPRN010000031.1:0-11698 GCA_964413295.1 uncultured Gammaproteobacteria bacterium | reverse complement strand
CTTATGTTTAAATATTGTAATATTAGCTGATATTTGAATTTATAGATTCACGGTTGTAAAGCTTGACTATTTTTACGGTATGTATTAATATAAAACATAACAATCATGCCTTTAATATAATCCCTTAATTCAAGGCATTAAGGGAACTCATAGATGGGTTTAAGATATTTTTTTTATTTAAAAATATGCAAGATAAAATAAATCCAAAATTTGAAGATTTACTTAATAGCGCGACAATTACTTCACCGCAAGTGGGAGATATTATAAAAGGAACTGTGCTTTCCGCCTCAAAGTCAGCCGTCAAGATGGATATTGACGGTATTATGATTGGTATTGTTCGCGGTCGTGAATTATATCGTGAAGCTCCAGAATACGCTAATTTAAAAGAAGGTGATGAAGTAGAAGCAACAGTAATTGATTTAGAAAATGAAGATGGAGAACTGGAACTGTCTTTCAGCTATGCTGGCCATCAAAAAGCTTGGGCTACTTTAACTAAAGCTTTTGAAGAAAAAGAAGTTATTATTGTTAAAGTCAAAGAAGCGAATAAAGGTGGTTTAGTTGTAACCTATGGACAGATAATGGGATTTTTGCCTGTTTCACAATTGTCTCCGGAAAACTATCCGCGTGTTAGTGGTGGTGATAAAACTAAAATTTTAGAAAAATTAAGAAGTTTTGTTGGCAATGATACAGAAGTAAAAGTTATGGATTTATCTGAAAAAGAAGATAAGCTTATTGTTTCCGAAAAAATGGCTTGGAGTGAAAAACAAAAAGATGTAATTTCTCAATATAAACCAGGTTCAGTGGTTGAAGGAATAGCTACTGCTATTACTAACTTTGGCGTCTTTATCAGTTTTGGCGATAATTTAGAAGGGTTAATTCATATTTCAGAATTAGCTTGGCAACGCATTGAAAATCCAGCTGATCTTATTAAAGTGGGAGAAAAAATTAAAGCAGAAATTATTAATATTGATGGAGCAAAGATTTTCCTTTCTGCTAAAAAATTATTAAAAGATCCATGGACGGAAGTTGCTAAAAAATATAAAATTAACGCCAAAGTAAAAGGCTTAGTTCTTAAGGTTAATCCTTTTGGTTTGTTTGTAAAACTTGATGATGACATTCATGCCTTAGCTCATATTACTTCGTTAACTATAAAAGAAGGGGAGTCTGTTGAAGATAAATTTGAAATTGGCAAGAGTTATGATTTTTATGTTATTTCCATGGAGCCAAATAAACATCGTTTAGGGTTAGGTCTTAAACCAATTAAGGATAAGAAGTCCGAAAGTTTACCCCGCCTTGAACGAGGACGGGGTGAAGAGTCAGAAAGTCCAAAAGTTAACCCCGTTCACCCCGCTAAATTGCGGGGCAAACAAAGCGAGGACGAGGTAAAAAGTGAAAAGACCATCCCTAGCCTACGGCAGGGCGGGCAAGAAGATGGGGACAAAAAAAAGAAAGATAAAAAAGAAGAGAAATCTAAGAAAGAAGAAAAAGAAGAGATAAAAGACAAAAAAATATAATTCAAGAAATTTTGTATGGACTTAATATAACATCAAACTTTTGATCCCTGCCTACCGGCAAGGCAGGCAAATACACTGTGCTTATCTAAATCTTCTTGCAACTATCCGAATGCCCCAAATGTTTACTACAAATTCTACAAATTATTTCATCCGAATTTGTAGCATCCGGATAGTTGCAGGAGGTATGTAAATATGCGCAAATTATTCGGATTAAAAGATCATAAATTTTTTAAATCCGTACAAAATAAATTCTATATGAAACAATTACTTAAAAATTTTGTTATATTTTTCGCCATTTTTATTGTATTGGCTGGAGTTTTTTATAGTATGTCTGATGAAGCGCAACAGCAAGAGCGAGTGGGAATTCAGAAATTAGTGGAAGAGATTAATAATGAAGAAGTGAAAAGCATTACGGTTGAAGGCAGTTTGCTGAAGATCGCGCTTAATGATGACACAAGACAAGTTGTTAAAAAAGAAATAGGAGAGTCGCTTTCAAGTATGCTTAAAAATCTTGAAGTGTCAGCGGAAAAGATTGCTAAAGTTAATATTGAAGTTAAAGAAGAAAGTGGTTGGCAGTTTTGGATGACAACCTTGTTGCCGTTTTTATTACCGCTTTTTGTAATTGGTATTTTTGTTTATATTATGTTTAGGCAAGTGCAGGGCGCTAATGGTCGGGCAATGATGTTTGGTCAATCTCAAGCTCGTGAATTTAATAAAGAAGATAAAGATAAAAAAGACCGTATTACTTTTAAAGATGTGGCTGGTGTTAAAGAAGCTAAAGAAGAGTTAGAGGAGATAGTGGAATTTTTAACCAATCCTAAAAAATTTTTAGAGCTGGGTGCGCGTATTCCGAGAGGAGTACTGTTGGTGGGCGGACCGGGAACTGGTAAAACTCTTTTAGCTAAAGCAGTCGCTGGTCAGGCCAAAGTGCCTTTTTATCATATTTCCGGTTCAGAGTTTGTGGAAATGTTTGTTGGCGTGGGAGCGTCTCGTGTACGCGATTTATTTAAGCGCGCTAAAAAGAATTCTCCTTGCATTGTCTTTATTGATGAAATTGACGCAGTCGGCCGTAGACGGGGAGCTGGTTTAGGAGGATCTCATGATGAACGAGAGCAGACACTTAACCAGATTTTAGTAGAGATGGATGGTTTTGAACCGACCGCTAATGTTATTGTCATTGCTGCTACTAATCGACCTGATGTTTTAGATCCGGCCTTGTTAAGACCAGGTCGTTTTGATCGCCGAGTTGTTTTAGATAATCCTGATTTGCAGGATCGCACAGATATTTTAAAAGTGCATGCTAAGAAAAAGCCTTTAGCCAAAGAAGTAAGTTTACGACGTATAGCTGAACGCACTCCTGGGTTTACTGGCGCTGATTTAGCCAACTTGCTTAATGAAGCGGCTATTTTGGCTGCTCGGAAAAATAAAAAATTAATCGAAATGGAAGACACTTTTGATAGTATTGAAAAAGTAATGTTAGGTCCGGAAAAAAAAAATCGCATCATTTCTGAAAAAGAAAAAAAGATCACCGCTTATCATGAAGCTGGGCATGCTTTAGTTGCTCATGTTTTACCAAATGTTGATCCAGTCCAAAAAATTTCAGTAATTTCTCGCGGTATGGCTGGTGGTTATATGCTTAAAGTCCCAACCGAAGATAAACACATGCATTCTAAAACAGAATTTGTAGAGGATATTTCGGTAATGCTAGGCGGTTATATAACAGAGAAAGAAATTTTTAATGATATTACTACCGGCGCTACCAGTGACTTGCGCAAAGCCACTGAATTGGCCCGCCACATGATCACTGATTATGGTATGAGTAATAACTTAGGTCCGCGTACCTTTGGCAACAAAGATGAATTGATATTTTTAGGTAGAGAAATGCATGAACAACGCGATTACTCGGAAAAATTAGCCGAAAAAATTGATGAAGAAATAATGGATTATATTAATAAAGCCGCCGAGCGCGCTCGGGAAATTATTCATAATGATCGCGACAGGCTGGAAAAGATTGTTAAAGTATTATTAAAGAAAGAAACATTAGAGAAAGAAGAGTTTGAGAAGTTGATGGAAAAATAAATCCCTACCAATTACGAATCACTTACGAATATACGAATATTACCTAAAAGGTTTTTATAGAAAATAAAATATTAATTTATTAAAGTAGGTTAATAGAATATTGGATATTTCAGTAGGAACAGGGCATTGCCCTGTTCTTATTTTTAAATAAAAAGCCCGAACATTTCTGTCGGGACTTGGGGTGAGGGTTAAACGATTTTATTTATTGCTACCACATTAAGTTTTTTCTTGATAGACTGGCTTTTCCCCTTTATGTCTTTTTTCCCATGGCATATAAAACGGTCTATCTACTAGAACATCATTCAATGATTCTGAACTTTGTTTTCCCCAATCAGAAAGATCTCGCAAAGATAACACTTCTTCAGGTGTTGGTTTTAATTTTTCTCGCCAGTCTGTTTCATCTGGTTTTGTTTCTTCTAGTGTTACAGGATTATTTTCCAAAGATATCATCATAATTTTTTCTCCTAATCTAAAATGTTATCAAGACCATACTTTGCTATAAATTGTCTTTCTGCTTCTACAACTTGTTCTTCACCTCGGCGCTATTCTTCTTTGATTTTTGGTCCAAAATTTTTCCAATAACCGATCCCTAACTCCCTGAATTTCATCAGAGCTAAGTGGCTCTGCTTTTTCAAGGCTTTTAAACGGTGTGTCTAACTCAATACTCAAAAGTTGGCATGATTTTTCTCCTTTCTATCCCAGTGCCTTTATTTTGTAGCACATAAAAGCGAGTAGTATGGCTGTTATAATCCATTCAATAGTTTTGGAGTTGAAACAAAGATAATGGCTGATTTGTTGTCTTGCATTATCAAACATGGTTATCCTCCCTCAAATTATGATAGTTTGTTTGAAAAGAACAACACCTTATTATTTTAAGCTTAACTCTTATTTTATTTATGGTCAAATAGTGAATATTGTTTAAATTTAAATAAAGTGATATTATAGTGATGTAATTAATATTTATTAATATGCTTGACCAAAGTGATCTACAATCAATAAAAAGTCTTATTGACCAAAGTTTAGCGCCTATCAAAGAAGATATTTCTGAATTAAAGACAGATGTTTCAGGTTTAAAAACAGACGTTTCTGAATTAAAGACAGATGTTTCAGGTTTAAAAAGTGATATGGCCTATGTTAAACAAGAATTGTCTTTTATAAGGCAAGAAATTTTTAATTTTGGTAAAGATTTAAAAAGAGTTGAGGATAAGTTGGATAGAGTTATTAAAATGGAAACAGAAGATATTATTGCGCTTAATAATGATGTTAAAGAATTAAAACAAAAATATTCTATATTAGAACAGCAGTTTAAAGCATTCCAACAACAACACGCAAAAGTTTAATTAACTAAGGAGGAATATATGCCTATTAAATACAAACAACTTTTAACTTCAGCGATGCAAATGATACTGCATCATAAGTACCTTTGGTTTTTTGGATTGTTTTCAGCATTTTTAACTGGAGGTTTTAGTTATCGCATTGATGATGGCAGTTTTTTATATAATTGGCAGCAATTACAGAGCACGGGAATTTTTGACCTTAGTATTTTTAGCAAGATTACTGAATTAGCGCAAGTTAATCCAACTGGATTGATTGTACAGGCGAGTATTTTAATTGCAGTGATTATTTTAGGATTATTTTTATTGTGGTTAGCGATTGTATCTCAAGGAGCTTTAATTAATTCGGTGTCTAAAATTGATAGTAATAAAAAAACAGATTTTTCTGACGGACTGCAAGCAGGCAAAAAACATTTTTGGGCAATATTTTTCTTCCGAGCATTAGAAAGAGTTGTGATTGTCGCCTTGCTTTTAGTAGTACTTGTCTCTGCTTTTGCGACTTTAGCGGTTTCTCAACAAATTTTTATCCGTTTAATTTATTATATCGCAACAGTTGTAGTTATTATTTTAATATTTTTATTAGCCATAGCTGTTCGTTACGCTATTTTTTACCAAGTGATAAAAGATTTACGTTTTATTGAATCGTTGCAAGCAGGGTTTTGGTTGTTAAAGCGTAATTTTTTAGCTAGCATTGAAGCAGGCATAATTATTTTTGCAGTTAGTTTTGTTTTAGGATTTTTAGTATTAATGTTATTAGCTGCTACAGTTATTCCTTTTGCATTTTTATTATTTATTTTTTTCAAACTAGCGTTTAATGCTGTTTTAATGGCTGTTTTAATAACTGGCATTATCACCCTTTTTATTTTAATTGTAATTATTGGCGGTATCTTGGGGGCGTTTAATGATATTTATTGGACATTAGTATTTTTACAAGTAGCAAAGAATAATCCAAAAAGTATTATAAGATCAGTTTTTAGTGCTTAGGCACTCCTACGAATTACGAATTTATACGAATATACGAATAAAATTTATAAATTTTACATCTGACATTTAACCTAGTTATATTTATGTCAATTGTTAGATGTTAATTGTCAAATGTTTTATTATGAATAGCGACTTTAAATCAATTGAAGATTTATTGCCTGAAGACGGCGATGGTAGTAAAGATGAAGATACAACCCAAGGAAAGTTTCAAAGTAAACAAGTAGAAATTAAGAAAAAAGAAGCTGAAAAAATAACTGAAGAAAAAGCAAACAGCGCAGGCTTGCCTTATATAAATTTAACCGGTTTTCCAATTAGCCCAGAAGCGTTGTCTAAGATCTCTGAAGAAGAAAGCAAACGGCTTAAGGTTGCTTGCTTTTTATATAATGGTGAAGAATTGCGTTTGGGAGCAGTTGCTGTAACTACTGAAGTTGAAGAGATATTAAAACAATTGACTGAAAAATTACACGTCAAAGGACAACTTTATCTTATTTCCGAAGACAGTCTTCAGAAAGCGATTGTGCTTTATAAAAATATTGCTAAGCCTAAAAACATTGTTAAAGGAGTAAAAGTTACTGAAGAAGAATTAAATAAATACAGTGAAAAGTTCAGTAGCTTTAAAGATCTGCAGAGTCAAATTGTTAAAGCCGATGTTAGTCAGACTGTTTCTATGATGTTGGCAGCGGCTATTAAATCTCGCGCTTCAGATATTCATATTGAAAGTGAAGAAAAAGAAATAAAAGTGCGTTATCGCATTGACGGTGTTTTGCAAGATGTGGCCATGCTTGATCAAGAGAGGAGAGAAAAAATTGTTTCTCGACTTAAAGTTTTAGCTAAAGTGAAAATTAATGTTATTGACAGACCGCAAGACGGAAGATTTACTATTTTTATGAAAGAGAGAAAGATTGATATCCGCATTTCCTTTTTACCCACTGCCTACGGCGAAAGCGTGGTCATGCGTTTACTTGATTCTAAAAAGCAGGATATTTCTTTTGAAAATTTGGGCTTAGTTGATAAAGCTTTTGAACAATTAAAGCGAGAAGTTGAACGGCCTAATGGCATGATAATTACTACTGGGCCAACTGGCTCTGGTAAAACAACCACCCTTTATGCTATTTTAAGAAAGCTTAATCAGCCAAAAACGAAAATTATTACTATTGAAGATCCGATTGAATATCAGATTGAAGGCATTAACCAAAGCCAGACGTCAGAAAATTATACTTTTGCCAAAGGTTTGCGTTCTATTGTCCGCCAAGATCCAGACGTGATTATGGTCGGGGAGGTACGCGACTTAGAAACTGCTGAAATTGCTACTCAAGCCGCTTTAACCGGACATTTAGTTTTGTCCACTATCCATACTAACGACGCTTCCGGAACTATTCCGCGTTTACTATCTATGGGGTTAAAGCCATTTTTATTAGCTCCTTCTTTAAATGCTATGATTGGTCAGCGTTTAGTTCGTCGTGTTTGCGACAAATGTAAAAAAGAGATAGCATTGTCGGATGAACAAAAAAAACGCATTGAAGATATTATGGATAAACTGCCAGAAGAAGAGAAAGGTAAATATAATATTGAAGAAGCAAAATTTCAAAAAGGTGAAGGTTGTGATGAGTGTCAAAGTCTGGGCTATAAAGGCCGGATCGGAATTTATGAAATTATGGTCATGAATGCTGATATTGAAAAATTAATTCAAGAAGAAAAAGTTAGTGAATTTAATATAGCTGAAGTAGCTAGTAAAGGTGGAATGATAACTATGGCGCAGGATGGAATTATTAAAGCAATGCAAGGGAAAACAACAATTGAGGAAGTTTTGCGCGTTGCGGAGTAATATTTTATAATCCAAATCTACAAATTACATTTGAAGTATTTGGATGTAATTTGTAGATTTAAATTATAATTTAACAAATAAATGCTTAATAAACGATTTCTTCAAAAATTAAATAAAGATTATGAACAAAATTCAGGAGAGCGCCGGCAGATTATCAGCCACGCTAATATTATTTTACACGATTCTAAACGGGTTATTTTTGCCTTGCATCGGGAAGATATAAAAACAGCCGAGCAATCATTAAAAGAAATAGAAAAGACCTTGCAACAAATGGAGAAAAAATTCGGTTATAACAGATTAATTCAAGAAGGTGCCTATAATGCCGGTGTAGAAGAATATGTAGAAGCCAAAATGTTTTATAAAATAATTAATAATGAAAAGATTGATAAAATTAAGGGAATTAATTTAAGCATAGACGCTTACATCGGAGGTATCTGCGATACCACAGGAGAACTCGTGCGCTTAGCGACTAATAAAGCAGCGCAGGGGAACATGGAAGATGTTCATAAAATTAAGGACACTGTCAGTGATATTTTAGCGGAATTAGTGGAGTTTAATATAACTGGATATTTACGCACTAAGTATGACCAAGCTAAGGGTAATTTGCGAAAAGTTGAACAAGTTGTTTATGATATAAATATTAGACGCAGTTAATTAGTTGCTTAGTTAAATAGTTTCTATGAAAATAGCAATTATTTCAGATACTCATGATAATATACCGAATTTAGAAAAGTCGCTTGAGTGGATGAACAAAAATAAAATAGAGCAAATTATTCATTGTGGTGATTTATGTGCTCCAGGCACTTTAAAAAATATTTTAGCGCCGAAGTTTCAAGGTAAAATTAATATGGTTTTTGGCAATGTTGAAGACAGAGAATTAACGCAGAAGTTAGCAAAAGATTTTAAAAATGTAAAACATTACGGTGATCAAGGAGAAATGGAAATTGATGACAAGCAAGTGGTGTTTATACATTATCCTGAACAGGCGAAAAAATTAGCTGAATCTGGAAAATATAATTATGTCTTTTACGGCCATACGCATAAGCCATGGGAAGAGATGGTCGGTAAAACAAAGTTGCTTAATCCTGGCACTTTAGCTGGCATGTTTTATAAAGCTACTTTTGCGGTTTGGGATACGGAGAGTGGGGAGGTGGAATTGAAGCTTTTGGAAAAGATGTTATAGATAGAAAAACTCAAAATCCTAAGCACAAAACTCAAAACAAATTCTAAATCTAAATTTATAAAATTCAAAACATGATGTCCGAGTTTGAAAATTTGAGTTTTGGATTTTAATATTGTTTTGGATTTTGTGCTTAGAGTTTTGGAATTAAAAAAACAGGGAATAACGACCCTGCTTTTTTATTTCTGGATTCCGGGTCTTCGTTTCCTGCCTGAGACGGGCAGACACTACGCCCGGAATGACATAGAGTTAAACTCTTTCCGCGTATTTTCCTGTTTCTGTATTAATTTTAATTTTATCTCCTTCATTAATAAACATAGGGGCTGAAATTTCTACTCCAGTTTCTAGCTTAATTACTTTAGTGATATTGCCAGCAGAATTTCCTTTTACTCCTGGAGGAGCGGATGTTACTTTAAGACTAATTTTCGGCGGAAGTTTTATAGATACCGGCTGGTTTTCAAAATATAATACTTTTACATCAGTTCCATCTTTAAGCCAATTCATAGCATCGCCTAGCTGTTCAATAGATAAATTAAACTGTTCATAGCTTTCGTTATCCATAAAGTAAGCGTCGTCACTGTCTTTATATAAGTATTGAGAATTTTTTTCTTGAGTAGTTGCTACTTCAGCCTTGTCATTACCTTGAAAAGTTTTTTCTAAAACATTGCCACTAATTAAATTTTTTAATTTTATTTTAAGCACAGCTCCGCCTCGAGCTACCTTACTGTGGGCAGATTTAATAACAACATAAGGTTCGTTGTTGATTTTAAGTAAAGAACCAAGTTTTATTTCGTTGAGAGATAGCATATTATTTTGAAATTTGTTGCTTAGAAATTAGAAAATCGTAATACCTGCCTGCCGGCAGGCAGGGAAAATAGAAATTGGAAATTAGAAAAACTTCCGACTTTCTATTTTCTAATTTTTATTACTAATTTCCATTTTCTAGACAACTAATTTCTTTTTTATTTTTTATCGCGGTACAAACGGCAAGACAGAGATTAGACGTGCTCGTTTAATAGCAGTCGCTAATTTGCGCTGGTGTTTAGAGCAAACGCCAGTTCTTTTTTTAGGCAGTATCTTTAAGTAAGAACTTAAAAAGCGTCTTAAAAGCTGTGAATCTTTATACTCCACATCTTTTAAATTATTAACGCAAAAGTAGCATTGCTTTTCTTTTTTTAATGGTTTTGGTTTCATAGTTCAAATTAGTTTGTATGGATTTATAAGTACAGTGAACCATTAATCCGAATGAGTTGTGCGGATTAATATTTTCCTGCAACTATCCTAATACCACAAATTCGGATGAAATAATTTGTAGAATTTGTAGTAAATATTCGGGGCATTAGGATAGTTGCAGGAAGTTTTAGATAAGCACAGTGTATTTGCCTGCCTGCCGGTAGGCAGGGATCAAACGATTATCTATATTAATAAGTCCAAATAAAGACTCACTAGTTTAGAATGGTATATTTTCTACTTTAATATCTTCAACTGCATCAGCGTCAGATTCGTCGTTGGTAATTTGAGTTATGTTTTCAATCGGATTAATATTTGTTGGCATGTCTTGATCAATAACAGGAATTTCATCCATTGGATATGCCGTCGCTACTGGAGCCGGAGTAAATCCGCTACCTTGCGAAGGTCCTGACGCAGAACCTAATAGAATCATATTATCAGCAATAATTTCAGTGCGGAAACGACGAACACCGTCTTGACCAGTCCATTCGCGAGTTTGTAAACGACCTTCAACAAAGATTTGTTTACCTTTTTTAATATATTGACCACAAATTTCTCCCAGCTTTCGCCAAGCAACAATATTATGAAATTCAACTTTTTCTTGCGCCTGTCCTTGCGCGTCAGTCCATTTTAAATTTGTGGCTACTGAAAAATTTGCCACTGTTTGTCCTGATGGCGTAGTGCGCACTTCAGGGTCGCGAGTAGCATTGCCGATGATTTGAGCTCTATTTAGATTCATCATATATTTATATTATTAGTAAATTATTTTGAGCTTTATAACTCAAGGAGATTATTTAAATTAAATCTTCAGTATTATCTAAAATTTTATCTAATTTTTCATCAAGCTGTTTCATATCAACTTCTTTCGTTTCTTTCTTTTTAATTGGAGTTGGTGTAGGAATAGAGGCAAATGGTTTTTTTTGTTCTTCTGTTGCTCTGCTTGCTTTTTTCTCAGCAATTTCTTCCGCTCGTTTTTCAGCAACTTTCTGTTCATTTTTAGCCTCCGCTTTAGTTTTAATTCGTTTAATAACGACTAAATAGCGTAAGACTTCCTCACTAAGGCGCAAATGTTTTTCCAATTTTTTAAGGCTATCTGGTTTTAAGTCAAATTCAATAATAAAATAATAAGCGTGATAAAAGTGCTTAATTGGATATGATAATCTGCGTTTTCCCCAATTTTCTTCAGTGATAATTGTCCCGTCATTATTCGTAATTAATTTTAACACAGAAGATGTAATTGGTTCAAGTTCATCCTCGCTGAACTTGTTGGAAATTAAATAAACAAGCTCATAACGTTTTAAATCATCATTTGTTTCTTCCTTACTCTCTGTATCTGTCGATTCAGTAGCAACGGAAGTTTTTATTGTTTCTTCAGTCATTTTTTTATAGTTAGGAATAAAAAGTCCCACAGGCATCTTTAGCTCATTGTGGGAGTTGAGAAATACCTTTTCCCGAAAAAATCGGGATAATCGCCTAGTTGGCGGGGGAAAGGTTTTGATTGAACTCATATAGAGTTTATCACAGAAAAGTGCTAAGATAAAGAAAATAATCA
>CAYPRN010000030.1:0-11924 GCA_964413295.1 uncultured Gammaproteobacteria bacterium | reverse complement strand
TAGGATTAATTGTTATAATATTAGCATATCTATTGATTTTTGTCAATTTTTGTCAATTTTAAGGCTTTTCAAAGGTGGAAGTATGTGATAGTATAAAAATATTATATTCGCAATTCGTGGATTAGTATATTATTAGCGGATTAGCATCATATTTATGTCATTACTTACCAAAATATTAGGTGATCCTAATGAAAAAGTGCTGAAAGAAATAAAGCCGATTGTTGGCGAAATTAATAAACTTGAAGAAAAGTTCAAGGGTTTTAGTGATGGAGAGCTTAAAGAAAAAATAGAGGATTTTAAAAAGTTACTGCAAGAAAAGGATGAAGATAATATAAAAAATAATTATACCCCCTCTATCTCCCCGTTAGCTAAGGGGGAAGACGATAGCAAGAAAGGTTGGAACAAGCCCGCCTCCGCTAAAGCTACGGCGGACAAGCAGAAAGAAATTTTAGATAAAATTTTGCCGGAAATTTTTGCGATTGTCCGCGAGGCTGCCAGTAGAAAATTAAAACAGCGTCATTATGACGAGCAGTTGATGGGCGGTGTTGTTTTACATCGCGGTCAAATTGCGGAAATGAAAACTGGCGAGGGTAAAACGTTGACAGCGGCTCTACCAGTTTGTTTAAACGCGCTGGCCGGACGCGGTGTTCATGTTGTTACGCCAAATGATTATTTATCCCGCGTAGGGGGTGGCTGGATGGCTCCGGTTTATTATGCATTAGGATTAACCGTGGGAGTTATTACGCATGACTTTGCTGGTATTTATGATCCTGATTATGTCAGCTCGGAAAAGCACGGCAATGACGAGCGCTTGCGCCACTGGAAGCCGGTGGAGCGCAAAGAAGCTTATCAGGCTGATATTACTTATGGGACTAATAATGAATTTGGTTTTGACTATCTACGTGATAATATGGCACCGAGTTTGGAAAAAATGGTTCAACGAGGATTACATTATTCAATCGTTGATGAAATTGATTCTATTTTAATTGATGAAGCGCGGACGCCGTTGATTATTAGCGCGCCAGCAGCAGAGTCTAGCGATTATGGAAAATATGCCCAACTGGTAACACAATTGGAAGAAAATGAAGACTATAATATAGATGAAAAAATGAAGGCAACTACTTTAACAGAAGCTGGCTTGAATAAAATGGAAAAATTATTAGGCGTGAAAAATATTTATACTGAAGGGGGAGTGCGCGAAGTAAATCATATTGAACAAGCTTTAAAAGCGTATGCTTTATTTCAAAAAGATAAAGATTATGTAGTTTCCTCCCAAGGCGGATCCGTCTCGGGCGGAAAAGATGGTGAAATTATAATTGTAGATGAATTTACTGGTCGTTTAATGCCTGGTCGTCGTTATTCTGAAGGATTGCATCAGGCAATTGAAGCTAAAGAAGGTGTAGAAGTAAAGCGGGAATCAAGAACTTTAGCAACAATTACTTTTCAAAATTATTTCCGCATGTATACTAAATTGGCCGGCATGACCGGAACAGCCAAGACTGAAGAAGAAGAGTTTGGCCAGATTTATGGATTAGCAACAGTAATTATTCCAACTCATAAACAAAAAATCCGTCAGGATGAAACTGATCTAATATATTCAACTGAAGCAGGAAAGCTTAAAGCTTTAGTGGCCGATATAAAAGAGCGTAATAAGAAAGGCCAGCCGATTTTAATTGGCACTATTTCTATTGAAAAAAATGAAGTATTAGGCGAGATGTTAGATCGCGCTGGTGTGCCAGTCCAGATGTTAAACGCCAAGAACCATGAAAAAGAAGCGCAGATTATTACTCAAGCCGGCAAACCAGGAGCAGTAACCGTGGCAACTAATATGGCTGGACGCGGAGTTGACATTATTTTAGGGGGCAGTAACGCCTCTGCCGAAGAAGTAGCTAAAGTAAAACAATTAGGTGGCTTGCATGTAATCGGCACCGAACGACATGAGTCTCGACGAATTGATAACCAATTGCGTGGACGCGCTGGTCGTCAAGGAGATCAAGGTTCATCACAGTTTTATCTTTCTATGGAAGATGATTTAATGCGTATTTTCGGTGGCGATCGCATGAAAAGTATTATGTCCACTTTAAAAGTTCCCGAAGATATGCCAGTGGAAAATAGAATTATCGCTAAGTCTATTGAATCAGCCCAGAAAAAAGTAGAAGAAAATAATTTTGACATCAGAAAACACTTGGTTGAATTTGATGATGTAATTAATAAACATAGAGCTTCTGTTTATAAACGGCGTCGGGAAATTTTAGAAAATAATGAATATCAGGATGTAATATTAGATATGGTTGCCGAAGAAGTTTCTATGGTAATTAATTTTCACACTGAAGGCGAAGATATTTCTCAGTGGAATATAAAAGAAATTAAGGAAACAATAAAAACTATTTTTTCTGTTTCAGATAATTTTCAGGATGAATTAAAGAAATTGCTAAAATTAAA
Organism: uncultured Gammaproteobacteria bacterium; assembly: GCA_964413295.1. Lineage (GTDB taxonomy): Bacteria > Patescibacteriota > Patescibacteriia > Patescibacteriales > XYC2-FULL-47-12 > CAYPRN01. The sequence goes on along the minus strand of CAYPRN010000030.1, from coordinate 9,482 downwards.
AAATGTCGCTGAAGCGCGTCAGAAAATTATTGATTATATTATTAAATTGTCGCAAGAGGCTTACAGTGAGTTGGCTAAAGCGCTTGAGGGTCTTATTCAGGAAGACAGTGAAAAAGATATTAAACCAATTAACGAAATTACTAAACAAATTTTAGTGAGAAGTATTGATACAATTTGGACTGAACATCTTGATGTAATGTCGCAGATGCGACAGGGAATTGGTTTGCGTGGTTATGGCCAACGCGACCCTTTACTGGAATATAAAAAAGAATCTTACAGTTTGTTCCAACAACTTAATAATTTAATCCGCAAGCAAGTAGTTTATTCTATCTTTAAAGTCGGTGATGTTAGCCAGTTTGTCGCGCCAAACTTAATGCAACAAGCTCGTAATTTTATGGCGCCAACTGGCAATAACAGCTCGTTTTCACAGTTTAAGCAAGATGGAAATCAAACAGCCAAACAAGCTGATACGGCTACGCAAAAAATGAAAGACACAGAAGGTAATAAAGTCGGTCGTAATGATCCGTGTCCTTGTGGTAGTGGGAAAAAATATAAAAAATGTCATGGAAATCAGTCGTAATCTGTAAGACGTAAGTCGTAGAGACGTGGCACTGCCACGTCTAAAAGATATTAAATATATATTAAAAAGAGAATATACAGCAATATATCAAAAAAGAGGAAAGCGTTATATTGCTTGGATTCAAGAAATACCCGTAGTAAATACTCAAGGGAATACAAAAAGTGAAGCAAGGGCGAATCTTAAAGATGCTTTAAAACTTATCTGTTCCTCGGTATAATGAAATTGATGATTTACTTGACAAAATAACAAATCTTTGTTAAGGTATTTAATAGTTTTGAACGTTAAAAATTAAAAAATAAGAAAGAAGGTGGAATAATAATGGAAGCTAATCCGAATAAATTAAATATTAATGCTCCCAAAGGAAATATTGTAATACTTGATGGAGAAAACATATTTAATGGATCATATAATACCTCTAGAATAAGAGAGAAAGTATTACGTCCTAATTATGATTTATTAGTTGAGAGATATGCGTTAAATAGACATGACACTGTTCATTTTTTTTCTCCGAATAAGTTTATACATGAAGATAATATTGAAAAACTAAGAAGTTACTTTAAAATATTAAGTTTTTTAGGTGGTAAAGGAATTCATATTCATCTTAATCCAACAGGTAAGTATGGCGATAACCAGCGGACTGATTATGCGATAGGAGAATTTTTACGTTTAATTATTAAAACAAAATTTGTAGAACGTATTATTCTTGCCAGTGATGACGGAGGATACTATTCTGATGTGTGTTATGCGCTTGATGTCGGCATAGAAGTGGTAGTTTTAGAAATTAATACCGCAAGTTTTGTTTGGAACGAAGACAAACGTATTAAAATAGAAAAATTTCCTTTGTATGAAAAAACATCATTTGGCAGTTAATAATTTTTTAGTGCGAAATTATAAGACTCTTTTTACGAAAAGTAAGGGAGTCTTTTTCATTTGCCAAATTTTTTTATTTAAGATAAAATATTAAATAAGAAAGTAAAGAGGCAAGAAAGCAAGAAAACAAAAGAATTCGCTATTATTTGCATTGTTTTATTATTTTATTGTTTTCTTGCCTAAATTATTTTTATGTTTAAATCAGAAAATTTTAAAATTCGCGTTATTTTTGCCAGCATTCTCATTTTAAGCATGGCTGCTTTTTTAGTTGATTTTGGTTATGCTTATAATCGCGTTGCTTACAAACTTCGTTTGCCACAAGTGCAAGAAACTCCTTTTCGTTTAGGGCTGGATTTATTAGGTGGAACACATTTAGTTTATCAAGCTGATGTAGCGCAGATTCCTGATAATGAACGGGGGTCGGCAATAGAAGGAGTGCGAGATGTTATTGAACGTAGAGTTAATGTTTTTGGCGTGGCTGAACCAAATGTTCAAACAGCTAAAGCAGGTAATGAACACCGTATTATAGTAGAGTTGGCAGGAGTTAAAGATGTTAATGAGGCGATTAATATGATTGGTGAAACACCATTATTGGAATTTAAAGAACAGAATGAAGCTGTCCAAGAATTAACGCCAGAACAACAGATAGATATGGATAAATTTAATAAAGAAGCAAAACAGAAAGCCCAGAGCGTTTTAAATCGGGCATTGCGAGGAGAAGATTTTTCTGCTTTAGCAACTGAAATTAGCGGAAGTAATGGCGAGATAGGCTGGTTAAGTAGTAATCAAATGACTCTAGAAATTTATCTAGCAGTGGAAAAATTAAAAGCAGGCGCTATTAGCAAAACATTAGTAGAAGATCAAAATGGTTATAATGTTATTAAACTAATTGACAAGCGAGTAGTTAAAGAAGAAGGTGGATTAGGATTAGATAAAAAAGAAATAAAAGCAAGACATCTTTTAATTTGTTATGAAGGCGCTACTGCTTGTGAAAGTGGTTTAAGTAAAGATGAGGCTCGGCAAAAAATAGAAGATCTTAAGCAACAAGCGACTCCAACAAATTTCAAAAGTTTAGTTATTAGCAACTCGACTGAACCAGGCGCAACTGAAACTAGAGGAAATTTAGGATATTTCAAATTTGAAGATATGGTAGAGCCGTTTTCTCAAGTTGCTTTTAGCCAACCAGTGGAAACTATTTCTGACATTGTAGAAACGCAATTTGGTTTTCATTTGATATATAAAGAAGATGAACGAACACTTTATGAGTATAATATCGCCCGTATTTTAGTTGAAGATCAAACAGAGGCGGATATTGTTGGCTTACCAGACGCTTGGAAAAATACTCAATTGACTGGTAAAAATTTAAAGCACGCTTTAGTGCAATTTAATCCTAATGACGGCTCATCAGAAATTAAATTAGAATTTGATGGCGAAGGCAAAGATCTTTTTTCTGCCATAACCGGGCGTAATGTTGGTAAACCAGTAGCAATATTTTTAGATGGCATGCCGATCAGCATTCCGACAGTTAATGAAGTGATTACTTCTGGCGACGCAGTTATTACTGGCAGGTTTACCACTAAAGAATCAAAATTATTAGCGCAACGATTGAACGCCGGCGCCCTGCCAGTGCCGATTGAATTAATTAACCAACAAACAGTAGGCGCGACTTTAGGAAAAATATCAGTAGAAAAAAGTGTGCAAGCAGGAATTATTGGTTTAATTTTGGTGGCGATTTTTATGATAGTTTTCTATCGTTTGCCAGGAATTTTAGCAGTATTTTCCTTAGCTGTTTATGGTTTGATTATTTTAGCGGTTTTTAAGCTTTGGCCAATAACTTTAACTTTATCAGGTTTAGCTGGATTTATTCTTTCTGTTGGTATGGCGGTTGACGCAAATATTTTAATTTTTGCCCGTTTACGCGAAGAGTTGAATAAAGGTAAAATTTTAAGTATAGCCATTAACGAAGCTTTCCGACACGCTTGGCCATCAATTCGTGACGGTAATATTTCTACTTTGTTGACCTGCTTTGTTTTAATTAATTTTACCACCAGTATTGTCAAAGGTTTTGCTGTTACTTTAGCTTTAGGTGTATTGGTTAGTATGTTTAGCGCAATCGTGATTACTAAAGTGTTAATGCAGTTGTTTATTAGTGAGAAGTTTGAAAATAAGAAATGGATGTTGGGGAGTGGAAATAAATAATTTTTCATTGTCATTGCGAGTGAAGCCCAGCTCCTCGTGAGGTGCTGGGCGAAGCGAAGTAATCCCGTGAGGATTAAATAAAGGTGTTAATAGGTGATTATTAACACTCACAGGACTGCTTCGGCCTTTGGTCTCGCAATGACAAAAATATAACATTTTGTAATTTAGTGAACAACTAAGTAACTAATAAACTAAGTAACTGACAGATGAACATAATAAACAAAACAAAAATTTGGCTAACTATATCCGGCGCTTTAGTAATTATGAGCATCAGTGTTTTAGCAATATTTGGTTTGAAATTAGGAATTGATTTTACTGGCGGTAGTTTATTAGAAGTAAAATATTCAGTTGAACGTCCAAGTCAACAGGCAATTGAAAAATCATTAGTTGATTTAGAAGTCGGTAATGTTTTAGTGCAAATGGTTGATGAACAAAATGTGCTACTAAGATTTAAAGAAGTTGATGAAGAAACGCATCAAAGCATTTTAAATAATTTAACTTCTTTAAATAATAAACAAGCAACCAGTACTAATGAAGCTAATGCCGGCGCTATTGTTTTTAGTGGCAATGATAATTCTCCTTTTCAAATTGAAGCAATAAATGATAACGGCGATTCAACTATGGAAGAAATGCGTTTTGAATCTGTCGGGCCAAGTATTGGACAAGAATTAAAGATAAAATCGCTTTACGCTATCATTATTGTTTTAGTTGTAATTATTGTTTATATTGCCTGGTCATTCCGCAAGGTGTCTAAGCCAGTTGCCTCTTGGAAATACGGATTATCAGCTATTATCGCCCTTTTTCATGATGTCTTGATTGTTACCGGCATCTTTGCTATACTAGGAAAATTCGTTGGCGTAGAGCTTGATATAGCCTTTATCGCGGCTATTTTAACGGTTTTAGGCTATTCAGTGAATGATACAATAGTTGTTTTTGATCGTATTAGGGAAAATTTGCCGAAGAGTAATGAAGATTTTGGTAGCACAATTAATACCAGTTTAAATCAAACTATCGGCCGTAGCATTAATACCTCAATTACAACTTTATTAGTTCTTTTATCAATCTTTTTCTTCGGCGGTGAAAGCATTAAATATTTTGTCTTGGCTTTATCAATTGGCGTTATTGCCGGTACTTATTCGTCTATCTTTTTAGCTTCTCCTTTACTGGTTGTTTGGGAGAAGATGAAAAAATAAAATCCGCATTATCATGCGGAATAAAATTAAGGTTGAAATAAAGGAGAGAAGACTATGAATGAAGAAAATAAAAGAGGAGAAAAATTATTTAATGCAATCGAAGGACAAAAAAATGACAACATATTTCGAGATAGAGATGCGACTGAAGATGCCCATTTTATTGCAATGGAATTTTTAGGATTTGAAGGAGATCCTCAAATTTTAAAGCAATACTTTGAGGCATTTAGGGTGGCGGCTTAAATCAATCAAGTGCAATAAAAGCGGAATTGAATAAGGTTCCGCTTTTTTAATTTTCGGTCATTAATTTTATTTAAGAATATTACCAACTATATCTCCATGTCCAGCTAAAAATTCTTTACTGGTTATTATTTTTTTCCCCTCTAACTGCAGTTGTTTTATTAACAAAGCGTCTTGTCCACATTTCACAGCCAGCTGGTTCTCGCCAGCCTCGCCAAGTCTAGGCGGATGTAAAAATATTTCTCCAACGTTGTGTTTATTTTCAGAAATAATATCTGTTTTTATAATTTTTAAAGTTTTACCATTCCATTTTGCTTGCCCATCGTAGCCTTGGCGAAGATGGGTGTGCGTGCCAGGCCAAGGATAATAAGCGCGCACCATGCGTTCAATTTTTTCAGCTGATTTATTCCAGTCTATGCGACCGTTTTCTCGAGTTAATTTAGACGCAGTGGTTGCCTGTGCGTTATTTTGTGGCATTGGTTTTAATTTTCCTTCAAGATAATTCACCAGATGTTTTTCTATAACTTCCGCGCTTAACTCTGACAATTTATCATGCAAACTTTCGCCTGTGTCCCCACCTGTGCAGGCGGGGCAAGCACTCTGTATAATCTCAATCTTCTCCTGCGCGATAATATCGCCAGTATCCATACCCTCATCTATTTTCATCAAGGTTATCCCAGTTTCTTTATCGCCATTAGCAATCGCGGATTGAATCGGCGAAGCGCCGCGGTATTTTGGCAATAGGGAAGCATGCAGATTTAAACAACCGTATTTTGGGATATCTAAAATTTTCTTCGGAATAAGCTGGCCGTAGGCAATCACGATAATTGCGTCTGGTTTTAAATTTTTTATTTCCTCAGTAGGAACAGGGTATTGCCCTGTTCCTACGTTTTTGTTGGAAGATAATTTTTTCGGCTGCAAAACAGGAATATTATGCTTTTTGGCTACAACTTTCACCGGTGGTGGCGTCATAATCTGTTTTCGCCCTACTTTAGCGTCTGGCGCGGTAATTACCGCTGAAATAGAAAAACGCTCATTAGCGATGAGTTTTTGCAGGGTAGGAACACTAAAATCAGGCGTTCCCATGAAGATTAGGTTGTATTTATTTTTAAACATGAAGATTTTTAGCTAATATTAAGGAAAATATGGTAAAAAGGTTGACAAATATATACTCTTATGCTATTCTTATCATAGATTTAAAAAACAGATTACGGGAGAAAAATCATGAAAAAAATCGTTCATTTTATACCTAGCTTGTTGGCGATTGTCGGTGTGTTACTAATAATCGTCGCTGTTGTTTTTGGTTTTTATTTGGGAAAATTGGAAGGAGACAGAAAAGTTCAAGAAATTAAGGAAGTTAATACTGAACTTTCAGCTATAACAAAGAATGTTATAGCTGGATATTTTCGCCACAACTTCGATCTGTTCCGTAAAGGTCATTACGACAAAATAGAAGCAAGAAGGGTAGTGAAAAATATTTTTGAAATTGTTGAGGAAGGAATTTTTTCATGGCAAGATTTGGGGTTTGAAAACCATGAAAAGGCTTTGGAAGAATTGAGGAAATTAGTTCCAGACGCCTTCCCTCTAAAGGACGCCCCGTAAATAATTTTCTAATATTTTGTTCGTTCGTTCACTAAGATCATCGAAAAATCGGTGGTCTTTTTTCTTTCCTAAAAAATTTAATATTAAAGCTTTTTTAGGTGTTAATACATAAAGTTGACAAAATTAGCAATTTTGTTATACTAATATTGTCAACCATGGATCGCCGTGCTAACGATATTTTTAGAAACCGTCTCAATGCGAGATGGTTTTTGAATTGTAAAAAAATAAAAAGAGCTTAATTAAATAGAAATTATTTGTTTAATTCTAAATAAATAATTAGCGATATATACATTATTGGAACTAAAAATAATCCAATCCAAAAACCAATAAATCCAGTTGCCTCATAACCAATCATGCCATTAAGTTCAAAGCAATTATGGCATCCATCATCACTACAACAGGCAGGAATAAAAGTGACTAACATCAGGCCTATCATAAGCCCAATAATTGCGCCTAACGGAATAGACAGGGGAATTGTAATAAGCAGAAGAATAATTTTTTTAGTTTTTGATAAATTGTAATAAAATTTACACATTTGGCCTATCTTTCTTTTTTAAATAATCAATAAACAGCACTCCATTCAAATGATCTACTTCATGCTGGATAACGCGAGCAAGCATACCCTCAGCTTTTAGTTTATGCTTATTATTGTCTTTGTCATTATAGATGACACGAATTTTTTTAGAACGTTTTACTTTACCGAAAATATTAGGCAGGGAAAGACAGCCTTCTTCTTCAATACTTTTAAACCATGATTTTTTAGTAATTTTTGGGTTGATCATATGGATATAGCCGTCTTTAGTGTTGATTAAAATCAGATTAATATTTTGTCCGACCTGTGGAGCGGCTAAGCCGATGCCGTCTTTTTCCAACATAGTATGTTCCATATCTAAAACAAGCTGGCGTATTTTTTCGTCAACTTTTTTTATTTCAACGCATTTTTTTCTTAAAATGTCGTTAGGGTGGGTGATTATATTAAGTAGTTTTGGCATAAAGTAATATTGTCATTGCGAGCGTAGTGAAACGAAGTGTGGCAATCCCGTGAAAATATAATGATACTGACGGGATTGCCACGGCCTTCGGCCTCGCAATGACAATTAAGTCAATGGATCTACATCAATACTCCAAGCATTATTTAAATTATCTAATATTTTTTTTAATATATCATTTTTATGGCTGTCTGTCAATTTTTGATCAAGCTTTAGGATGATATGTTTTTGCCAAAAATTGCGGACTTTAGCGTTAATTGGCTGGATTGGGCCGATTATTTTTTGCTCTGGCAGAGCTTGTCGTAGTTCATAGACAATGCGTTCTGTCTCATTCTGTAAAAAATCAAAATCATCATGCTTGCAAATTAGCTTAATCATTTTTACAAAAGGTGGATAGGATAGTTGTTTTCTATTATGCAATTCTTGTTGATAGAAATTAGTTGCTACTGACCGTTGTTCTGCTTCTGGCGAACTAACATAAGGTTTTATGTATTGTAGCAGAGCGGATTCCGGGTTGTAAGTCTGTAATAATACTTTCTGCTGATTAGTGCGCTGAGTTAGACTGTTTAGTATCTGCCAGGCTTTTTCATCATTTCGCCAGTCAGGAAAATTAAGTACAGAATCAATATCAATGGCTGCTATTAAAGCAAGATTAGGCGATTGCAATCTAACGCTTATTTGCGTGCCGATTAAAATATCAAAATCACCAGCTTGCCATTGTTTAATAATAGTTAGCAGATTTTTAAAATTAGTGCTTTCGGTAATGTCCATCCGTTGTGTTCTAGCTTGAGGAAAATGTTCTTTAATATATTCCTCCACTTTTTCTATACCCGCGCCAAAACTTTTAATGCGGGGAGATTTGCACTTAGGGCAAACCAAAGGCGAAATCATTTTAACACTGCAATGATTACAGCTAAGAGTTTTGTTGATATGTTCAACTAAAGCTATTTGGCAATTAGGACAGCGCATTACCTGACCACAATCACGACACATCACAAAAGTTGAAGCCGCGCGACGATTAGTAAAAATTAAAGTTTGTTGATTGTTTGACAAGGTTTCAGTTAAATCACTATCAAGTTTATCGGAAAAAACCGAGTAGTTATTTTTATGCAATTCATTTCGCATATCAACTATGCTTATATCTGTGCCAATTTTGGCAGAAGAAGACAAATGTTTAAAGATTTTTTTCTTAGCTTTAAGATAGCTGGTAATAGAGGGGACTGTATTGCCGAAAATTAATTTACATCCATATAGTTTTACCTTTTTTTCCGCTAACAAGCGCGCGTCATAGCGAGGATTCATATCCCATTGCTTATAACTTAAATCAGCTTCCTCATCTATAATAATGCAATCCAGATTGTAAAAAGGTGTAAAAATCGCTTTGCGTGTGCCAATAAAAATTTGAGCAGAATTAGTCTGCGCCCGTCGCCAGTTAATAATTTGATCAGTTTTAGACAGACCGCCAAATAAAACAATAACCTCTGTCTCTGGCAAAGCATTCTCCAACCAAATTTTAGCCTGCGCTAACAAAGTAATTTCCGGTACTAACAATAAAATTTGTTTCTGGTTGGCTATTGCTTGATTAATAATTTTTAAATAATATGTCTGCCGTTCTTGAGCCGTGCCAATTATTAGTTCAGACTGAGAATCATTTAGCCCTGTTATAGAGTTGCTGTTTATTTTTTTTAGATCGCATTGATCTAACGCCTTTTCTGCCTTTTTGTTTTTTCGCTTCAAAGGTTCAGGAATAGCATGTTTTAAAAATAATCCCAGCGAGGCATAATAATATTGATGAGCAAATGTAATCAATTG
>CAYPRN010000029.1:0-12355 GCA_964413295.1 uncultured Gammaproteobacteria bacterium | reverse complement strand
AATTCACGCTCTGTTTTTAGGGGGAATTTATGAAAACTCTATATGAGTTCTATTAATACTTTAAGTATACTCCTTTATACTAAAAAGTCAATTATATCATCCCAGTTATACAGCGGAATAAATCCGATAGGATAAATCCCACTAACAGCTCCGCAATTAGGTGAACAAGTAAAAAACCACCCTTGACAAAATAAAAAAAGCTTGATATATTAGAAATCGCATATTAATACGAGATCTTTAAAAAAATAAAAATCACACAAGGAGGATATGCATGAATTTTCCTTACACGCTGAATAAAGAAGTTATTTCTGGATTGCCAGATAGACCTGTTAGAGGTCTTTGGCGTAGGATGGAAAAACATCTTGGTAATGGTAAAAAAATTATCGTTGAAGTTGAATGTGGAAGCAGAAGATGCAAATCAGATGTATTGCAAGGAAAAATAATTAAACAAACAGTTGAATCAAAAGCTGATTTGTCTAGAATATTTGGCAAAACCAAAAGTGGCTATTTTAAACAGGTAATTCTCTGCTTACAATAAACTGCAACAAAAATACAAACGCCCACAAGTATTAAAAAACTTGTGGGCTAATTTTTTTAGAAAAATAGGCAGAGACAAGGCAATGCCTCGTACGATACCGCTGGCGCATTCCTCAACGGAGACGAGGCAATGCCTCGTCTCTACGGAGGTAAATACAAATTTTTAGAAAAAAAATGGAGAGAGACGGGATGGAATGGGAGTCCTTTCTCTCTCCGATGGGTTCTCTTGCTGAGCTACAAAAACAGCAAAAGTGTGTATGATATTAATAATATAACATTGATTAATAAAAAGATCAAAACTGATAATTAACTGAAATTCCTCCGCCCCAAATATCGGCTGTATGATATCCGGAGGCAGGTCGTCCTGACGCGAAAGAAATATCTCGTTCGCCCCAAGCGTAAATACCAGCCAGATTCAGAGTGGTATTTTCAGTTAATTCCACACTGGCGCCGATGGTCACATCCCAACCCGGAACATCTGGGATAGATGGAACTAAATAGTCGTCTGAACTTCCATCTGACATCCAACCAGCGCCACAGCGCAGAGTTAACCAATCGTTAGCGACATATTCGTTTCCCAAATGCACGGAATGAACATCGCCCCAGCCAAGCGGAACACTGCTAGGCGGAAGATTTCCATAACTGACATTCAAGGCGTCCATCTCGCTGTAATCAGTCCAAAAATAATTAAGTGCTATCATCCAGCGGGATGTAATATTATAGGCCGCGCCAATACCCAGCCTACCCGGATAACTTATTTCAGAATCAAAACTTTGCCTGCTCAACGTAGTTATTGCTGGAAAATCAGTATGTCCAGAGATGCTAATATCAACTGGAATATCATACGAAATTCCCAGGGACCAAGGATAGCATTCATAAAGCAATCCAACAGACGCTCCCATTCCCCACCCGTCAGTCGCGCTTCGAGGCGAGCCCAAATAGTTCCCGCCTTGCATTAGTGGAAGTTTAAATTCCACATTGCCGTAGATGGCTTTTAGCGAAGCGCCGAAGATTAACTGACCAGAGAGCAAATCATCAGTGACGAGATAAGACATTCCGATTCCGAAATTTCCAATCATTACTGTTGATTGAAAAGCCGGAATATAAGCGCTATAATCACACGCCAGCCCATACGGCACCCAAGCGCCAATACCGACAACCAAATTAGGAGTTACTCGTTTGGCTAGAAAAAATTCAGGAAACGGAAAAAATTCATTTTTCGCTCCCCAATTCTGGCCACCTAACAGAGCGTCTTGGGAATAATCAAAATCAGTAAACAAAAAAGTGCTACCGACTTCTAATTCCCAATTGCCGTCTATCCAAAATAACCCAGCCTGATTGCCAGCCAAAGATGACGGACCACCGCCAGATGCTGTAACTGCTCCAGACATACCAAGTCCCCAAGGATCAGGCCGATGCGCTGGCGCGTTTAACAAGCCAGCAAAGCTCTCGTGAACAATAAACAGCGCGAATACAACCATTAACAACCATATTGCTTTTTTCATGATCCTTCTCCTTTGTAATTCAATTTTAAAAAACATTACTCCTACTAATTACTAATCTTTACTAATATACTAATACTACTTAAATGGTTTATAGAAATACAAATTATCACTTGCCAAAATAAGTTGATAGAATATTGGTATATTAGTATTAATTGGTAATTGGTAGGGATTTATTCTATAGTAAACCCAACACTATAATTCAATTCTGAACTTAACCCTGTTACTTTAATATCACCATCTATAGCAGATACTCTAGATATGCCCTCTGGCATATCACTAGGAACAGTGATAATTTTATTAAATCCGCCACTGGCGTTTGCTTGCGCTTTTATTTTACTACCCAGAATTTTATCTCTTTTTAAAAATTCAATTGACAACTCTTCATAAGCGCCAAATCCTGTCCCGCGCAATGAAACTTGCGTATTGCGGGGCGCTCTTTTTTTATCAAGAGATATGCTTAATGGTTCTTTAACATTATCAATTCCTGTCTGTGGCGCGTATTCTTGTGGTTTATAATAGGCCACTAAGTCTAGATTTTCATTTAAAACCATAATGTTAGAGTGGTTAAAAACCACTACTCTGTCCTGTCCGTTATAGTCAAGCGCGCGTAATCCCATAGACCAACTGTCAGTTATACCTAATCTATAAATATGCACGCCGTTAATTAATTTCATGTCTGATCCCATCTTAACAACGCCTAAACCGTCAGAAAAATAAATATAATCTTTGCCTAAAATTCCATCTGCGGAAAATCCTTGTCCGCCAGCATGTTTAAAATTATCAACTGCTTTAGTTTTTAAATTAATTTGTTTTAATACACGGTCGCCGACAAGATAAACTAATTGATTTGCAGAATCAAGATAAATTTGACGGTCGCGATTATGATTTAAAACAATTTGTTCATCGGCTATTACTTTGCGAGCAGAAGTATCTATAATTTTAATCAAGTCATTTTCTGTGTCATTATTATAATCTGTCTTTACATCAAAGAGGAACTGTCCGTTCCTAGCTAAACTGACATTATAATTTTTATCTGGATTAAGATAACTGCCAATCACCTGCGTATCAAAATTCCATAATTTTACTCCCTTGCTTCCTGTCGTAACAATGTGGCTATCAATTCTCTGAACGCGCATAAACCAGTCATCAGCGTTATCTTTCACGCTGGCAATTAAGGCTGGCTGAACAGTATTGCTAATATCATATTTTAATAAATACCCGCCATTAACCGCATAAACGTAAAGTTTGTCCCCTTCTTGACTAAAAGCAATATCAAAAAATTGATCATATTTATTTGAAAAAGAAATAATATTAGCTTGTTTAATAACTTCACTGCCAGATTGCTTAAATATTTCTAAAGCGCCAGTATTCGTTGAACCGATAATAATTTCATTACGATAAACAATAGCATCGCCAGTGCTATATGATTGATTTACTCCTTGAATATCCGCTAAAGGCATTAACAGAAAAACAGAAATAACTAACATTAAAACTGCTAAAAAAATACGATTATGATAAAAATTTTTTATTTTGTTAAACATATTTTAAAATTTATCTTTAATTATTTAAGATAAGTATTTTGCATTAATTGCTTAGTAAAATATTTTCGCTGTTTATTAAATACTACTTCTTTATAAACATCCAGCACTTTATACACTACTATTTCCCAATTATAATATTGTGATACGCGCTCAAGCGCTCGCTGACCTTTATATTTACTTGTTTTAGGATTATTTAATATATATTTTAATTTATTTGTTAAATCAATAACATTCTTGTTTTTAAAAATAAATCCTGCTTTATCAACTGCTTCAGTATTTTCAGCAATATCACTAACTAAAACTGGTAAGCCATATGACATCGCTTCTAATAAAGCAATTGATAATCCTTCAGACTCTGATGGCTGGACAAATAAACAAGCGTTAGAATATAGCTCGGTCAAAATTGGACCATATACTTGTCCAGTAAAAATAATATTTTTATTGTTACCAGCTAACTGATGAAGTTCCTTAACGTAATCATCCGTAAAGGCGCCATCACCAACTATTACTAATTTTTTATCTGTATCTAATTTCTGATAAGATTCAATTAAATACTGTAAACCTTTGTGTTTTACTAAACGACTAACAGCAACTATATAATTATCTTTTTTTAAACCCCATTTTTTAATTCGACGAGCTGGTAAGAGATCATAAATATTAACACTATTAGAAATATGTATAGGTTCTCGTCCATAACGTCGAGCAGTGTAGTGTTGTAAGACGCTTGAAGGGACTAATATAGCATCTGATAAAGTGCATAAAATGAACTCTCCTGTACGTAAACACCAACGAGCAACAAATCCCCATTTTTGATGATAATAACATTGGGAATGAAAAGTAGAAATTATAGATGTGTTGCGCTTAAATATTTTTAAAATCCATAACAATGAAGATGGCCCAATAGACTGAAAATGAACTATATCTGCTTTACGTTTTAACACGTCTAAGATAGCTAAAAAAGTATAGCTAATGGTATCTAAATGTTTAGTATTAATTGAAGACAAAGGTAATAGATTTACTCCTGCATATTTTTTTAAACGTTTATTGGCATAATTTTTACGGACATAAACAAAAACTTCATGCCCTTGTTTTGCCAAGTGCACGCTTAAATCATCAACGTAGCGTTCAACTCCGCCATTAATTGCTGGTATTCCTTTTTGTCCAATAAAGTATATTTTCATAATTATTTAATTATCTCTTGATAATATTGCATTAATTTTTGATAATAATTTTCTGGGTTATAAACATTAATCACTTGGTTGCGGGCATTTTGACCCAACTTTTTAGCTAATTCTGGATGTTTAATAACATTTTCTAGAGTGTTAGTTAATTCATCTATATCACCTATTGAAAAAATTAAGCCATTTTTATTGTTTTTAATCATTTCAACCAATCCTCCTATCTTACTACAAATTACTAATTTTGTCAATGACATTGCTTCTAAAACCGAGAAAGGTAAATTTTCTGGCCAAACTGATGGAACTACTACTGCCTTTGCTTTTAAAATCAATGAGAAAAGCTCATTTTTATTTTTATGTCCAACAAAAATAATTTTTTTATTCACATTTAATTTTTTTGTTAATTTTTGCAAGCGTTTTTTAGTTGGACCATCACCGACAATAATAAGCTTTATTAAATTATTATTTTTTAATTTAACAAAAGCATTAATAAGAACATCCACTCCTTTTTCTTGAGATAATCTACCGGCATATAAAAAGTAATCTTGTTTTTCATAGTCTGTCTTATTGTCAAAAGAATAAGGCATTACCGCATATGGCAAGTGAACTATTTTTCCCTTGAAACCATAATCTTTAAATTTATTTTTTAAAAATTTACTGGGAGCGATAAATAAATCAACTTTTTGATAAGTTTTTTTATGCCAATAAGACTCAATTGTTCCTAATAAACTTTTAATCCATAAATTATCAATACAACGATCAAAAAAACATTGATAAAATTTCCCATTTTTACAGCGATTATAAACTTCACCACGCGCAAATAAACTGTAGTTAGGACAAATTATTTTATAATCATGCAGTGTCATAATTATGGGTATATTATGCTTTTTTAAAACATTAATAATAGCTGGTGAAAGCTGATGATAAATATTGTGTAGGTGAGCAACTTCTGGCTGAAAATCTTTAATTAATTTTTCCAAATTTTTAACTGCTTCTCGGTTATAAATCATCTTGCCAGCCAATTTTATTTTTTTCCATAATGATTGTTTTTGATGATAGTTAATATTACTAATAAAATATTTACTCCACTTGGTGGATTTATTTTGAGGATGGCACATGCTAAAAACAGCTACTTCATGACCTTGTTTTTCTAAAATTTCAATCGTATTAAAATAAGAACGCTCTGCGCCACCTTTTAAATAATGATACTTATTAATCTGTAATATTTTCATAATGATTTATTTTAAATATGGCAAACTAACCTGCCAAGCTTTATTTACAGAAACATCGCCACACAACTCACTAACATTTTTTTTAGCGCTATAGCCATATCTTTTTGGATTAGTGGACAGCCAAATTGAAACTATCGGAATATTAAACATTGCGACTATATGCATTAATCCACTGTCATTGCATATTAATAAACTTGCTTTTTGCAATAAAGTCGCCGTATCTAAAATAGAAAAATTTTTATCCAACAAAGAAACTTTATCTATTGTAATTACTTCATCATTTTTTACCTTAGCCAGCTCTTTGGCGGTTCCTAAAATTATGACTTGAGCATTATCTTTTTTGACGATCTTTTTAATAAGCTCTTTATATTTTTTCCATGGCCATTCTTTAGAATTTTTTCCTTTGACGCCAATAGCAAAAGGAGCTATAGCAATAATCTTGTCTGTACATTCAATATTATGTTGCTGTAAAAATAAATTAACTTGCTGTTGATTATGATTATTAATAGTAATTAAAGGATTGGTAACCTTCGCTACTATATTTAACGTTTTTAAAATTTTCATATTCTGTTTACTGTCATGTTCTGTCGCAAAAACATTAAGCTGATAGTTATTTACCTTGCTGTATTTATCTTGTTTGAAACCAATACGTGTTGAAGCTTTTGATAAATAGCTAATCAAAGCTGGTGTTTTGCCAAAAGTAGAAATAGGAGTAATGCAAATATCAATTTTAAAAAATAATAGCTGCCAAAATAAAATAAATAACTGCCATAATTTAATTAAAATATTAGCATTATAATTGAAATAAAATGCTTGATTGAAATAATGACTTGCTTCTGCTAATTTTTTTATATTATTATCAGCAACCAATACTAAAGAATACTGTTTTGTTTTAAACAAATTTTCCAACATTGGCGCCAACATTATATAATCGCCAATACCGCCTCTAAAATTTATTAATACTTTTTTCATATTTTTATTTCACAAAATCTACTAATTTTTTTTCTTTAATTAACTTAATGGCCACTAAAGATAGAGCAATAATAAACCAAAGCTTGCCTTTATAATAAAATGTATCAAAAAATTCAAATAATAAAATTCCGCCAGCTGACAACATAATATAAAAAAGAATTTCTTGTTCTACTATTCTTTCCTTTAGGCGATTAAATAAAAAAGTAAGTTTATAAAATATGTTACCAATTATCCAACCAAAAGCGACTAGGCCTAATATTCCTAGTTCAGTTGATATTTTTTGTATTAATCCATGAGCATCTAAAAAGCGTCCATATTTAGCGATAAAATAAATATTATCTTGTATTAGTTCTTCAAAATGTCCTGCTCCTTGTCCTAAAAACGGTTTTCCTAAAAATGCCTGCCCACCAATTTGCGTCATTAATATCCTGCTTTCAGTTGATCCAACGCTTAAAGGACTGCTTTGTAAAACTGCCATATAATAAGTTGCTGGTAACATGATTATAAAAAATAAAATTACTGTCATCAAAAAATGCTGTAATTGAATTTTATTACGCTTCACCATATACCAGCCAAATAATAATAATTGTAAAATTAAAACAAGCCAAGCTGTGCGAGCAAAACTCCCTAAAACAACTAAACAGAAAAAAATAAATAATCCATAAATTAATTTTTTAGACAATTTATTTTTTAATAAAAATGGCAAAGTAAATAATAAAAATAAAATGCTGACAATAGTTTCAGAGATGTGCTTTTGATTTTGTTCAATTGGATAAATACCAAAAATAGAAATTGGCTTAATGCGCACAAATTCATTATAAAAATCTTGTTGTGGCAATGATGCTAACCCAATAGCAGAGACAGCTAAAGCTGATAAAATTAAACTTACTATCACGCCTTTTAAATGTTTTTTTTCTTTAATAATATTAAAAGGTAAAAATATATAAATAATATAAAATATAACTATCCAACGCACTGTATACCAAATACTATCCATCGGGGTATCAACTTGTAATGCTGACAAAAAACTTATACCTAGAAATACTAAATACGGAACTAAAATAGGCCAATGAAACTCTTTCTTAAACTGCTGATAATTAACAGACCACAAATACAATAAACGACTAATAAAAGAGACTAACAAAAATAAGCCTAATAAATCAACAAAAGGAATCTCCAGTTTACCAAAATAAAAATACCAGCTGGTTGTCGGCAAAAAAAATGCCAATAAATAAACTCCCCAATGAGGATAAATAGCCGTAGTCATTAATACAATGGGAAACAACAAGGCAATAATAACTTGCCAAGGACTAAATAATTGTAAGCCTGCTATAAAAACTATAAACAGAACTGACGCAATAACGGCAGTTATATTTTTCAAACTAAATTGTTTTATTTTATCTAGCATAAATATTATTTTAATTAAAACAAATAATCTAAATTATTTACCTTAGTTAAGATGACAAAAAAGAAAAAGGGCTGTGAGATTAAAAAAGAACCTCACAACCCTTGTTTAAAACCTCCTTAAAAAACTATCATCCTGGCCAATTAATAAAACCAGCATTCCATCCGAGAATTTCGCTATACTTCATGGGCGCATTATATTTCCAATTCATCCGCACTCCTTGAATAATAACTTTGTACTTTCCGGCAGGAATATTATCCGTAATTGGCACTGGAATCAAATATTCGTATCTTCCAGTAATCGGATGAATCTGCAGGCCACCATCCTTGGCTTTGGGATGATTAATGACGACAACGAAAGGATAATTGTTTGAATTCTGAACAAACGAATTATCATCTCTCATGATTGCATAGACCATTACATCCACTCCTGCGTTAGCGTGGAAATAAATTTTCCAAAAACGCGACGGCGTTCCTACGACCTCATATTCATGGTCGTAAATTACCGGGGATGGGCCGGTTAGAATTGGTTCCGGGCCTAACAGTCGGGATTCAGATAATACCCAGTCAATCGCCTTATACGAGCCGTCAACTTGCCGTCGGAACAACCACAGTGAAGCGCTGTACCAGCCAGGCATACAGTAATCCTGCCCATCGGCCAAGTTGTTATACCATTGTGAATCAGTATTCACAATTTCTTGAGGCATAACATAACCGGGAAACAGCATATCCATCCGACTATAGGGAAAAACTCCGTTGGGATGGACTTGCTCCGGATAGTAAATTCTGGAATCGGTATGATTATAGTTGGGCATGGCATAAACCATTTGTCCATACTGGTCCATTTGATTCCAAAAACTGGGACGAATCAAATGACGATAGTCTTGCCCGGTTGATGCATGCGTATCTACTTTGATTAAATCATCTGGGTACAAACAACTTCTGTCAATCATGGCGTTACCTTTGAGATCGCTTGCTGTAACCCAGAATTTATCCGGTCCGCCGACAACCCGCACTGATTTTAGAATTCCAATTGAAGGAAAACTAAAATCTGTTGATTGCGGTTTATTTGCCTTTACGCCAGTCACAATAACACTTGATCGCGCAGGTTCCAAGGGATAAAAAAGTTGAACTTCTTCTCCGTTAGGCGCTGTAACGATTTCTGAACAATATTCTTTTTGATCGCCGTCAATAACGATTACCTTTGCCTCGCTGACAATTGTCAACCCCAATGCTGCGAAAACAACGAAAAACTGGAACAAACTTTTCATGATTAATCTCCTATTTTGATTCATTTTACGGTTTGAATCTAACCGAATTTTTAAAAGAACTGCTATTTTAACCCCAAATACTTAGGGAATTATTTTAATAAATGATAATATATTATACTATATTTAAAAAATTTGTCAATAGTTAACAAATACTCTATTTTAAGTTACTTTTCAAAAAATTTTGTCTAAAATTAAGTAAAAAAAAGCCATGGTTGTAAGCCAAGGCTATGAATTAGTTAATAAAAGAACTTATTTCAATTCAGAAAGACGCCAATCCTTAAAGACGAAAGAACCGCCCATATTTTCTCCGAGCCAACAAGTAATCCAAGGAGCTGTTGAACTGTCCGCAATAGCAGTCAAATCAACAATTATTTTTGACTCTCCAGCGGGAATGTCCACTAACGGAATACCATAAGGACTATTCGAGTCCGTAAGATTTATTTCCATTCCCTTCTGTGACATTTCTTCCAAGAGAATTCTCATTTTGCCGGCATTTCTGGCGACTACGGTTACTTCAAGGCGATATTTCCTGCCCTGAACAATCTGTTCTCCTGGTCGCAATCCAACGCCACGATAAATGCCAAAACTCCATGGCAATGAAAGATATGGTATGTCAATTTGAACACCAATTCCATCTTCTTCTGTAGGAACTACTACATATTCCCCATTTACAAAATTAACAAACTTTATAGATGGGTCATCTGAAGAAGACATCCACGTCAACTGAAACTCGTCAGATGGTTCAGTCGGCTCAGACGGCACTGGCGTAACTGTCGGCGTTGGCGACGGAGGTGACGGCGGTGGCGTATTATCCACAACTTTCACCGTAAATGTTACTGACAACACTGTGCCGTCACTGAAGTAAGCAGTGGCTACAACATTATACACCACATACTCCGTATACGAACGACGTTGCTCTCCCGTCACTTCACTTTGATTTCCTGTTTGAATGGTAGTTTTCCAACCAGGTTCGTGCTGAATGGTCATGGTTGTGATTGATATTACTGAAGAAGCGGAATCGGCCGTGACATTAAAGGATGCTATTTCGGAAGGAAAATTTCCTTCTCTTAAAATTTCAATAACAGGTATAACCGACTGTGTCACCCCAACTACAGCACGACTGCTAATGGTATTACTGCCCGTGCTAACGGTGAAATCCAGATATGGAGTCGACGTTGAGGTTGGTTTAGGAGTGTTCGTCATTGTTGGTGTCGGTGATGGCTCTTGAACTGGCGTTGATGTCGGTATCGGAGTCACTGTTGGCGTTGAAGTAGGGATTTTGGGAACCCCATTCTCAATAGTCACTATGACTCTTGCAATTTCCACATCTTCTCCACCGTTCACACTGTAACTTATCACATAATTACCTGAATGACCTGCGATCACGTAATATTTATGTGAATAGTTTCCACTAAGAACGCCGTCTTTACCTTTTCCTCCTAAACCAACTGACGTGTCATCTCCCCATTTAATGTTTCCTGAAACTGCCACATCAGACTTTATTTCAATTCCTATGTTTATGGGTATTCCTGATAGAACATAAAATACCTGTCCTATCTGTTTTTCATAGCCTGACAATTCAATAGAAACTTTAGGCGGTGTTATTGGCACCGGCTCGGATATCAACGGGTTCATATTTTTATAATCAACGAAGGCTGTCGTGCTCATTGTTTGATCTGGAAGCGACCACTTTCTCAGAGCAACGACCTTAAAGGTATAACGAACACCAAATTGAGGTCCTTGCTTAAGTAGTTCACTGCCCTTCTGATTTTCAGATGAAAATACAAAATATTCATCCGCATTTCCAGTTTGGCCGAGATAAACAAACTTTCCGTTGTTTATGCTGACCATAACATGGAAATCGTTGACAATATCGGTATAGCCGTAATTCCACCGCAATACCAATCTTCTGTTGTCGTCCAAGTCGTAATCCATTTTCAAGTCGCGATAAGTGTTATAATCATCGCACACTCGAATGCTTCCAGTTGGAATATCAACGGGAATGGACTGTATCGCTTGACCGGCAATTTTAAAATTCCTCTTAACGAAATTTGCTTGTGCTTCATTAAGTTGAATTACTCGGCCCCAGTCAGCGGTAATCTTTCCATGAGCATCAATTAACCCGTGAGATTCGGCTTTTAATGTGGCCGGATTAGCGACGGATAGCAGAGTATCTCCGCGAAGAATAAAAATGCCTCGCAGTTCATTATCCCCGAGGAATTCTACGGTGTCCCCCTCGTTAATGGAAACTTCCCCAGCTTCTGCTGAAACCGGGCTCACGTTAAATCCGAAAACTACGGCGAATAATGCGAAAAACAGTAGTGCTTTTTTCATGATACTTCTCCTTGTTTTTTTGCGCTTAAAATGCGCTATTTTGAACTCAATTGTAAACAACATTAATAAGATATCGTATCATATATAGATAAAAAAGTCAAGCCTACGCCAAGGCTACGGCTTGCAAGCAAATCTTCGTTCTAAACGCAATAGAACTACAATTTACAAATAATATCACATATAGTAAAATATTAGCTAAAATTAGGTAAAAATAACTAAATTAATTCGTGTAAATTCATTCAATTTGTCCAATTCGTGTGCCATAAAAATAAAAAATAGCACGCGAATTTAGCGAATTAGACGAATTAACACGGATATTATTATATTTTAAAAACATTGACAAATACAATAAAAATGATAAAATAAAGATACTATTTACTA